>JAPYTP010000138.1 GCA_029941885.1 Myxococcota bacterium
ACCGGCGACCCTCAGCTTGGGAAGCTGATGCTCTACCAACTGAGCTACTCGCGCATCCGGCGTGGAACTTAGCCGAATCGGGCACTTACGGTAGGGCCGCCCGCCGTCGCGCGACGGGCTCCCAGGCTCGCAAGATCGGTGATCTTCGGCGGTCTTCGGACAACTCGGCCCCGTCCAGCTCACACCGCGTTCACTATTTGCAATTCGACGGGGCCCGATCGGAAACGAAATCCCCTCGATCGATGGAGTCGGATGACTCGGCCAACTCTCCGGCCTGGATCGACGGCGCGATCTCGATTTCGGAAGAGTCTAGACAGATTGCTTTCCCTGTCAGTTCGTAGTGAAACCTCCTAGACGGATGGTGAGAATCCCAATCACATGCCACGGTTCACGCAGTCGTGCGGGCTGAAACCGTGGCATTTATCGCCCATCTCGACCTTCGGACGACTCTCCGGCGATTCAGTCGGTCGGATTAGTCCTCATCTGTCCCGGATGCGACGAGCTACGAAGGCTCCCGATAAACACTGCTTGCGAGTTCTTGGTCAGGCCGGTCGCCGATGTCGCGAAGACGACCGTCCGATCGGAAATGCCGACAGATACACCAAGCCTTCGCTCTGACTTTCTTTGGCACCGCGATCAATTGTTATTGGCGGTGCGGGCAGCGACTCGATCGTATTAGGCTTCCGGTCTCTGACCGATCGACCCTGACTGATCGGTCAGCGTGCCTGGGACCGCAGCTGACTTCGGTCGAGGCGACGGCTCGACAAGATCAAGATCGATGCTCGGTTCTCCAGTTCGACCTCGAATAGATTCTCACTTAATCGATGATGTTGGATGTTAGTTATACCTCATCAAGGTGGGTAACCCGGACATGGCGCACACGACGAAATCATTCATTCATGACTCTTGGATCTCCCTTGTACCCGCAGGCGCCCTGATTTTCGCCCTGCTCCCCACGCAGGCGGCCGCGGTTCCGGTGACATTCCAAGGAACCTCAGGTCACGTCTGGGGCCTACAGATGACTGTCGACGGTCAGGTGGTTCCGTTGGACCCTACACTCATCCCGGATCGGTCGACGATCGATCCATACGCGACCGGAACTTCGCTCAATGGCTCAATCCCGCTCGACGTGCTGAACTCACAAATAACGGTCGATCTCGATGTCGGTACCTACGGCGAACTGCTGAACTTCGACCTTCGGATGACCGACTTCAGCATCCAGATGGATGCATCGCTCGTCGCGCTCCAGGCAGTCGACGTATACGACGCGACGATCAGCAGCGCTTTCACGGGGGGGATCGATATGGATCCCTCCAATACCGCCTTCGGTTGTCCGGCCAGCCGCATCTGCGCGGAGTCGGTGGTCACCGCCGAAATCCAGGGCATCTATCCCGATGCGACCGTATTTCCCGACGCCTCCTCTACGACGACGGTCATATCCCTCGACAACGAGGCGGAGCTGCTCTTCATCCTGTCCAACAATGTTCTCCAGTTGGCCATTTTTGGAGTCACGATCGCGCAGTTCCCGCAGATCGCTCATCCCGACTACGTGTACGATCTCAATGATCCGTCCGGGGGCCTCCCGCTGGTCACCCTGCAGGCGAACATCCTGTTCATCGGCGATGTGGCGACGGCAATCCCCGAACCGACCTCCGCGACGATGTTCTCGTCCGGGACATTAGTGGCCGGGTACCAGCTGCGGCGACGACGGCAGCAGCACGCGACCTGAGGCCTAGGGGCCCATACCAGAGCCCTAAGACCTACGCCGACGTGCCGACTCGCCAATGTGGGCCGGATTCCGTGCGACTTGCTGTTCTGCTGCGACAGCGTGTCGATCGCGGCGGCCGACCGAGTACTACTCTTCGAGCAGCTCCACGAAGGCGTCATCGAGTTCTTCCACGTCGCCCTGCGCCAACGGCGACAATTCTGCCTCCTCGAGTTCGAATTCCGGCGTGGCGTCGACAGCCGCGACGGTCATCTCCGCCTCCGAAGCGGCCGGAAGACTTCGCGTCGCCTCGACCACCCCGCTGGACGCGCCCGCGTCAACGACGAATTCCATCGCTCCGATGCCAAGATCGGAGGCGGTCGTCTCGGCCGCCTCGGGTGTACCGAAATTCTCGAGTGCGGCTTCGAGCCCGGCATCCAGATCCAGGGTCGCAGGTGCGGCTGTCGGCGATTCCATTTCGGGTGTGAGTTCGAAGTCGGCCACCGGCTCATTGAGTTCGAGTGAGGCCGCGCCCGTCGGTAACATGTCGATCACTCCGGAGAGCCCCGTCGGAATCGGTGCGACCTCCGAGACCGGAGCGGCCGTCGGCTGCGTGAATGTGGAGCCCGGGTCGGGGCCGATCCCGAGATCGGCAGCGGCCCGCTCGACATCACTCGGCTCGATCGCGGGTCGTCCGGCCAGATAGGCCTCGAAGAGTGCGTTGTCCGCGAGCGTATTCAGGAGTCGCGGGCGCCCACGTCCGAATTTGAAAAGCGTGTCCATCGCAGCGGCCGGCAACAGGTCGACGTTCCCCCCGACTGTCGTGATCCGGTGGTTCAGATAGGCGGCGACGTTTTTTATGTCGAGCGGCTGAAGCCGAACGCGGACATCCACCCGCGGCATGATGCTGACGTCGTTCTCCACCAATCGGTCGAGATCGGGTGAGCCGACGAAGAGGATCGAGACGAGGCGCCTGTCCTCGTATTCTAGATTAAAGAGACCGCTGAGTTCGGAAAAGACCTCGGGTGTCATCACCTGTGCATCATCCACCATCAAGACCGCGTGGCGTCCATCCTCGCGAACGATCGCGAGATGTTCGTAGATCTGGCCCAGCAGACCGCCCCGATCCTCAGCCGGTTCCTCGCAGCCCAGCTGACGCGCGAAACGCTGGAGGATCCCGGTGGCATCCGCCGCACCTGGCATGATGACGAGCAGTGTGGCCTCGAAGACTTCTTCCTCGAGGGACTCGAGGATCCTACGCGCGAGCAGGGTTTTTCCGGTCCCCCCCTCCCCCGTCAGGAGAGTGAGGCCCTTGCGCTGGCGCAAACTGCGCTCCACGCGACGTTGGGCGTCGCAATGGCTTGCGCTCTCGAAGTAGATTCGCAGGTCCGGTTCGTTGCTGAAGGGGTCCTGAGGGAGCCCGAAGTGATGGAGATGTTCCACGAAAGTTCCTTGCTCTGGCTCGGGGGATCAAAAGGCTCGTCGCTAGACGAACGAGATCTTCTTGCGACCACCCTTCTTGGGTGGCTTCGTGTCGGCCTCCGCGTCGACGGGATCGTCCGCCTCCCCGGATTGCGGGACTTCACTGGATGCTGCATCGGGGAACCCATCGACGCGATCCGCATCATCGAGGGCCGCTTCGGCCTCGCGGACGACGTCGTCGAAGGACTCGAAGGTCTCCACGGAAACGGCAGCGGAAACGCCCTCGTCCCCGTCTTCGTCATCATCGTCTGCCGTAAAGAGATCGTCGAACGACTCGTAGACTTCGCCGGGCTCGCCGAGCTCCGGGGGGGGTGTCTCGCTCGATTCGAGGGAGGCCAATCGGTCGGCCGCGCCGGGAAAACCGGCTTCGAGTTCGATCACTCGGCGCAGACTGGCGCGTGCACGCCCAAGATCGCCCCCAGCCTCTTCGGCGAAGGAGAGATCGAAATAGACCCCCGCCATCCGATTCTCCGGAAGATCGGGCAGGGCCAGCGCCTGTTCGAGGTGATTGACCGCATCTTCGTAGCGCGAGAGGTCCCGCGCGCAGAGACCCATGAGGTAGAGACTGTCGAATCGGCGCTCCTCCGAATCGAGACAGATCCGGAACTCGCCGATCGCATCCTCGTAGAGACCCATTTCCCGATACGCAATCCCGAGGTCGTAGCGCGTGTCGTAGTCCCCGGCATCGAGAGTCGCGCTCACACCCTTCTTGAAGTCCGAGAAGATCGAACCGAAGCCGTCCTCCACGGTCGAGAGCACGCCAGACTCCGCATTCGGATCCGTTGCCGGCGCGTCGTCCTCGGCCAACACATCCGCCAGCGCCTCGCGAAGATCGAAGGTCGCCGCGGCTTCGACCTCGACCTGCCCAGGGTAAGTGGAATCTTCGTCCGCGGACGAAGCGGATTGGTCGTCGCACAAATCGGATTCGACATTCGCGTCCGTGACAGCTTCTGTCGCCGCATCTTGTACGACCGCTTGCTCCGGCACATCCTCGCTGGCGTGGACGGTGTCGTCCTCGTGCTCGTCGTCGTCATCGAATTCTACGTCGATCTCGAACGCGTCCTCATCGTCTTCGTCATGATCGAACGAATCCGCATCCGTGTCGTCCTCGGCATGATCGATAGTGCCGACGGGCTCTTCATCGAAGCGCGCCGCGACCTCGAAGTCCTTCGTCCGACTCTCCGCACCGCTGACCGCGGCGTCGGGCTCTTCTCCCCGGGCGGCTCCCACTTCGCCCATTCGCAGCAGCGCGGCGGGGTGGTTGGGCACGATCTCGAGGATACGCTCGAGAAGGCCGGTCGCCTCTTCGTACATCTCCTGGGCGATGTAGAACTCCGCTTCTTCGAGTTCCTCACTGATCTGAGCCGCGGTGGACGTGCTCTGTCCGGCGCTCGACACGCTCGCCGAACCCGTCAGTTCTTCGAAATCGAATTCGACCTCGACTTCCGCCTCCGCTTCGTCCAAGCACGACTCGTCGCCCTCGAGTTCGAGGGACACCGCGTTCTCCGATGCCGAAGACGAATCGAGCTCGGGGGCGGTTTCCTCGATGACCGGGGGTACATCGAAGGCGACCGAGTCCTCGTCGAGTTCGATCTCGAAAGTGTCCAGCTCCTCGCCGACCTCGAGCCCGGACTCGCTGGCCGCCACGTCGCCGATCGCGCCATCCAGATCGACCTCGACCTCGACCTCGACCTCGACATCCAGATCGAGATCCATGACCGATGCGGAGATCTCGTCCGGATCGAGTTCGATGCTGGGAAGCTCGGTGGTCGCCGATGCGCCGGGGGCGGGTCCGATGCTGGCGGCCATCGCGGGATCGAGGGCACCGATCCGATCTTTGAGAACGGCGAGCGCCTGATCATCTCCCTCGCTCCGCATCCGCTCGGCGGCCTGCATCCAGACGTGAACGGCTTCGGACCTCTGGCCGTCGTCGACATAGGCTTCGCCCAGTTTCTCGAGCGCCCCACGATGATTCGGATCCTGCGCGAGCACCCCGCGCAGACTCGCAATCGCCTGTTCTCGCTTTCCGTATCGAAGATAGACACTCGCCTCGGCCAGCAGCTGATCGGGATCCCCTTCCGGAAGCGGCACCGACTCGACGGCTCCCGGTTCTTCGTCCGCGTCGCCGAAATCGAGCGCGGGGGACTCGTCTTGGAGTTCCAGCTCGAGATCTTCTGGGCCCTCGAGTGCATCCGGTGTGACGGGTTCGGCCACGGACTCGTCGGTCAGCTCGACGAAGGCCTCGTCGTCCGCGAGCAGTTCCTCGTCACCGAGTTCCGGCTCATCGACCTCCGAAACATCGACGGCCATTCGTGAACTCGACTCGACCTCCTCGACGGGAAGTCGCTGCATCAGCTCACGGGCCTTCTCCTCGTCGCCGCGGTCTCGGTAGAGTTTCGCCAGGCCGCGGGTCGCGTCGGCCAACTTCGATTCGTTCCCCATCTGGGCATAGAGATCGATGAGCAACTCGAATTGCGGCGCTTCCGCCGAGACGTGCAGCGCGCGAACGGCGAGCGGCTCCGCTCGTTCGAGATCGCCGGCCGCAATGAGATTTCGCACCAGCTCGGTGAGAGCATCGATCTGGTCGGGTCTGACCTCGAGGATGCGCTCGTACACGGTGATGAGCTGATCCCGATCCTGCTGATTCGTGAGCTCTCCGATGACCGCCTGGTACTCGGCGAGCGCCTCGGACTCCATGCCTTCCTGGCGGAGCAATTCGGCGACCTTGAGCCGACTCGCCGTATTCGTCGGATCGAGCGCCACCATCTGACGCAACAGCTCGAGGGCTTCGGTCTTTCGACCTTCCTTGTGGTATCCGTCAGCGGCGGTCTGGAGGGCTGTGGCTGCTTCGGAGTCGAGCCCCATTCGCTCATAGAGCTCAGCGAGCGAAACGTAGGCGGGGTAATTCTTCGGGTCGAGATTCAGGATCTGTTTGAAGACCGCAACTGCACGTGCGTCGAAACCATCCTGCCGGTATTGCTGAGCGACCTTCCCGTATTGGGCGATCGCCTCTTCGTTCTGCCCCCAGCGACGATAGGCGTCGCCGACCTCGAGCAAGAGCTTCGCGTCACGCGCATCTTCCTGCAGGAGTTTGTTGTACTCCTTGAGGGCCTTGGCCTTGGCGCCTTTTTGAGCGTGCTTGCGTGCAGCTTCCAGTACTTTTCGTTTATTGAGCGCCAATGAACCCTCAGCACGGCGAAGTAGAACGACGTCGGACCCACTCACCAGGCGAGCCGCGTCTTCGACTCTTCGTATCGGCGGAGCCGTGCGCCCCCTTGAGGCGAGACTGGGGGGGGGGCCGGGGACGGTCGAAAGAGTTGATCCCTTGGGGCTGGCCCTGGCCACCGCACGCGCGGATCCCGGTTCGACCCGCCATCCGGCCAAGTGTCCAGATAGGGAGATCGTAGACCGGGCGCGGGGGCTCGGCGGCGCCATCGCAGCGCCAGGACGCCGATCGCCAAGCTCAGTCGGCAGTCCGACGGGCCAGCGCCTCGAGGGCGAACCGGTATCCATCCGCGCCCAGACCGGAGACGACGCCGACGGCGATCGCTGAAATGAAGGATCTGTGGCGGAAGTCCTCGCGGGCGTACACGTTCGAGAGGTGCACTTCGACGACCGGCAGATCGGTCGCAACGAGGGCATCCCGCAGCGCGACGCTCGTGTGCGTGAAGCCGCCCGGGTTGATGAGGATGCCTCTGGCGACCCCCATCGCTTCCTGGATCCGATCGATCAACTCGCCTTCGTGGTTCGATTGGAAGGTGTCGATCTCGACGTCCAGTTCCTTGGCGGCCGCCGCCAGCGAGCTGTCGATATCGGCCAGGGTCTGTGTTCCATAGACCTCGGGCTCTCGGCGGCCGAGCAAATTGAGGTTCGGACCATGGATCACGAGAATACGCGCGGAATTCTTGGACATGGATCGACCCTCCGAATTGCCGAGACCTTCGACCCGGGAGTGGGCGGCGACCCTACAGCTCGGAGCGAATCTCCAACAGGCTTCGGCGGATGAGGTAGCGCGCCTTGCCCAGATTGCCATCCGGACGGATCGCGAGAACCAGCACGAGGTCATCTTCGACGGTGTAAAACACGAGCTTCACCCGATCGAGCGAAATCACGACCTCACCGATATTGCCGGCTCCGATCGAATCCGACGCCTTGTTCATGTCGGCGAGAATGCGTCCGAATTCGATTCCGGCATTCGTCACGTCCCCATGGAGGGGGTCGCTCGCGTCGGGATCGCCCGTCGCGGATACCTGCGAGATGGCGATCCCGTCGAGGCCCATCAGAGCGGCGCCCAAGCCGCCTCCACTCTCATCCACGATCGACTGAAGAATTGCTTCGAAACTCATTGCGCCCTCCTCGCCCTGCTTTCCTCGAGATTATCCAGCCACCGACCCAGGGTCGAGAGGATCACTCCGCGCGAGGGTCTGCCCTCGTCTGCGACACAAGATGCGGCGACCTCCGAGAGATCCTCTTCTGGCGATCCGGCTGGATTGACCCGGAATCCCTCGCCTCGCATCGGCCCGAACCAATTCGGCACATCCGCCGCCGCCGCATCGGTTTCGGGGGCCTCCGGTTCCGAAGTCTCGGGCTCGCGCTCGTGCGCGTCCTCTGACATGAGTTCATCGCCGGAGAGCTCCGCGAGGCCCACCGGCTCCTCCTGGAGGACACGTGCGGCGACGCTATTCACATCGTGCATCTCGTCGACCTGTGTTTCCGCTTCCGCGAATGCACGTTCGAGTTCGTCGTGGTCGATCGGCGAATCCAGTTCGCCGACATCGATCCCGGGCTCGGGCATCGCCTGTCCGAGGGGAGTGTCGAGGGGGTCGAGGCCGATCTCTGCGGCCCACTCATCGAGACCCCGTTCGAGGATCGAGCGCGTCTCGGCACCTTCATCCTCCGCGAGCTTCGCCAGGGAGAGGACGATACGGGCGGGCCATTCGGTCCCTCCGCCTAGGACAGCCAGAGCGAGCTCGATGCGGCCGGCTCGCCGATCGCGCTCCGCCGAGGCGATCCGCGCCAGTCGCTTCCTCCGCGTCAATGCCGAAACACCCAGCCCCACAAATTCCCCCTTGCCGATCCTCATGCCCCGCGCGCGCTCAGGCTTTCCACCCCGCCGGAAGGATATCCTGCGGACGAAGCGCTGCGGTACCCGCCGAGCCGATACCGTCGAGCACGACGAAATGAATCTTGCCGCCTTGTTTCTTCTTATCGACGGCAATAGCAGATAGATAAGCAGATCGAGGCCGATCCGGAGGATGCGTCGGCAATCCGGCCCGCTCGAGGAGGCCAATCAGTCGATCGCTGGTGCCAGCGGGGGCAAAACCCATCGCCTCGGATCGCTTCGCGGCGAAGGCCATTCCAATCGACACGGCCTCGCCGTGAAGGATCCCGCGATATCCAGCGTGCTTTTCGATCGCATGCGCCAGGGTATGACCGAAATTGAGCAGTCGTCGCAGCCCCCGTTCGCGCTCGTCTCGCGCCACGACGTCCGCCTTGATCGCGCAGGCCCGTTCGAGCGCGGGCAGGACCACTTTGGGATCGAGATCCAACAGCGCCTCGATGCGCGGCTCCAGCCAATCGAAGAAGTCCGCATCACAGATCACGGCGGCCTTGATCAGTTCGGCGGCCCCTGCCGCGCGTTCACGGCGCGGCAACGATCGCAAAGTCGCGATGTCGATATACACGCCTCGCGGCTGATGAAACGCGCCGACGAGGTTCTTGCCCTGGGCCAGATTCACGCCGGTCTTGCCACCGATCGAAGCGTCGACCATCGCCAACACCGTCGTGGGCACCTGTGCAAAGGGAATCCCGCGCAGGAAGGAAGCGGCGGCAAAGCCGCCGAGATCCCCGACCACACCGCCACCCAGGGTCACGACTGCCGATCCCCGATCGAGCCCATGGTCCAGAAACTGATCGTAGAGCTTGGCGAGCTGGCGGAGATTCTTCGAGGCATCCCCGTCCGGCACCACGATCCGCTTCACACGGGTTCCTTTGGCTTCGAGACCTCGGGTGAGCATCGGCGCATAACGTCGCGCCACGGTCGGTACCGTGACGAGCGCGATCCGTTCCGCATCGAGGCCGTCTGCGACGCGACGACCGATCGTGGTCAGCCAGTCGATGCCCAGTTCGACGCAATAGCTGCGATCACCCAGCTCGACGGGAACCTTCGCGCGCGCACGCCCAGCCCCCGTCAGTCGCCCCTTCGACGTCTTTGTGTCCCGCGACCTGGGGGCCGACTTCTTCATCTTCATTCGCTTCGACTTGCCCTCTTCGCCACGGCCGTAGCGATCAATTCTCGTGGAGGGCAGCGACGATCTCATCGACGACCTCGTCTGCCCGGCGCGAGGCATCGACCGCGATGCTCGCCTTTTCGTAGTAGACCCTGCGTTCCGCGAGCAGCTCCCCGAGACGCTCGACCCGCCCCGCACGGTCGAGTCCCGCCAACAGCGGGCGCGTCGATCCGTCCCCGATCCGGTTGATCAGGGTCTCCAGGTCAGCGCGTAGGAAGACGACGAGACCGTGGGCCAACAGCCTCTCGGCGGCCCCGGGCTGGGCGATCGCCCCACCTCCGAGGGCGACGACCGCGCCCTCTTTCGAAGCCCAATCGATCGCTTCGACCTCGAGTTCTCGAAAGCGAGCCTCGCCCTCCTGCTCGAAGATCTCCGCGATCGTTCGCCCGCTCCTCCGCTCGACCTCGTCATCCGTATCCAGAAACACGCGGCCCAGCCGCGCAGCCAAGCCGGATCCGACCGTCGACTTGCCCGCACCGGCCATCCCGACGAGATAGATCGGTCTGCTTTCTGACTCGCGATTCCCCGTCACGGGTGCAGTATAGAAAAACGGGGGGAGCAAGCTCCCCCCGTCGTTCGGGCTCTCTGGCTAGGACCTCACTGGATCCCGGTAATCAGATCATCCGATCAATTGCTGGCCATCTCCGGCAGCCGCACGATGCGCGGGGTCACGAAGACGAGCAGTTCCTTGCGGTTGTCGGTCACGCTGTTGTTCTTGAAGGCGTTCCCGATGACCGGAATCCGGTGCAGGTAGGGAACACGGCTCTGCGTCTTGCTCTTGGTGATCGTGTAGATGCCACCCAGAACCAACGTCTGCCCATCCTTCACGAGCGTTTCAGTCTCGGCCACGTTCTTGGAGATCGCGGGAGAACCCGTCGGCGTCGGGACGGTGCTGTCCGGCGCGTTTCGGGTGATCTGGATCTCCATGATGATGCTCTCGTCGGCCGTGATATGCGGCGTGACGATGAGCGACAGGACCGCATCGATGAACTCGAGCTTGGCATCGCCGCCTTCGAAGGTCTGGAAGGGAATCGACACACCCTGTTCGATCCGGGCTTGCTTGTTGTCGAGGGTCACGATACGGGGACTCGAGATGACCTTGCCATCGCCCGTCGACTCCGCAGCCTGGATCTGAGTATCGATCCGGAAGTCCTGGTCGAGGATCAATGCACCCAGGGTCATCAATCCAGTCGGGACCGCCGTGATCGGGTTGCCAAAAGCCAGGCTGTTGCTGTCGATGAAGGTCAGATCCTGGCTTCCGAGATCCCGTCGCGGCGTGTCCGGATCGAAGGGATCCGTGAACGACTGCGTCTGGATTCCCCAGACCGAGCCGAGCTCTCGGGTAAAGTCGAGATTTGCCTCGACGATCTTCGCTTCGATCATCACCTGCGGCGTCTGGGTATCGATGGCCGCGATCAGAGCGCTCGCCTCATCGATCACGGAGCTGATGTCCTTGATGATGAGGGTGTTGGTGCGCTTGTCGAGATTCACCGTGCCACGAGCCGAAAGTAGTCGCTTGACGAGTCCCTCCATGTCCTTCACCGAGGCGTAGTTCACCGGAAGCAGCTTGACCTCGAGATCTTCGAGCTTCTCCTTGTTTCGTCGCTCCTGGAGTCGAACTTCTTCCTCGGCCTTGAGGACGTCCGACGGAGCGATCCGCAGCACGTTGCCCACACGGACGAATCCGAGGCCCTTGGTCATGAGGATGACGTCGAGAGCCTGATCCCACGGCACCTCGACCAGACGAATCGTCACGTTCCCGGAGACCTCGTCACCCGTTATGATGTTGAGGTCGCTCACCTCGGCGATCAGCCGAAGCACGTCCGCGATCGCGACGTCCTTGAAGTCCAACGAAACCCGTCGGCCACGGTATTCCTTGCCGTCGATCAAACCGCCCTCTTCGAGCACCTCGATCGCCGCTGGAACCTCGACCGCCGCCGGAGAGGTCACCACGGAGACCGGCGCATCCCACATCGAAGCAGGCGCTCCCCCGTCCAGCGACGGGGACAAACTCGATAGTGCCGTCTCGCCTTCGAAGCCCGGCAATGCCGTGACCACTTCGATCAGCGCATCCGCCGAAGCCACGGGCGAGATCGGATCGACCTCCAACAGAACGGGAGCCTCGGCCGCAACGGGCGTCGATTCCGCCGTGAAGGCGTCCTCACTGGCCATCCCGGCCAACTCATCGACGGTCGGGGGCGTCGTCGCGACCTCTTCCGAGTTCGCTGAACCCATCGCCACTTCTGTCGCCCCGGCATTCGGGAATGCAGGCGGGGCAGCAGCGGCCACACCGAGGTCAGCGAAGTCGACGAAGAGCATCGAGCCCCGTCGACTCACAACCGGATCCTGGTTCGGAGCCCGCGTGAAGACCACCCGCACTTCCGGCACATCCACTTCCGGCTGCTGGAAGGCATGAATCAACGAGACCGGCCCACCCGCCTTCGGGAAGATCCGATCCGAGGCGGCCTCACTGATTCGCGCGTTCGGGATGCGGACGACCAGGGTCGTTGCATCCGGCTCGCTGATCGAATACGCCACCGAATCGTCTGAGAGGATCGCGATGCGATCGAGTCCATCCGCTCGCTGGTAGTGGAGTCCATAGACGTCAGCCGACGTGACGGAGTCCATCGAAATCGCTGTCAGCTCGACGGCCTCCTCGAAGGTCTCCAGCTGCACATCAGCCGCTGCCGCTGCCAACGGTGCTGTCTCCGAAACGGCGACGAACGCCTCCACGTCCTCTGCGGAAGCCAATTCCTCTTCGTAAACCGTCTCCGTAACGGGGGCGACCTCCTCTTCGTAGAGCGCATCCGCAACGACGGCCGTTTCCCCGTCGAGGTCAGTGTCGGCGACGATCGCAACGTCTTCTTCGAAGCGGGTGTCTAGAGCGACAGCAACCGCCTCCGCGGGGTCGGTCTCTTCTGCGAGCGTACCGACCGGTTCTTCGAGGGAAGGAGTCGCGCTCGCGACCCAGGCCGATTCCGATGCCGCGAGGGCCTCGTTCATCGCCCGATCCAGCGCTTCGCCATCACCGATCGCAACCCAGAGGCCCAGCGTTCCGGGCATGACCTGGCGTCCCTGGAAGTCAGCCGCTTTGGGACCGCCGTCGACGACCACGCGGACCTTGCCGTCGTGACCACCCACTCGAACTCCCGTCACCAGACCGGAGTAGACATCGATGTTCACGGCCGTCCCCGCAACGGTGAGTCCGGGAAGGTCGATGACCAGACGTGTGGGATCTTCCAGCGTAAACGCCTCGACCGCGCCGATGCCGCCGTCCATCTGGAGCGCGACGAGAACCCCCCCGTCCGTTGTCACGGCCGAGACGCCCATCAGCTGCGTCGCCGCGGGGGGCGGTCCAACCGATACGGCCGGAGCCAGGACCAGCGGGGTGGAATTTTCGACAGCCTGCCACGGCTCTGGCGCGGAGGCCTCCGCCGCTACCGCCTCGTCCCAGACCGGAGTGGTGCCGGCCATCTCACCGATCTCATTCCCTGATTCAGTGTCGTTCGTTCCGGGCGAGACCCTGATCTCCAGACCATCGCCGGTCGAGAAGACCTGCGCGTAGCCGGCATCTGCCATCACGATCTCCACGCGAGTGAGCGGCGTTCCGCCCTCCTCGTTGAAGGTCGAGACCGTGACCAGGTCGACCACACCGTCATAGGCTGCGATCTGTTGGGCTTCATCCCGTACGGCGCCGATCAGGCTCTCCGCATCGGACTTACCGACTCCAACCAGATCCACGACGACCACGTTCGGATCGTCCGGTGTCGTCACCGAGTAGACCGGATCCACCAGCCCCTCGAGACGGATGATGCTTCCATCTCCGTCCCGGGCAACTGAAACATTTCCGATGGTCTGAACCAACGAGCCCGTCTCAACGCCCAACGGCGACTGTGACGAAGCACAACCCATCGCGACAATGGCTACAGCGATCGTCGCCACCACGCCCTGAATTCCAATACCAAGCCATCCGTTTCTCGGATCGACCATCGAGCTCACCCTCCCTGGCTCAAACGAATCCGCAATTCAACGTCTTTCGTCGTTCGCTCACCTGCGAAATTTTCGTATGTTTCTTTGACGAGAACGAGGTTGTCGCCAATGTGAATCACCTGACCGTTGTTCTTTCCGATCGCGGCGCCTTCTCGAATGATGTACGAGCGACCCCCAGGATCGAGGATCAAAGCGCGCGGATTCGTCGCGTCCCAGATCACGGCCTGTAATTCGAGTTGTCCCAACTCGAAATCACCCAGCGGTCCGAAGTCCTTCTGCTCCGGTCCCTTGTCCACGAAGCGAATCGAGCGGAATGGATCGCGCTTGTTGCGCGGATCGTAGAAATAGTCCTGCTCACCCGTCGCGTAGCCGGTCTGACCAGTGAGCTCCGGACCGGGCACCGCCTTCTTCGCGGCCTTCTTGGCTGCAGTCCCCGGCTTCTCGCGATTCGCAAGTGCTTGGCGGTCGGCCTCGAAATCGGCCACGCTCGGTGCACCGATCGTCTCCTCCTCACCGCAGCCCGTCGTCATGACGAGCATCACGGCAATCGGAAGCGCCACCGCCCATTTCATCTTCATTACAGCTCCCCGCCCCTCGGCTCGCACAACCATGGATCAGGCCTCGTCACTGAGGAATCGGAACGTCGTCGCTTTGCCCGAGACCTTGAGTCGAGTGGTCGCCTGGGCCTCCCTGGCGACCTTGATATCGAGCGCGCCCACGTTCACGATTCGTGGCAGGTGCGCCACCATTTCGAAGAATCGGGCCAAATCGTGATAGGAGCCTTCGATCTCCAGCTTGAAGGGCACCTCGGCGTAGAAGTCGCGGTTGACCTCCTTGTCCCGTTCGATGGACTGGATCGCGACGCCCACCTTCTTGCCCGCCGTGCTGATGTCCTGCAGCAAGTCCTCGAACTGTTTTCGGTTCGGCAGCTGCTTCAAAGCGAGATCCAGATCACGTTGCAACCCCGCCACTTCCGCCTCGAAACCGGGGACGTTGTTGGCGACGGTCCGCGCGTTGTTCAGATTTCGCTGGAGCCCTTGCGCCTTAACCACGAGTTCCTGGCGGACTTCTTTGATGGGCTGGTATGATACGTACCAGTATCC
>JAPYTP010000139.1 GCA_029941885.1 Myxococcota bacterium
TCCGTGGCGGGGAATCGCTCTCGTAGCCAGAGATCCCATCGAAAGCTCGTGTGCGTCAGCAGATTCACGAAGAAGGTCGTCAACGTCGCCGCCGCAAAGGCCTGCCCCATCCCGCTGTAGACCGCGGCGACGCCAAGCCAGGCCTGCGGCAGAACCATCGTCCAGAAGACGTTGTATCGGAACACGACTCCCACATTCATATCCATCGCCGTGTGGTGCGTCCGGTGCAGTTTCCAAAACCACTTCTTCTCGTGGGACCATCGGTGGAGCCAGTAGTGCATCAATTCGACGAGGATCCAATAGACGAGAAAGGAGGGCCAGAAAGGGAGTCCGGCCAGTCGCCCCGCTCCCTCGGGCAGCAGGGCGGCCAACAGCAGGCCGACCGTTCCCGCAACCACCAGGCCGGAGAGCGTCGACTGCGCGACCATCCCTACCAAGACGAAGAGAAAATCGCGGAGCGGTCGTTTCGTCCGGAGCAGGCGCCCCGCCACGAGCTCGATTCCGTAGGCCAGGATGAACGCGACGAAGACAACGACGCCGATCAGGGTTTCCGTAGTCATTTAAGGTCTACCTCGCTATTCGAAGATCGCTGGAAACGGGCGCACAGAGCCCGCCAACCAGGTAGTCGACGAGATTCGATGTGCACCAGGAGAGATGGGCTTTCGCAAATTCGATTTCGCCCGTTCGTCGTTGGTGGTCCCACTCCGCAACGGTATGCACCACCTGAACCCCAACCCATCGCAAGCGGGCTTCGACCACGCGGCGAGGCATGCTGCCCAGCGCGTCGATGACATGCTCGCCGAGCGCTCGAATCGCACTCGTTCGCGCGTCACCCGCGCCGAAGACCGCATCCGCTTGCTGACGGCTGTAGAGCTGACTGAGCAGGCTTACGTAGTAGCTCTCCTCTGGACTCGCGAGGAGGTGTGCCGAGAAGGGATCGACTAACACGAACACGAGTGCGCGGACGTCCGAAATCTGCCCCTCGGACTCGATTCGAGTGAGCATTTCGTGTCGCCGCTCGTTCAACGGCCTCATCCTGAATTCGAGAATCGCCTCGAGGACCGCGTCGATCGCGCCAAAGTGATATCGAACCGCGGAGTGATTCTTCTGCCCGGCCTCTCGCGCGATTTCGCGTGTCGACACCGAATCGATCCCGCGAAGGGCGAAAAGACGCTCGGCCGCCCTGAGCAGCTGTTGCTGGGGCGCCGAGAACCCGGTCTCGAGCGTGGGCGAATCGCTAGTCATCGCGCACCAATTTACGCCATATGTCTTAATAAGTCAAGTGGCGTAATCGGGCCGAATCGTTGCGCCGACGACCCTCTCCCGAGAACCACAACCGCCAGGCAGTCGGGGCCCGTCGCTATTGTCCCGCGGTCGCCCGAAGTTCGAGGGACGTGCTGACTACCCACAAGAGGTCCCCCCACCGCGATGCCGTCGACCGTCTCGTACGATCCCTTCTCTCCCGAGGTCCTCGAAGATCCCTTTCCGGCCTACGCGACGCTGCGAGCAAACCTGCCCGTCCACCACTACCCGGATTTCCATCCCCCCTTCTATACCCTCAGCCGAAGTGAGGACGTACGCGAAGCCCTGTCGAATCCGGGCGATTTCTCGATCCGCTACGGACAGAGCCCTCAGTACACGCGGCCCTCCGGCCTGATGAACGATCCCCCCGAACACACACCCTTCCGCTCACTCTTCAATCGCGCATTCACACCCCGAACCGTGAAAGAACTCGAGGGGCCCATCACCGCGATCGCGGGTGACCTGCTCGACCGCATCCTTCCCCGGGGCAGCGGCGATCTTCAACACGGCTTCGCCTCCCCTTTTCCGACCAAGATCATCGCGGAGCTGATGGGTATTCCGCGCGAAGACCATCGGGCGTTTCGACGCATGTCCGATGACCTGACGGCGACCTACAACGAACCAGACGCTGCCGCGACGCTCGCGCCGCGGCAGGCCTTCGACGACTATTTCCAGGGGGTAATCGGCGCAAGACAAGAATTGCTCCGCCGCGCCGGGGTCGATCGTCCCGACGAAAGCGTGCTCGGGAGCGTCCTGCCGAACGATCTCGTGAGCCGACTAGCGGTCGCCGAAGTCGACGGCCGATCCCTCGACGACAAGGAACTCAGCTGGACACTGCTTCTTCTCTTGCTAGGTGGAAATGAGACGAGCATGGCGATGATCGGCAATCTCCTGTGGCGATTGCTCCAGGTACCGGAGCGCTGGGCAGCGCTGCGAGACGACCCGAGTCTGGTGGACGCCGCGGTCGAGGAGTCGCTGCGATTCGACCCGCCGGTGTTGGGCCTCTTTCGCACGCCGACCCGCGACTTGACGCTGCACGGTGTAAGAATCCCTGCCAAGGCAAAGGTGATGGTTCTCTACGCGGCGGTGAACAGGGATCCTGAAATCTTCGATGATCCCGACGAATTCCGACTGAATCGAGACCCCGACGAGACTCGCCGCCGCGTGATGACCTTCGGCTTCGGACATCATTACTGCCCCGGAGCCGCCCTCGCACGACTCGAAGCACGAATCGCTCTTCGGATGCTACTCGAACGGGCTCCGAATCTACGTCTGGTCGGAGAGCCCACGCGCATCGTTCCCTTCAATCTGTGGGGACGGGCGACACTGCCTGCCGCATGGTGAGCGGCCGTCGAAACGCTCGTCATCGTGACGCCGGTTCCAGTCGCCTTTCCAAGAATCTCGTGCGAATGCCGGGTCTCGGCCTCACCAATGACCGTGTTGGCCGTCTGATTGTGCGTCTCGACGCCGGCGCGAATCGAGGAGCCCATTCGCGACACACGGGCGGTAGAATCGAAGGGACCACAGGGAATCGTCCTGGTGGCGGGTCGAAAGCAAGAAGGAAATCCGATGGCGCTCGTCGACGAAACCACGATCACGGATCCCGACCACTACGCGAGCGAGGGCTATCCGCACGCGAGCTGGACCCGCTTGCGGGCCGAGGCCCCGGTCGCGCATTGTACGCATTATGCGATCCCCTTCTGGGCGATCACCCGGCACGCGGACATCGTCGCGATCTCCCGTCGCCCCGATCGCTTCATCAGTAGTCCCCGCTTCCAACTCCTGCTGGACTCCGACGACCCGGACGTTCCCCACGAGATCCCGACGACCCTCATCAGTATGGATCCCCCTCTGCATCAGGCGTTTCGCGACCTCACGAGTCGACGATTCACACCCCGACGGCTGCGGCAGATGGAACACGATCTCGAGCAGATCGCGAGCGAAATCGTCGAAGGACTGGGAGAGAACGGCAGTGAAGGAGAGTGTGATTTCGTCGAGCGCGTGGCTGCACCGCTCCCGATTGCGATCATTGCCTGGCTGCTGGGTCTTCCAGAGGGAGACTGGCCGCTTCTCTATCGATTGACCAACGAGACGATCGGTGCGACGGATTCCGAGTACGGCCAGCCTGGAGAGACCCCCGAGGAGACTCGGAAACGCGCGATCGGAGAGACATTCGCCTATTTCAAGGATCTACTCGACGAGCGCAGAAAGCGACCGGGGGAGGATCTCGTTAGCCAACTCGCGGCGGCCCGCGTCGACGGCCGCCCCCTCGCCGAGGGCGATCTGCTCGCCTACTACCTGATCCTGGTGGCGGCCGGAAACGAGACGACCCGAAACGCGACAACCGGCGGCCTACTCTCCTTCGTCGAACACCCCGAGGAGTGGGCTCGACTCCGTAAGCACGAGAGCCTGATGCCGAGCGCGATGGAGGAGGTCCTGCGCTGGACGAGCCCGATCATTCAAATGGCCCGCACCGCGACCGAAGACGTCGAACTACGAGGGCAGAAGATTCGCCGCGGGGACACCGTCGCGCTCTTCTACCCTTCGGCGAATCGCGACGAAACGGTCTTCGCAGATCCATTCCGTTTCCGGATCGACCGCACACCCAATCGCCACCTCGCCTTCGGAATCGGCGAACATTTCTGTCTCGGATCCCATCTTGCGCGCATGGAATTGCGTGTCGCCTTCAAGCATCTCGTTTCCCGCCTCGAGGAGGTCGAAATCGCTGGCCCGGTCGAGAGACTCCGATCCGGCGCCGTCGGCGGAGTGAAGCGTCTTCCCATTCGCTACCGGCTCGCTGGCTGACACTGCGCTCGATGACCCGTCCTGACGCGAGTCACGGGCAGAGTGGGAACGGGATTTCGCGAGAACAGCCGGAATCGAAGCCACACGAAGAATGGACGAGCATCGCCTTGGGGCCGGAATTTCGGGCTTTGGGACTCAATCTTCGTCTCCTGATCGGGCTATGTTCGAACAGCCGGAAACCAGGAGGCCAGAAGATGCTGTTCCTACATGAGGTGCACGAGGTCAAAGGGACCCACGAGGACGATTTCGAAGCCGCCATGCGCGAAGATTGGATGCCGATGCTCGCCGCGGGGGACGATGCCCGCCTCCTCTATTTTGCGCACCAGGCGCACGGTTCCGGCAGGTCCTATCAGGTCGTGACACTCACAGCGCTCCGCGATGGCGCAGCCTGGGAGCGCCTCGCCCAGCGCATCCAATCGGGCGATCTCCAGAAGTGGATGCGGGAGTTCGACGAGCTACGCCGCGACGTGACGGGAAAAGTCTTGCTGCCCGTCCATTGGTCGCCGCTACAGGAGGTCGATCTGTCGAGTGTGCCAAGCGATGGCCGAGAACACGATCTCAGTTTATTCATGGAAGACACGGGCTGGCCCTATTCGTCGCTCGACGACTACATCCGCTGCTGGGACGTCGACTACTATCAGGTCCTGGGCAAGTACCCGAAGGATCGGATGCTGCTCGACATCCAGGCATGCTTCCAGATCGCGCACGGAACCCATCGACGCCGAGAGGCAATCCTCTGGCAGAAGGTCGTGAACCACGAAGGCCTGCTCCGCCTACTGAGTCATGAGACGGCCGCGGAACACAAGGGGCCGGACTCCTATATGATGAAGGCTCTTCAGTACCGAGACGATTGGCAGAGCCGCCTGTTGCGAACGAGTGCCTGGTCCCCGATGTACTAAGTTCGCGCGCCGCGAGATAAACCACGACATACGTCCTAGAGGACGCGTGCGACAAAACGATGGAGAACGCAATGACCCACCTGCTTCGCGAGGAACGACTACTCATCGACGGTGAACTCGTGCACGCAACGGGCAACCGGACCTACGAGAACATCAATCCGGCGACCGAGGAGGTGATCGGCGTCGCCGCCGATGCGGGTCCCGATGACATCGAACGCGCCATCGCAGCAGCGCGGCGCGCCTTCGACGAAACGGAATGGTCCCGAGATCACAGCCTGCGAGCGCGCTGTCTACGCCAGCTCCACGAAGCCTTCGAGGAGAACCTCGAGCCGCTCCGTGAGAGCTATGTCGCGGAAGTCGGCTGCCCGGTCGCCATGACCGCCGGACCGGCCCTCGACGTTCCCGTACGCAGTCTCGAGTTCTACGCGGACTTCGTGGAAAAGTATCAATGGACCGAGGATCTGGGCGAGGGGAACGCCCTCGGGATGGGCAACGCACGTCGCTGGATCGAGCGCGAGGCCGTAGGCGTCGTCGGTGCCATCACGGCCTGGAATTTCCCCCACGAGCTGAATCTCAAGAAGGCGGGCTGGGCGCTGGCCTCGGGCTGTACGGTGGTGCTCAAGGGCGCGCCGGCAACGCCCTGGTGCACGTTGCTCCTCGGCAAGTTCATTCACGAGAACACCGATATCCCACCCGGCGTCATCAACACCATCACATCCTCCCAGAACGGCATCGGCAGCCAGATCACCATCGATCCACGGGTCGACATGGTGTCCTTCACCGGATCGACCGCCACCGGCAAGAGCATCCTCGAGGTCACGGCTCCCTACGTAAAGCGGGTATCCCTCGAGCTCGGCGGCAAGTCCGCACTGATCCTGATGGATGATCTGCCCGGCATCCCGGACATCGCGGGCGCCGCCGGAGCGAGCGTCTGCATGCACGCGGGACAGGGCTGCGCGATCCTGTCGCGCGTCCTCGTGCCCCGGAGCCAGCTTGCCGAAGCCGCGGAAAAACTGAAGGCCGCCATGGCCAACGTCCGCGTCGGCGATCCGGGCGACCCCGAGACCGTTCAGGGTCCCCTCTGCAGCGCGGTCCAACGTGAACGGGTGGAAGCGCTGATACAGCGAAGTATCGACGATGGAGCCACCTTGCTCTGCGGGGGCGGTCGACCCGAATCACTCTCGAAGGGTTATTTCGTCGAGCCCACGGCGTTCATCGCGGAGCCGGACTCCGTCGTCGCCCAGGAGGAATTCTTCGGCCCCGTGCAATGCCTGATCGGTTACGACGACGAGGAGGACGCGATCCGAATCGCCAACAATTCCAGATACGGTCTCTCGGGTGGCATCCTCGGCGCGGATATCGATCGGGCCAAGCGCGTAGCCCGGCGCATCCGCACCGGCTCGATGATGATCAATGGCGGCGTGTGGTATGGCCCCGACGTCCCCTTCGGCGGATACAAGCACTCGGGCCTGGGGCGCGAGAACGGGGTCGCTGGCTTCGAAGAATTCCTCGAGATCAAGGCGATGGCCGAGCCCGCCAGCTGAGCGCTGCCGGCGCGCTCCCGGTCGCTTCCTCGGCTGCAATGTCGGAGTCCGCGCGCTCCCGAGCGAGGACTTCTCCTGGTACGGCGAGGGCGAGGGCGAGGGCGAGGTGAAACTCTTTCTCGATGGCGACGGATGCCACCCAACGTGGTGTGTGTGGTACGGGGCTGGAGGATTATGTCGACACCGCCTGGGGAATGGGCGGGCACCAGACGAGGCTGCAGGGGGGCCGATCCTCGTTCAGGATCCTGCCGACGAGGACAACGCCGAGACCATGTCTGCGCGACCGCCTTCGTCTACTGCCAGGAAGCGCAAATCGTTCCGCGGCTGGACATCGAAAGTGCGAAGCGGGATCTCGCTCGACGACCCTACGAAGAGGCGACGGCCTGCGAGGAGCGACTCGCACCGCTGGTGCCGGGCCGACTCGGCGCCGGGCGGCGCGGGCAAGGTCCACACGACTCGCGCTGCCCGCCTACGATCTCGAGCGAGTCGATCCCCTCAGAACCGCCACTTGAAGGCAATACGCCCTCTGAATGCGGGCTCTCGCGTCTCGGTCTTGTCGAACTCGTCCCCGTTCTCGTTTTGAATCTCGAGGGTCTGGCTCAGCACGGCGCCCGCCTCAACGATCAACCGGAGGCTCTCGAACACATCGATCCGCGTTCCGAGACCGATGTCCGCACGTTGGAACCGAATCGACCCGCGACCCACGCCAGCCGGCCCGTCGCGACGATCTTCGAGTCGATAGCGGCCCCCGCCGACCCCGCCGAAGAGGTCGATCCGCACGCGATCCGTCAAATCGAACTCGAGACGCCCGCTTCGGCCACCCGTCTCGGCCCACAAGCGCTCGTGTAGCCGCACTCTCAGTCGGAGGACCGGGGACACATGCGCCTCCGAATCGTCGAAGCGCGAACTCACTCCTACACCCAGACGCAGCACGACCCAGTCTCGATACTTTCCCAGCAGCGTCAGCGTCCCGCCGCCCTCGAGGCCACCTCCAAAACGCGCTCCCTCTTCGATGCGCGAGATCGCCCGCGCTGCGATCTCCATCTCGAGCCCATCGATCAACTGGATGCGAGAACCGATCGCAAGAGAGGGTTCCATGAGATCGTCGAACGGTTCACTGCCCGGCCTGCCCGCCGCAAGGAACTGACCATCACCGTCGAAGCGCATGCTGTGCACTGCGAATCGAGCCTTGAGGCCGACCGCGACGGTCCGCGATAGCGGAGCGCCCAGACTGAAGGTCAAGCGGGTACGGGAGTCGTCGACCTTCGTATCGCCGAATTCGCTTCCGACGACGAACGAGGTGTCCAGGTCCGCACCCATCTGGATATATCTGGTTTTGCTCGGGGGCGGAACCCGATCGATGATCGCGGCTCCATCCGCTGCAGCATCGGGTTCGAATTCGTCGAGATCGATCGGCGCTCCGCTCTCACGAAGAGGGTCCGACGCCGTCGCCTGAAGCGAGAAGGCAAGCGCCATCGCGAAGGCAAACCACGGACCCAAATTCGCGCGCGGATCACGTCGTTGCCGGAAGAATCGAAGGCGTTCTTGTAGGGGCACCGGCGACCACGCGTGCGGCGTGGAGGGGGGGCTGCCCGCCGACACCGGGATGATGGCACACCTTGGGCGATCCGGTGACGGCCCAATGCTCCCGGTGGGCAGAGAACCCCGTCCCCCCGCGCTCCATCGGGACGATGCCTGCCACGATCTCGAGTGATTCCGAGCGGGTTCGAGCGAGAACCACGGAGGGACCGGCGTTCGACGCGGCGGCTACGGTTGGATCGCGCCCTCCGAAAGATTTCGGAGCTTCTTCAGATAGACGACTGAGTCATCCAAGTGACCGGCCTCCCGGGAGATCGAGGCGAGCCCCTCGAGAATGTTCCGGTCCATGGGGTGATGAACGTGGGCCTGGCGCAAGGTTTCGAGAGCGCCCTCGACCTCGCCCTCCGAGTAGAGCGCGACGCCCAAAACGTAGGCATAACGCGCATCCTCGGGTGCCAGCCGATTGGCATGAGCCAACGAGCCCATCGCCTCCTCGGACTGCCCCAAGCGGACCTGCAGCAATCCCAATGCGTGGTGGAGCTCCGCCGAGTCCGGCTCGACCAAGAGACCTCGGCGCAGCAATTGCTCGCCCTCCTCTTCGCGCCCTTCCCGCCGGAGCAGATCCGCCAGGTTTACGTAGGCGGGAAGGAAATAGGAGCCGACCTCGAGCGCCCGACGATAATGCGCTTCCGCCTCGATGGTGTTTCCCATCGACGACGCAAGCAGCGCCAAATTCACATGTGACGTGGGGCGGTCGGCGTCGAGTTCTTGCGAATGTCTATATTCGGCGAGTGCCGGCCCGCGCGCGCGCGTAAGATGGCCGCCCAGGCGCTCGGGGTCTGCACCCGCGAGACTGCGGGCCGCTTCGATTCGAACCGCGCGGACGGGATCGAGCACGAGTCGGCCCACGAGCCCGATTCTCTGATCGATGGGCAAGGAGTCGACCGCGCGCGCGCCCGCCAACCGAATCAGGGGCTCGGCATCCGACGTCGCATCGCGAATCGCGTCGACGAGTCCAGCACCGGGATATCGTGCGAGTAGGGACACCGCACTCGCACGCGCGATGGAGGGGGAACCGAGCTGCGCCGCGAGTTCCTGCAGCTTTTCCGGTGCGCCCGGCGTGCCGAGCCGTCCCGCCTGTAGGGCCTGGCCGTAGTGTGCGGGTGTCTCCGCCGCAGCTGCCGGCCAGCCAGCGATCTCGTCGGCTGCCCATTGCGCACTCCGATCCGTGTGGCAGCCGGTGCAGGCGTTCGGACTACCGATCTCGCGCGTGAGATCGGGGCGTGGGATCCTGAAGCTGTGGTCTCGGCGTTCGTCGATGATCATGTACGTGCGCGACGGCATATGACATTCAACACATTCCGCGCCGGCCGAATTCTCGGGATGTTGATGGTGGGAACGCACTCCGAAGACCGAGGGCGCGTGACATCCCGCGCACAGCGCGTTCCCAGAATCGCGAAGCGCGAGCGAATGAGGCTCGTGGCAATCGCCGCAGCGAACACCCGCGCGATGCATCCGGCTCTGCAGGAAGGATCCGTAGACGTAGACCTCGTCCTGGATCTGCCCATCGGCGAAATAGAGACCCTCCTCGAGCAGCACCGGCACGTAGCGATCCAGGAAGCGTGGGTCCACCGACCCTTCACGGATCAGGGCACGCCGGGAATGGCAACCCGAGCAGGTTTCGATTTCCCGGTCGTCGTCTCGCGGAGGAACTCGCAAGGCGATGCCGGTCTCGGGATTCATCGTCCAACGCGCGTCGGGCTCCACGCCAAGCGACCACGCGAATCCGCGCTCTCGAGCCGGATCGGCACCGGACTCCGCCCAGCGGACATGAAGCGACGCGGGTCCGTGGCACGCTTCACAGGAGACGTCGATCTCGGACCAGCGGGTGTCATAGCGCTTGGATTCGAGATCGAAGTCCTTGCGCACGTTCGTCGAGTGGCAATGCGCGCACATCGAATTCCATCGATTCGCGATCCCCGTCCAATGCATCACGTCGCCGGGCTGGGAGATCTCGTCGGGATAGAGTGAAAACCAGCGTTGTCCGCCGACATCGGCGGAACGCGTATCCCACGCCACGGTCAGCGCCTGCAAGCGCCCCCCCGAGATCGCGACGAGGTATTGCTGCAGCGGATCGACTCCGAAGGTGTGGAGGACTTCGAAATCGGCCCGAGTCCCATCGGGCCCGACCGTATTCACCAGGAATGCGTCCTCGCGACGAAAGAAGCGCCAGGTTTCGCCCCCCGCGTCGAAGGAGGTGTCCTCGAAGTCAGCGAGGACCGTGTCGGCGGTCGCCATTTCCATCGCGCGGTCGTGATCCGAACCCTTCCAGGCATCGACTTCTGTTGGATGACAGCCCCGACAGGCCCGGCTCGTCACGTACTCCGCGTTCACAACCTCCACGGACGCCGTGGCCTCGAGCCTCGGTTCGGTCGGAGCGGAGGTAGGGACAGCCGGATCCGCCCCATCGCACGCCGCAAGCGCCAGCAGCAGAGCGAGCCAACTCACGCGAGGCCGTCCAAGGGGTCGGATCGGGGTAATCACGTATCCGACGGGGGCTCCGTTTGGAATTCGGACTCCGACAGCCAGGCCATGAAGAGCGCGAAGCCGAGGGCCAGCACGACGGATCCGAGAAAGAGGCCGACGAATCCCATCGTGAGCATGCCCCCGATTGCGCCCATGAAGATCACGAGCGAAGGGACCGACACACCACGGCCGAATAACATCGGCTTCAGGAGATTGTCGAGTAGAGAGATCCCAACACACCAGATCGTGAGGACGATCGAAGTGAGACCGCCGATCGAGGAAAACGCGTAGAGAACCGGGACGACCATCACGATCCCGACGGGAAGTTGGACGACTGCCGCCACCAATACGAGCAGCGCCCAGAGCCCGGCCGCCGGAACGCCGGCGAGGATGAACCCACAACCCGCGAGCACCGCCTGAAGCAGGGCCACCCCGAGAATGCCCTGGACGACACTCCGAACCGTTGCGTTCGCCAGTTTCGCGAGGGCGGGCCCGCGCACGCTCCCGGCCATTCGAACTGCGAAACGTTCGATCGAGCGGCGGCGTTCATCGCCACGGGCGAGCATGACACCGGCGATGAGGAGCGAACCCACCATTTGCAGGATCCCGGCCCCCGCGGCGCCCGCAGCTTCCAGAAGCCAGCGAGAGATGGCCTGGAGCTGGGGGCTCAGGTGGGTCAACGCGTTAGCGAGATTCTCGGAAGCCAGGAGCCAGTTCTCGTAGACCTGCGGACCGACGACCGGCCAACCGGCGACGCTGTCAGGCGGGGGGGGCACGTGCAGGCTGCCATCGCTCAGGTCGTGGGCGAATGCCTGAGCGCCGGAGACCAACGTACCCGAAAGCTGAAGAGTCGGAACGATCAGAATTGCCAGACTCACGACGACCGCAACAGCCGCCGCCCAGTTCCGACGCCCCCCGAGCCAGCGAGTCAACACTTCATGGGGACCATCTGCGGCGATCGCGATGATCAATGCCCAGACGACGATACCGAGGAAGGGAGCGATGATCATCAGACACGTCGCGACCAAGAGGATGATCGCGCCGAGACGAATCGAAATTTCGATGGCGCTGCGAATGGCAGGCGTGAGCTGATCATCGGACTCGCTCATTCGATCTCTGTCGTCGTCCCCCGACATATCAGCCTCCTGCACGCCGCTAATCGTGCCCTGCCTGACCGCGCCGACTCACCAGAGTCCGTCGATCGCGGCGATTCTATCCTCCCAGCTCCTTCGACGGGATCACAAGATCCGAGCTGGGAGATTCGCGCATGCCGACCAGATTGTGCCTGAATCGCCGGCGGGCTTCGAGTCCAGATCTTGCTGACGGGCTTCCAGCTGCCGTGCGTTGGGCCGACCCTCGGTGCGGCCATCGGATTGGCCTCCGTCGGCCAGGACATCGGTCTCGCATTCGTGATCATGCTCGCCTACGGGCTCGGCACGGCTGCGACCTTGCTGGTCGCCGCGACGACATCACGCAACGTCCTCATGCGACTTCGGCCCGGGCTCCTGCAGGGCGCCGGACAGGCGAAACGGCTGCTCGGGCTGACCCTCGGCCTGCTGGGTCTGCTCGTCCTGACGGGGCTGGACAAGGTTCTCGAAACCTGGGCCCTCCGCTGGATCCCGGATTGGGCCATCATGCTGTGATCGGACGCCTCCTACCAGCTCACCCTGGCGCCGACCGAAAATGAATTTTCGACCATATTCTCCCCGAAGCGACCTTCCCATTCGAAGAAGAAATTTGCACTCTCGACATAGCCGACCTCCCAGCCGACGGACACCTCGGCGTGGTCGTTCTCGAGTTCAGCGCCCGCGACGGTAAAGGGGCCGTTTCCGGTCGTCGGGCTGCTCGCAAAGCGCCCCGTGATCTCGCGTTCCGTATCACCCCATTCGTGATTCCAGAGTGCCTTCGCGCGGGGACGGATCAGGATGCCCTGGTCCATTTCGCGTTCCGTCGAGAT
This sequence comes from Myxococcota bacterium, assembly GCA_029941885.1. GTDB lineage: Bacteria > Myxococcota_A > UBA9160 > UBA9160 > UBA4427 > UBA4427. Next base: position 12,573 of record JAPYTP010000139.1, read on the forward strand.
CCGAAATCCGATCGAGGTCAAGATCGAGTCGATTTCCTGCTCGTCGACCTGCAGACGCAACGGATTCGAGCCGCCCTCGTCGAAGTCAGCCCAGTTGAGGTGCGTGTACGTGACGCTCGCCAGGGGAGCGATCTCGACCGCCCCCGGCAGTTGGAAACCATGGGTCAATTCCGCGTAGGCGCCGAAGATATCTCCTTCGAATTCGCCTTCGGCAATACCCGACTGTGCTCCAGCCTGTATCAGGCGTTCGCTCTCGACCCACGCATGGGCGTAGCGGCCGCCAACCAGGACGTCGAAGGGACCACCGAACCACGCTCCATACAGCGTGCCCTCGACTGCGCCCCCCTCCCCCTTGTTGCTGCCTTCCGTCGTGTCGTATCGGTTGTAGCTCCCCGCCAGAGCGAAGCCGATTCGCACATCCTCGCTGAGCGCGCGATCGGCACCGAGGGTCGGGCCGGTCGAGAGATAGTCGTAGCCCTTGGCCTCGGAGGATTCGATTTCACCGAGCAGACCACTGCCCTGGATCCACGCGACCCAGGGGCCGACCCGCCTCTCGCCGAGCGACTCGGGCCGCTCCTCACGAGATCGATCCGTCGTCGACTGGAATTGGCTGATCCCTCTCCGTCTCCGTCCGCGCTCGGCGGCGTTGCGTCGCATTCGCTCGCGCCGTTTCTCGAGCGTGTTGTGGTGTCCGATCGCCCGCTTTCGGTGCAGGGCCACCCGATTCGAAATACCGCGCCAGGTTCGCGAAGCCGCCGCCAGATGGATCTGGGTCGGAGCCGATAGATCATCGGGCGAGACGGATTCGAGAAGCGTCTGGATCTCGCCCACCAGAGACGAGGTAATCGCGGCCTTGTAATCGATGATCCGCTGATCACCCCCATCCGGCGCCCGGCGGAAGATATCGAGTTCGATCGCCGTCGCGAGCCGATTCGGAGTGGCCGCCTCGCCCACGAGCGTGTTGGCATTCGTCGAAAGCGCGAGCCGGTAGGCACTGCCCACGATGGAACCGGTGATGTTGAAAAAGAAGAGACTCTGCTCGATCTCGAAAAAGGGCGACGTGCCCACACCCGAGATGCTCCCTCCGGCGGTGACGATGTCGTAGGTCAAACCGTCGGTGTACACACCGATCGCCGGCCTGATCCCGAGAAAGGCGCCGCCCGCCACCATCGGGTCCCCGTCCCCGGTGATCGTCACGTCCCCCGTCGCCGCAAAGCGCGTACTCAGATCGGTCGCCGCACCGATCCCAACCGTGACTCGCGCGTCGCCGTTGAGTTCGAGGTCCCCCCCGATCGCGATCGTATTGTCGGGGCTGCCGGCGGGATCAAAGTCGGCGTCCAACGAGACCGGGAGACCCAGGGCCGTCGCTGGCCCGATCTTCAGTCCTGCGTTCGGCAATTCCGACCCGGTAGAAAAGTAGACCCCACCCCCCTGGACGTCGAACTCACCGAAGAAGTTCAGCGCATTCACGAGTGTGATGACACCGCTTCCCTCTTTTCCAACGGTTACCGGCAGCGGCGCTGGCGGCGACGCCGGATCGGGCGAGAAGATCGTGCCTGCGTAGGTTCCGTCGAACGACTGCGCGAACTCGAGAGACGTGCCCCCCGCCAAACTGAAGTTCCCCTGCAAGTTGCCCGTGTTGCCTCGGAGGGTGCCGCCGAGGATGACGGTCCCCCCCGCGTACGTCGCCAAGCCGGTCAACTCCGTCGTGCCGGTCCCGTCCTTGAAGAGCGATCCTCGCCCGCTGATATCGCCCGAGAAGATCAGGCCGTCGTTATCGACCAGGGTCACCCGCGAGCGCGCGAGTGGGTTTAGGACAAACGAGTTCGGATCATCGATGACTAGATCGAAGGCGTAGGATCCAGGCGCAACGGTGGGATCGATGACGACGTCCGCTCGATCACTAGTACTGCCCAAGAGCGGTGCCGCGACACTGAAG
>JAPYTP010000140.1 GCA_029941885.1 Myxococcota bacterium
GCCGGGTCGTTGGCCATTCGTGCCAGCGCGAGTGCCTCCTCGAGGGGAGCGAGGGACTCGAGGAAATCACCGCGAAGTTGGCGCGCCTGTCCGAGGCCCCGGAGTGCATCGCTTCGTTCGAGTCCGCTCGGGCCGTCTGCACGCCCGAGCGCGGCACTGAAATGTGCGTCGGCGTCGACGAGTCGACCGCTGCGAACGGCCTCGTCGCCGCGCGCGAGGCTCGAGACGATCTCTCCGGTCGCGAGCGATTTTGCGCGGCCTCCGGTGATCGTTTCGAGGGCCATGAGCGGACCGTCGTAGGAAGCGGGCAGCCCGGGAAAGCGGGAGACCCGGAAACTGCCCGCGCGTTCACCGGACCGGCGCGAGGCGCATTCCGAGAGCAGCATCGAGGAGACGTCGAGAAAGTCGGCGGGGGGCGGTCGAAGCTGGTCCTCGAGGGCGACGACGGGCGACTCGATCACGACGCTGCCCTGGAATTCTGGACCGCCCGGCGCGGAAGCCGAGACGAGGCTCGACGAAGATTGCAGAACGAGGGACGCGCCGATCACGACGCTTCCGCCGCTGCCACCGGGTATGGTCGCATTGGCGCTGATCACCGTATCGCCTCCCAGCACAACGAGATCCTGGGAGTCGATCACGATGCCGCCCCCCGTGCTGATCCCGGTGTTGGCGGTCACGGCGCTGCCGCTCAGGATCTTTGTAGAACCGAGCGTCGAGACCGAGATGGTGCCGGCGGGGGATAGGGTCGATTCACTGGCGGCCGAGAGGATCGCGTCCTGCTGCATGAGGAAATGGTCGGAGTCGATCTGGATATCACCGCCCGTGCCCTCGCCTAATGTGGTGACCGCGATACCCGCCCCACGCTCGACAACGACCGATGGCGCTTCGACCCGGATCGTTCCCGCTCCGCCATCGCTGTTCTCTCCGGAGAAGGTAGAGATCCGAGCGAAGTCGTTCGGGCCGGTGCGTCCAGACAGGAGCACGGACTCGCTCGCGATGACGGTGATGGATCCGCCTTCGCCGAGGGGTCGAGGGGCGCCGGAGCTCGCCTGGAAGGAGCTACCGCTCGTCGAACTGTCGATCTGGGAGTCGTCGCGGATCTCGAGTCGAGCCACGTCCACCAGCACGTCCCCGGCGTTTCCATCGCCGGTCGTTTGCGCGAAAACCCCGCCACCGTCGCGCAGCAGCAGGGAGTCGGCTGTAATGTCGATCGAGCCCCCCGGTGCGCCGGGGGTATCGGGAGCACCCTGGTGATTCGAGAAGATCGCGGACGAGGCGAACTCCGCTCCGGGAGCGTTAGGGTCCACGCCCTCGATCGTGACCGCTCGGGTCGCGTTGATCGTGATCGAGCCGGGGGAGCCGCGACTCATGGAGGTCGTCGAGATGCGTCCGCCGTCCTCAAGGGAGACGTCCCGGGCCGCGATCTCGATATTGCCGCCGTCGCCGTCCGAAAAATCGAGCGCGAAGGTCAGCGGCCCGAAGTCGTAGGTCTGGAAGCCGCTGACCACGTCGCCTGGTCCGCATCCAACTCCCGGCGCCGCGTTCATACAGCTGCCCGAGGACGGGGGGCGAGCGAGCACGCGCGTCACGCTTCGTCCCGTGCGAGCGAGGATGCCGACGTCCGCGGTGCTGCTCACCTTGCGGATGGTGAGATCGCCCTCGAGCCGAAGATCGATGAGACCGGCGTCGCTTCCGACGGTGTCGGCGCGGATATCCGAGTCCTCGATCAAGAGGTCGTTCGCGAACGCGATGACGCGACCGGCGCCGCGGGCGAAGACCGGGTGGGTGCGGTCGACGAACGAGTAGGAGTAGCGCGTTCCGTCCGGGAAGCGTTCGTACGCGACGGCGTCCTCGGGCAGGGTTATGCCGGGCGGGGGAAAGGGGGAGCCGGTCGGCAGACCTGTGATTCCTGCGTTGCTGAGCAGCTGTGACTCAGCGTTGTCGGGGTCGTTGAAGCGCCCGATCAAGGGGGAGAGGCCGGAGCTGCTGACGATGGCCTCGTTGACGATCCGGATATCACCGAACTCGGAGAAGCCGACGGGCGTGGGCAGACTCGATCCGGTTGGATCGATGAGGACGCTTCCGCTCGAGGCGACGCTCACGAGGAATACGTCCCCGTCGAGCGCGGAGAGCGCGCCGCCATCGATCAGGATGTCCCCACCGAAGATTCCGAGGCTCTCGCCTTCGCTCGTCTGCAAGGCGCCTTGCACCTCGAAAGCGCCGATCGGGTTGCCCAGAAATCCAAACGACGCCGGATCGCCGGGCGTCAGGATGTTCGCGACGAGGGGCGATGCCTCGAAGCGACCGCCATCGTCGAGCAGCAACGTGTCCGCGCTGCTGACCAGGAAGGAGCCCGTCAGGTCGACGGATGCGTTCGGTCCGAAGAGCATTCCTTCGGGATTGAGAAAAAAGAAGTTCGCGCCTGGGATTTCGGATCGAATCTGACCATCGACCGACGAACGTCCCCCCGTGATCCGGGAAATCACGTTCGTGAACGCGGTCGATGACTGAAAGAGTGCGGTCTCGTTCGACAGCAGATCGAATCGATCGAAGCTGAAGAAGAGATTGCGGGACCCTACGGCTTCGCCATCCATCTCGTCGATCTGATAGGTCACGTTTCCGCCGCCGTCGATCGAGCTGTCGACGGGCCCCGCACCTCCGCTCCCGATCGTTCCATCCAGCGTCACGTCGGCGCGGGTCGGGCCGACGACCGCCAGCAACAGCGTTGCCAGACAGCCGCCGAGTGCGATTCGTCCGAGACGACGGTGGCGCGGGGATCGAAAGGAGATCAACGGGATTCAGCTCCACACGGCTCGAGGGAGGGGGACGGAATTTCCGCGATCCCGACCCGTGGCCAGGCAAGCGGGCACCCCATCAAGGATATCCAGAAGCGTTCCAAAGCCGCGCGAATGCGTCGGGACACGGGTTCTTTTCGCGACGTTCAGAGCGTACGTGCCCGCGTACGTAACCGGGCGCGGGAGCCCCACGGGAAAATGGGCAGGACGATCGATTGACGTTCCGTGCGGCGCGGCGCTGTGAGAAACTGCCGTGGCGAGGGGAAGTGACATCGATCGGGAGGACCAACATGTTCGATCGCAGCTCGCGTCACGGTCGATTACGGGGACCGATGGCTGCGCGTGAGCCCTCGCTGGCCGCCCGAGTTCCCGCTCTCTTGCTCGGCTTGCTGGCCTCGATACTCGCGTCCGCTGCGGCGGGTCAGGATGCCGACCTCGACGGGATCCCCGACGACGGCGACGGATCGGGAAGCGCCTACGATGCGCCCTGCGCGAATCTCGTGGTTGCCGGATGTGATGACAACTGTCGGTTGGTGTCGAATCCGACCCAGGCGGATTCGAATGGCGATTCGATCGGCGACGCCTGCCAGACGACCGTTCCCCCGCTCTCGGAGCAGTTCAACCTGTCCACCGGACAGGAGACCGAGACCTCCAACTATCGCTGGAAGGAGGGCGCGAGTGGATTTCTCTCTGCGGCCGATTCCCTGAGCGCCGACCCGCTCGACCTGGCGGACGGGTCTCAATGCTTTTTTGTCAACCTGACGAGTTCGGACGTGGTCGTCGGCTACAACTTGCCTCCGACGACACCGCCCTTCGGCGGCAGCATCTGTTGTACCTGGCAGGCCGACTGCAATTTTCTGTGCCTGACCGACGCGGAATCCCAGAACGACTGCGACGATCTCTCGACGTGCCCCGCCTTCCCCGACTTCACCGCTTGCATCCTGGCCGTCGTACCGGGTTGGGACTTCGACGAGGAGTCGCTCACGATCGCGGAGAGGGATGCGATCGGTGCCGCCGCACGAGACCCGGACGGTGTCTGCGCGGGCCTCAGTGCCGGAGCGCCCGAAACCTTCCCGCTCTCGGAATGTTGTTTTCAGCAGACGACGACGGCCGCGATCTTCTGGGGCGCCGACCAGAGTACGCCCAGCGATCCGGATGGAGATCGCCACGCCAACGGATGTGACAACTGCCCCGACGACCTGAATCGAAGCCAGCTCGATGCGGACGGCGACGGACGGGGTGCGGCCTGCGACGCGGCCGACAACAGTCGGTACAGCTGTGCCGACACCGACGCGGACGGTTGTGACGACTGTTCGCACGGGAGCTTCGATCCCTACCACGACGGCATCGGCCCGGGTGGTACCCTCATCTGCGCTCCCGAGCCGGGCGCGCTTGCGATGCTCGCTGTGGGATTGATGGCGCTGGCCGGACTGGGACGCAACCGGCGCGGATCCTCTGTCTGAAGCGCACTCGCCGATTCCTGCTCGGCGGGTCTACGGGCGAGGTCGCCCTTCCGTCGCCGCGGGCTTGGCCGCGTCGAGGGGGATCGCGGAACCGACGGAAATCGCGGGCAACCGAGTCGTGTTTGCTAGAGCGTAAGTGGCAACTCGAGAAATTTGTCGTAGACGAAGTCGCGGTGCTCGAGGAGGATGGGATCCAGGGCCTTCGCCGTCTCCTCGTCGAGCTGTTCGAAGCCGGGGCGCATGGCCTCGGCAATTCCACATTGCTCGGGAGGCAGGAGCTTGAAGAGCGCCATGAAGGTTGCGCTGTAGAGATCGACCGCGCCGAGGGTATCGCCGACATAGAACGGACTTCCCTCACCGCGCTGCGCGTGGAGGAGATCGGCGAGCATTCGCAGCAGGTCGGAGACCCGCCGTGAGTAGCCGGCGCTGTCGTCCGCGCGGTAGCCGTATTTCGTGGCCAGGTAGTCGGCGACCCCGGCTGGAAAGCCCGGTTCTCCAGTGAGCCCCGCATGCACTCCCTGAAGCCTTCGCACCCACCCCAACCCGTTCTCGCCGCAGATCTCGTGGGAGAGACCCATGACCCGCGCGCGCTCGATGGGGTCCGCCGGGAGGAGGGGGGGTGTTGGGGCGAGCCTTTCGGCCAACAGGAGGATCTGGGCCCAACCGGGTCGCGGCGCATCGTCCTCGTACATCGCGACCGGGCCGCTGCGCTCGCCCGTCCAGGCGGCCATCTCGTCGTTTCCCTGATCGAGCCTCACGGCCTTCCAGGGAATCCGCTTGACGTGCAGAATTCCCTTCGCCGCCTCGCCCCACGGACTCGGGACTCCCGTCACGACCGCCATGCGAAGGCCCTTGGCGGCCCGCGCTTCCTCGAATTCGACGTACTCGACCGGCATGGCTCATTCTCCCCGAGTGACGAACTGCGTCGGGCGACTCGATCCCGCTCTTCTGCCCGAAAAACTTCTGCTCGGTCGGAGCGCGGCCACGCCCGCGTCCGCTCGGGCCTAGCCGGCGCCGGGGCCGCTGATCGCGGGGGTCTCGCCGTGGGTCTCGAGCATCTCGACCATATAGCCGTCGGGGTCGCGCACGAATGCGGCGGTGACGGGCCAATGCTCGAGCCGCTCGGGCTCCGAGATCGATTCGGCTCCGGCATCGATACAGCGCTGATAGAGTTCCTTGCAGTTGTCGGTCTGGAGGTAGAGCTTCCAGAAGCCGTTGCCGTGGTCGATCGGGCCCTTTTGATTCACATGGCAAGCGAGCTGGATCCGGTTGCCGTCCTCTCCTCCCAGGATCACCTCCCGGAAATCAGGAGTTTCGACCTGGTGCGTGACCTTGAGGCCGAGCACCGTTTCGTAGAAGTGCACGGACTTCGCGAGATCGGTGACGTTGATGCAATACTGATCGACGCTGGTCTTCATGGGCTTTTCGTCCTCTTCGGTTCGGATGCGAGTCGAGGAGCGGGGTCACGGCAGACCGAGTCCCACGCGAGTTCGATTTTTGCTCACGATAGCAATTCGGAATCCCGTGTTGGCGGTGTCGGGGCGGACCCGATCCGCAGGATCACGGCGACAACGTCGACGACCTGATCTGTGAAGGGCAAGCTCGATGTGGAGGAGGGCGGTCTCGCGGCGCGATTCGATCCGCTGGACACGATCGACGAGTGCCTGTCCCGCTTCGCATGGTGCTCGCAGCCGCGGGAGCGATGGGCTCGAGCGATCCCGGCTGAACGCAGAAGCCGATCGTGGCAGCGGGCCCCCTTTCTCGTGGCCCGGATTCGATCGTCGCATTCAGAGCGGCGACCTCGAGCGGATCCGAGTGGCGATCTTTCTGAGTGATGACGGCTAGTTGTATATAATAGAGAGTAGTTCTATCCAATATCTGATACAGACACTCTTCGCTGCCAGCCGATCTTGGAGGAGAAATCAGCATGATCCGGTACGGCCGATTCGACGTGCGCTCCGCCGACGAGTTGGAGAGATGGGCCACGTGGATCTGCCGACATCGGTGGCCGGTCATCGCCGCGCCGATCGATATCTTCCAAGGCCCGCGGTTTTCGAACTGATCGACACCGGCCCGCGTCGGCAATGAGTCCTCCATTTCCCGAGTCGACTCGGGGGATCATGGCCGACCGGGATCCACGCGAGTCCGATCGGCCGAGTCGATCTCGTGAGCGACCGTCTCGGCGTACTTGCGGGTGGGCTGTTCGTGCGGTTCTTCTCGCCGTGGTGAATCGGCTGCCATTCGATTCGCGGAGGGGGCGCTTCTGCGCGTCCGCCGGGGCGGCCGGGAGATCGTTCGGCTGTGGATCGGTCAGTTGACGTCGTGTCGTCTCGTTTCAGGGTCTCGCCCGGCTCTCAGGTGGCCGCGCGATTCGTGCTACTCGTTTCGCTGAGGGGAACACGAAGCGACGACCGAACGAACGCACCAGACAACTCGACGGGAGGCGGAACGATGGCAGAGATCCACGGCGGGCAGATTGCGGCCCGGCAGCTGATGGAACTGGGGATCGACTCGATATTCGGGGTGGTCGCGGGGCCGATGATCGAACTGTTCGCCGGCGGTCAATCCGAGGGCATGCGCGTCATCGGCGGTCGTCACGAGATGAACGTCGGGTTCATGGCCTCCGCCTGGGGTTGGCAGAAGAAGAAGCCCGGCATCCTCGTCGCGGGTTCGGGCCCCGCCGTCACGAACTGTCTGACGCCCTTGTACGTCGCGACCGAAAGTGCCATGCCGCTCGTCGTGTTGGGCGGGTCGGCCTTCTCGAACACGACGGGGTTCGGCGCCTTTCAGGAACTCGACCAGGTGGCCGCGGCCAAGCCCCTTGCGAAGTGGACGGGTCGGGTCGATTCGACCGAGCGAATCGGAGAGTGGGTGCGACTAGCAGTGGGCAAGGCGCTAGAAGGTCGGCCCGGGGGTGTCTATCTCGACTTCCCGGGCGATGTCGTCGGCCGCAGCGTCGATGAGAATGCGGCGCCGATCCGACCCGCTCCCGAAATCACGGTGCCGCAGCCCGATCCGAACGCCGTCGACCGAGCGGCGGAGTTGCTCGTCGGCGCCGAGCGACCCCTCATCTTGATCGGGAAGGGGGCGGCCTGGGCCGATGCGAGCGAGGCCCTGGGTCGCTTGAGCGACCTGGGGATTCCGTATGTCTGTTCGCCGATGGCCCGGGGCACGATCCCCGACGACCACCCGAATTTTGCGAATGCCGCCCGTTCCATGGCGATCGGAGGCGCGGACGTCGTGGTGATGTTCGGGGGGCGCTTCAACTGGATCTACGGTCTCGGCCGGCGCTTCGCGCCGGATACCCGGATCGTCCAGATCGATATCGAGCCGGAGGAGATGACCTCGGGCGCGCCCCTCGAGCTCGGAATCGTGGCCGACGCGAAGGCCACCGCCAAGGCGCTGGTCGCCGCGATCGGCAGCAGGAACTTGCGTAGCGCCGGCGGCGACTGGCTCTCGGGAATTCAGGAGAAGGCACGCCGCAACGAGGAAGGGGCGCGAACGGCCCTGATGGACGATTCGGTCCCCATCAACCCCTATCGCGTGGTGGCCGAGATAAAGGATGCCGTTCCCCGCGATGCCATCGTCACGTCGGAGGGCGAGACGATCATGGGAATCGCCCGGGCGATGATGCCCACCTTCGTGAACCGTTCGGTCCTGAACGCCGGAACGACGGGCTGCATGGGGGTAGGCGCTCCCTACACCGTCGGCTCGGCTCTCGCGTGTCCGGACCGCCTTTCGATCGGAATTCTCGGCGACTATGCGTTCGGCGCCGCGGCGATGGTTGTCGAGACTGCGACGCGCGTCGGTGCCAAGCCCGTCTTCGTCGTCGTGAACAACGAGGGGATCGCTGGCCACATGCTGCAGGATGCGATGCTCCCGCCGGACTCCCCCCCGATCGCTGCGCTGTTGCCGGCCCGCTATGACAAGATCGCCGAGATGGTCGATGGACATGCCGAGCACGTCGATCAGCCCGACCAGATCCGGCCCGCCATCGACCGCGCGCTCGCCTCTGGAAAGCTTGCCGTCGTCCACGTGCGGGTCGATCCGAAGGCGACCCGGATTTCGGGGTCGAACTACTTGCAATAGGACCCGCAAGAACTGCTCTGTCGCAATCGGCGTCTCAGGCGCTCGACAACCCATCGGAGGAATGCGTCATGCCCCAGCCTCTCGAAGGCCTGCTCGTTCTCGACTGGACGATCTGGCAACAAGGTTCCGTCTGCTCAGCAATGTTGGGCGATATGGGCGCTCGGGTGATCAAGATCGAGCAACGCGGCACGGGCGATCCCGGTCGCTGGCTCGTGGGCGCGGCAGGCGTCGATACGAGCGATACGCCGAACTGGTATTTCGAAGCGAATAACCGCAACAAGGAATCGATCACCGTCGATCTGAAGCGGCCGGAGGGCCTCGAGGTCGTGCTTGCGCTCGTGGAGAAGGCCGACATCTTCGTGCAGAACTATCGGTACGGAGTCGCGGCACGGCTGGGACTCGACTATGCGAGTCTCCGGGAACGCAACGAGAAAATCATCTACGCGAGTGCGACCGGATACGGCCCGAAAGGTGATGAGGCGACCGAGCCCTCATTCGATCTTCTCGGGCTCGCCCGTTCGGGGATCATGAACGCCGCGGGCGAACCCGATATGCCGCCACTCGCCATTGGCGGCGGCATCGCCGACCAGATGGGCGCGATCATGCTCGCCTACGGTGTCGTCAACGCCATCGTTGCCCGTGAACGCTTTGGCATGGGGCAGGAGGTGAACACGTCCCACCTGGGCTCGATGACCTTCCTTCAGGGACTCTCTGTTTCGATGAAGCTGATGGCGGGCTTCGCGATGCCACGCAGCTTCCGCAGCCAATCGGGCAATCCGCTCTGGAACCACTATCGCTGTGCGGATGATCAGTGGCTCGCGCTCGCGATGCTCCAGCCAGACCGCTACTGGTCCGACTTCTGCCGTGCGATCGAGCGGCCGGAGTTCGCGGAGGACGAGCGCTTCCAGGACATGACGGCGCGAGCGGTCAATCGCGTGGAGTGTGTCGCGGTCATCGATGAGGCCTTCGCCCGCTATCCACGCGCCGAGTGGCTTCGACGGCTCGACGCGGATCCCGGCGACTTCATCTACACGGTGGTCAACTCGGTCGAAGATCTGCCCAACGATCCGCAGGTGCTCGCGAACGACTACATCATCGAGATGGAGCACCCGCAACACGGCCCGACGAAGATGGTGGGGGTGCCCGTCGCACTCAGCGAGACCCCGGGTTCCGTTCGCACCGCGGCGCCCGAACTCGGCCAGGACACGGAATTGGTCCTGATGGATGTGCTCGGCTGGGATTTCGATCGAATCACGGAGCTGCGGGAGAAGGAAGCGATCTGAGGCGGGGCGCGTCCGGACGCCCCCCCCGCTTCCGCCCGTCGGTCGAGAGCTGTCCGTCGACGCCGTCTACCTGAGGTTGAAAGACGAGCGACAATTCGTCGTTCTCGCTCGCGTGACGAAGTCCGGATTCGAGTTCCAGCCGGGCGGATACGGCGGCGTCCTACTCCTGGCTGTAGTCGTGAAAGCGGTTCTTGCCGCTTCTCTTGGCGTGCTACCTGGCAGTATCGGCGTTGCGCACGAGACGCTCGATCTCTTCGGCGTCCTGCGGCCACATCGCGATACCGACGCTGGTCATGATCCAGATCACTCATGAACCGTTTCCAGCGTGTTTCGACGGTTACAGATTTCCATCGGAGTCCCGAAACCTGGGCTAATCGCGGTGAACCCTGGAGTGCGTTGCCGTGTGAATGCCTCCTCGCCGCGGGAAATGCCTCATCTCTCATGGGAAAGAAGCTTGAGCAGGACCCACGTCGAGTCTCACCCCTCTGGATTCGGAGATCCACACGACCGATCTCGATCGAGCCGACGGGCGAACTGCGGATCGCGATCGGAGTCGGTCTTGTCGCGGTCTTTCCCGAGGGCGCACTCGACGACGCAGGGGGGCAGGCTGCGCCCGACCCCACGGATCGCGAGTCGGCGTCGTGAGCTAGAGTCGATCGGATCGAGACGACCGGCAGTACCGTCTCCGTTTGTCGCTGAAATTCTCGGAATGGAAGGAAGTCGCCATGTCCTCAGCTCAGAAATCCAAGCCCGTCGCACCGGGAAAGATGGCCATTTTCACCGCGGCGGCCGCACCGACTCTCGAAGACACCGGGATGATGGACGCGCCGACGTTCGCCGAAGAGGGGGCGAACCATGCTCCCTGGTCCGCCGAAGCCGCGACGAATTCCATGGTGGGATCCAGCATGACCGTTCCGTTCCATCAGGAGGGGCCGGGAGGATTCAGTCTCGTGAGCATCTTCTTCGCGCCGGGGTACGTCTTGCCGCGCCACAGTCACTCCTCCGACTGTCTCTACTACATCGTCGAGGGACAGATCGTCATGGGCAAGCGGGAACTGGGGCCGGGGGACGGCTTCTTCCTGCCGGCGGAGCAGACCTATGCCTACCATGCGGGACCCGAAGGTGTGAGGGTTCTCGAGTTTCGCCACGAGACCTCCTTCGACATGAAGATTTACGAGAAGGACATGGCGCGCTACCACGAAAAGGCGGAGGCCAGCCTGGCCAACGCCGCCTCCGAGGGTGCGCCCTCATAGGAGCGGCGGACGCCGGCGTCCGGGTGTCGTATCGCTCGGCTCGGAGGTTTCGAGTAAGACGGATCCTGTCGCAGGGTCGGTCCCCTGCGGGTCTCGGATCGCCACCAATCTTCACCGTGCCCACAATTTCTCCCCCCGTCACTCGTACCAGGGAGTGATGGGCGAAGAACGATTTCAGCGATTCGGGACGGTATTCGACGGGTATGCCGGTGGGAACTTCGTGCTCGCTTCGAACCTGCCGGAACTATTTCACGGGCTGCGATCCCCTCTGTTTGCCCGCTCGCGACCCGCCGGCCACCCGTTCCGTCGGCGAAAGACCGAACTCGGACTCTTCGGCGCGGCCGACCGATCGAGCGACGACCTCGCCGACGAACCCACGGGTGCACGAGAGCGGTGACTGCCTGCCCGAGTGGACGTACTCGGTATAAGTCGATCGCGAGATCGAGCCGGACGAGATGCACGAGGTCGAAGCCCATCTCGTCGGGTGCCTCACCTGCCGGGAACTCGTGATGGCGCTCGACGACGAGGCGGTGGCTTGCCGGGCGGCACTTCGGGTCGAGGAGGTCGCACCGGTAGCGATCCGAGAAGCACCTGCCGCGCGTGGTCTGACTAGGGGGGTGGCCCCGGCCGTGGCCCTGGCTTTCGAGCTTCTTCTTCACGAAGAGGAGGTCGTCGTCCCATCCGGCGAGGTCGTCGAGCAGACCTGGGTGACTTCCGCGCGAACGGTGGTGATCGAAGGCACGCTTCGCGGCGACCTCATCGTATTCGGGGATCGCGTGACCATTTCCGGCACGGTCGATGGCGATCTTCTGAGCGTGGCTCGAAAGGTCGAGATCTCGGGGCGAGTGACCGGTTCCACCGTCTCCTTCGGTGAGCGTGTGCGCATCAGCGGTGAGGTCGGTCGGAATGCCTACGCCGCCGCTGAACAGACGACGCTGACCGAATCGGGCACGGTCGGGCGAGACTTCGTCGGAGCGGGGGAGGGTGTTCTGATTTCGGGGGCGGTCGGGCGGGACGTGATGACGTTCAGTTCGTGGCTCGAGGTGCGCGGCAGGATCGAACGGGATCTCGAAGTGCGTGCGGATCGGCTCGAGGTCATGAACGATGCCGAGATCGGCGGTGATTTGCTTGCGATCTACCTCGATGATGAAGAGGACTTCGAGATCGATTCCAGCGCGATCATCCGCGGCCAGAAGACGATCGAGCAGGTCGACATCGAATCCCATCACTACATGGATCGCTATTCGTCGCGCCACTTCTACGTCTTCTTCGCAATCTCCTTCGCCGCCGCGTTCCTGTCGGGGATGGCGATGTTCCGAATTGCGCCGTGGATGTTCGATTCGGAGATTTCGACTGGAACCGAATTCTTCCGCGTGCTTGCCTACGGCTTCGTTGCAATCATCGCGCTGCCGATCGGATTCGTCGTTCTCGCGCTTACGGTCATCGGCATTCCCATCGCGGTCGTGGGACTGTTCTTGTTCGGCACGTTCGCCTACTTCTCAAAGATCGTGATCGGTGGCATCATCGGCATTTCGATCTTCGGTGAGCCCGAGGAGTCAGACTGGAGAGGCTTCGGGCTCCCGCTCGTCGCCGGGCTCGGGATCGTCCTGGTCGCGACGGATATTCTCTATCTCGGAGAGGTCGTCGGATTCGTGACGCTCCTCACGGGTCTGGGCATCATTGCCGACCGGTTGTTGGTGCAGTTTCGTCTGTGAACCGCGACCCTTCGCCATCCCGAGCGGCGCAAGCGCAAGAGCATTTGCGTCCCGGACGGGTCAGCCGAGTCGGTGGCCTAGCGTTTCGGCGCGGTGTTTCTCGAGATACGGCATGAAGGGCGTTCCACCGGTTCCGACATCGGTGGGGTTGTTGGCGTCTCTATTGGCCTGGCTGTGAATGTACACATCAGCGTACTCGAGATGGATGGCTCTGAAGCGAGTCAACCACTGGAGACAGGAGTCGTAGGCTTCGGCCAGGTCCGGAAGCGAGTCGCGCTCGCGTGTGACGAATTCTCGGATGCTCGGACCGGCTTCGAGCAGGTTGAGGAATGCCCGATGATCCGGGGGCATGTAGCCGCGCATTTCGTCGAGATATAGGCGCAGGGGGTCGGGCTGATGCCCGATTCCGAGAGCCGCGTCCAGACACGGAACGATGCCACTCTGGGCACCGGTCTCGCCGCGCAGCGCCTGGGGCTGACCGTCGTATTCGCCGACTCCCTCGTAGACCAGGCCCTCCGGCAGACTCGGATGATTCTTCCAACCGTGGATATAGGGGCGGACCCGATGAAAGTAGACATGGGGATCGCACCATTCGGGCATGCGTCCGAGGCTCCCGCACATGAGTTCCAGTGCCGTCGCGATCTCCTCGAGTTGGGTAGTCAATAGATCGGCTCGATTCTCGGCTGCGGCACTCTGCGCTGCGGGCAATCTTGCGAGAGCCGGGGCCGCGATCGCCTCGATCTCGACATGGACCAGGATGAACCAGTCTTCGTCTGCCCCGCCGAGAAAGTTCTGCAGCAATTCGATGTTGCCGAGGGCGATCGGGCCCTCGGGATCGATTCGTCGCCAATTATCGAGGGCGTAGGAGGCGTAAGATAGAATCGGAGGGCGCCCCACGCGATTCGCGAGCTCGACCCAGGGCACCGCGATTCGAGCCGGAAGAGATCTTGCCGCGCACGCCTCTCCCCACACATAGGCGTGTCCGAAATACGAGAAGAGCATCATCGCGCGACGGATCGAGGCCCCATCCTGGAGAGCCTCGGTTTCGAAGTGGGGCAGGGCCTCGAGGCTTGCCCGCACTCGACCGGCCGGGATCAGACGCGGAAGTGAGCGAGCCACCTCGTCGAAGACTTGAAAGCGTGGGGGCAGTGCGAGGAGAGGATCTTGTTCGGGCAGGAACCCTCGCTGGGGATCCAGCTTGAGTGCGCTCGGAGTCTCTTTGGAAATCATGGCGAACCCCCACGGTGGCGAGGCTTCGAGACCGTCGCCTCGTCAGCTTCCCTTATCGGCGTTTCGCCAATTTCTTTACATGGGCGAGTTTGGGGTGCGGCCGCGGAAGTCGTCGAGCGACCCGACGGCGCGACGGCGCGACGGCGTGACGGCGACAAACTGGCGCTCGTTGGTCGTTCTCATAAGTGTTTTCGGCCTGTACTCCGGGCCTGCAGCCTCGGGCTCGAGCCCCCTACGGAAAGAGTCGTTCGAAGAGAAAGGTGACGGCGAGCAGCGGACCGGTGAGGCCCAGGGCCGAGCCGATCGCTGCGACCATCGCGAGCGCGAACCCCTGAAATTTTCCGTAGGCGAGAATGCCCGCACCCACGAATAGGATCCCCGGAATATGGATGAGCTCGCCCAGCGAAAAGAGGACGACGTAGAGCGCTGCGCCCCAGGGTCCTGCGGCACGGATGGTCTCCCTGACGGATTCCGCGCTCACCTGATTGATCCAACCCGACCGTTCTCCCAGGAGATAGA
>JAPYTP010000141.1 GCA_029941885.1 Myxococcota bacterium
AACTCACATCGAGCACCCTCTCCCATTGCTCGTCAGTCATGACGACGAGGTCGGACGTGCCGCCCAGGCCCGCGTTGTTCACCAGCACGTCGATGTGACCGAGTTCCGCAACGGCGTGCGCGAAGAGGGCGTCGACCTGGGACTGATCGGTCACATCACAGAGAAGCGACGGGACGGGACGGTCTGTCTCCTCTGCGAGTCTCGCGGCGCACTCCGCCAGACGACGTTCGTGTATGTCGGAGAGCATCACCGTGGCCCCCTCCTCGGCGCAGCGACGGGCAGTCGCGAAGCCGATGCCCGTCCCTGCCGCGGCCGTGATCAGCACGGTCTTTCCTTCGAGCAGGCCATGGCTGCGAGGATAGGGCGGCGGTGGCTTCACGAAAAATGTCTCACCGCCTAACGGTTCTGCCAGGCCAATGCGGCTTCCAGTCCTTCACTTTGCGCGATGCGGCTGAATTCTTTCGCCGCCGGCGACTTGTGCGCGATCGCATCGGATTCCCGGGCGAGTTCCTGGAGCATCGTCCTACCCATCAGCTCGATTGCCTTGTTGCAGATCGACTTATTCTGGGCGAGCAGATCGTAGGACACCTTCGCGATGCTCGATGCGAGCGCGTGCACCGTTTCGTCGAGCGCCGTGGGGGGCACTGCCTCCATCACGAGTCCGATCCGTTCGGCGGTGCGACCGTCGATTCGCTCACCCGAGAGCAGCAGGCGCTTGGCCCATTGGGGTCCCACCATATAGGTCCACATATGGGTGGACGGCGAGCCCATCGAGCGCACCGCGGGGAATCCGAACTCGGCATCCTCGGTGGCGACGATCATGTCGCAGTTGAGGGCGAGGTCGGTCCCGCCCGCCAGACAATAGCCGTGGACCTTCACCACGATCGGTTTGGTCGAGGTCCAGAGCGTCGACCAGCGACCCGATCGGGCATTGAGCGCATCGATGTCCTCTCGGATCGTCATCTCTTCCGGGGGGCGCGCACCGTGGCCGGTCGCCTCGGCCGATCCCTCTCCCTCTCCCTGTCCCGCGTGTGAGGAGGGAGGCGTCAGGTCCCAGCCCGAACAGAAAGCGCGACCAGCGCCCTGGATCACGAGGCAGCCGACTGTTTCGTCGGTCTGAGCCTCGGCCACGTGATCGAGAAGCGCGTTCATCAGGTCGGTCGTGATCGCGTTCAGTTTCTCGGGTCGATTCAGGGTGAGGTAGAGCACACGGTCTCGTGTCTCGTGAAGGACGTTCTCGGATGCCATCGAGTTCTCCGCTGTCATCTGGTGCATGATAGGCTCGATTGCGAAGGAATCACCGGGCTGGATACAGGGAGCGAAGAGGATGGACGAAGTGTTGCCCTTCGAGATCAACGATGCCGACAATCACTTCGTCGAGCCCGAAGACATGTACGAGCGCTACATCGATCCGCGTTTTCGAGAGAAGGCGGTCCGCTACGTCCGTAGCGATGACGGGCAGCGCGTCCAGCTCTTTGGAGGTAGACCGTCGAAGCTTGGCTTTACGCGGGAGTCCGCGCCCCAGACGGATGAGGAGATCGATTGGTTGGTCGATAGGGTCGCTCCCGACCCGGGCTCGGACGTCGCGACGAAGCCCGGCGACGGGGGGGCGCGCGCGCCCGGGATGTTCCTGAACCGACTGAACCCCTACAAGGGAATCGATCAGGAGGCGCGTCGTCGGCTGATCCGGAAGTTCATGCGACAGGAGGTGGCCTGGGGCGATCGGGACCTCCGCCTCGAGTTGATGAACGAGCAGGGGATCCACGCCGCGATCATGTTTCCGGGCCACGTTCTGAGTCTCGAGTACGAGTTCGGGGACGATGTAGATGCGATTCATGCAAACGCGCAGGCCTACAACCGTTGGATTCATGCAGAAGTGGGTTTTGCCTATTCGGAGCGGATGTTCCTGCCCCCCTATATTGCCTTGGGCGATGTCGATCTCGCGGTCGAGGAAGTCGAACGGGTGATCTCAGAAGGGGCGCGCGTACTCGGCTTTGCCACCGGCCATGCTCACGGCGGTCGGGACAATCCGCGAGGCGGGCGCTCCATTGCCGATCCCGCTTTCGATCCAGTCTGGGCTCGCATCAACGAGGCGAATGTCCGGGTGGCGACGCATGTCGGGCCGACGGACTATCAGAAGTACGGCGCCGACTTGAGTGAAGATCCGAATGCCGTGCTGGGCGATTTCGATGCACTCCAATGGGTGCTCTACTGGTGCGACCGGCCGGCGATGGAGACGGTCACCAGCATGATTCTCCATGGTCTCTTCGATCGATTCCCCAAGATCCAGGTCTGCATGTCGGAGCAGGGCACGACATGGCTCCCCTATCTATTGCGGAAACTCGACCACGCGTTCCTGATGGGGCGTAAGGCGAGATGGGGCAGCCTCGATCAGCGGCCTCGCGAGATCTTCCGTCAGCACTTCGTGGTGGCTCCCTTTCCCGAAGAGAACGTCGAGCGAGTCATCGCGGAGGTCGGCGTCGAACCGATCGTATTCGGGTCGGATTTTCCACACGGCGAGGGACTCGCGATTCCGAGTCAATACGCCTCGGCTCAACTCGGAGGGCTCCCAGACGATCAGGTCGAGGCGATCATGGGCGGAAATCTGGCGAGATTCCTCGCCCAGCCCCGCTGAGACTCCGAGGAATGCAAGACTCGAATCAGGAGCATCAAGTGTTCCCATTCGGCATGTCAAGGATATCGAGAAGCCGTGACCGGGTTGCACGACGGAGCAACGACGCCCTAGAGCATCGGCGAGAGTTCGAGCCCCAGTATCGCCTTGCCCGTATTCTCGAGGGCCGAGTCGAGATCGAAAGCCATGTGGCAGGCCATGACCTCCGCATCGCGCCGCGATCGTTGGAGCGAATCCGTTAGGTGGTGTGCATTGGCGCCGCTCGCGCCGCAGACTTCCGAGATGATGCGCTTGCTCTGGTCGACGACGGTCGCGAGCTGAGCCTGCAAGCGCGCCCGATCGGCCGCTTCGGATCGATCGCGAAGAACGCAGAGTTCGCGAATTGTATCCCTGTACAGGAGTTCGGCCTGTTGCGCGGCGATGGAGAGTCGCGCGAGGCGGATCTGGGCGGGAGCCGATTCCGCCTGGCTGAGGTCATTTCCCATGCGCTTCCGCGTCGGCAAGCGCTTCGCGTATTCGCGTACCAGCGCGCTTGCCTGTCCGAGCGACGGCATGGCCGCAGTCGCAATCAGCAGGGGTGTCATCGGCGTTCGGTAGAGCGGACCGTCATGGATCTCCGCGCCGGGTGCACAGCCGCGATTCATCGCGATCATCGAGACCGAACGGTCGTCGGGCACGAAACAGTCCTCGATCACGACGTCGTGACTTCCCGTCCCACACATGCCATCGACGTGCCAGGTGTCTTCGACCGTGACCTCTTCTCGGGGGATCGCGTAGAAGCGCGGGTCCGGGGTGCCCTCATCATTGACCTGGATCGCGCCCGCGATCACCCAGGTCGAGTGCCAGACGCCGGACGCGAAGGGCCACCGACCACTGAGCACGACCCCGCCGGTTGCGGGACGGGCGACGCCCGACGGGGAGACCATACCCGGGGCGAGGACGTAGCTGCGATCTGCATAGAGAGATTTCTGGAAGCTCTCGGGGAAGAGGCAGAACATCCAGTTGTGTTCGATGAGGAAGGACGTCACCCAGGCGAGCGACGCATCGCCTTCGGCGAGCGCCAGCCCGACTTCGATGAAGGTGTCCATGTCGAGTTCGAGGCCGCCGTATCGGCGCGGGACCATCAGCTTGAAAATTTCGGCGTCCTCGACCGCCTTCATCGCTTCGTCCGTCGGGCGACGAAGCCTCTCAGAAGCCGCTGCCTGGTCGGCGAAGAGCGGTGCGAGCGAGCGGGCTCGATCGATGAGTTCTTCGCGGGTCGTCGTGGTTGTCATAGGCTTGCAGGGGACCTTCCGTTTCGCATGGGGGGTTCGCTCATTGGCTCTCTAGAGGAGACTCAGGACGGCAAAGCGTGCGCATTGACAACGAGATCGACCAGTCGATCGATCGCGTGGGTATCTGTGGCGCCGCCGAAGAAAAGACGGATGACGACGGGTCCTCCGAGGATCGTCGTCGCAAGTCCGAGATCTGCATCCGGTGCGACCTCACCCCGAGACATCGCGCGCTGGAACGCCTGGGTGATCGGCCGCATCCGTTCGGCCACGAAGGGATCGAGTACCCGAGCTAGGCGAGGATCTTTCTGCCGTTCGGCCGCGAGCGTCGCGAGCAGGCCCACGATCGGAGCGGATTGCGTGAGCTCGAGGAACTGATTGAGAAGCGCACGCAGATCGGATCGGAGATCGCCGGTATCGACGGGAGAAAGCGGTGGCGCCGACTGAAGAGCCGCCACGACGAGATCCGTCTTGCTAGCCCAGCGCCGGTACATCGTCGCCTTCGAAACCCCCGCTTGCTCCGCGACGTCGGCGATTCGAATCCCGTCGTACCCGTGCTCGTTGATGATCGCGAGTGTCGCGGCGATGATGGCACGATCGACCTCGGGATCGCGCGGCCTGCCCACGCGACCATTCGAGCGCGACGCGGTCATTTCCCTGGCATTCCGGGGCATGTTTTTTCCGACTCCTCAGCTTGACATTAATTAAGATACCCATAGTATCGTAATTAGCGACGATCAGCAGCGTGGAGCGAATATTGCTGTCGGTCGACAATACATGTCTCGATTCTCGGGAGGTCGGTAAACCCATGCGACGAGGCGAGGTGGCTTCATGACCGAGAGGCTCTTTGGCCTCTTCGACCACACGGAGACGCGACCCGGCCAGGATCCCGCCGAGTGGTACGAGGGCCGGTTGGAAATCATCGAGGCTGCCGAGCAGGGCGGCTTCGAGGGAGTCTTTCTCGCCGAACACCATTCGACGCCGCTCGGGATGGTCCCGTCCCCCTCGCTGTTCCTCGCCGCTGCGGCGACGCGGACGCATCGGATTCGCCTGGGAACGCTGGTCTATTGCCTGCCTCTGTACAGCCCCCTGCGCCTCGCCGAAGAGATCTGCATGCTCGATCAGCTGAGCGGCGGCCGACTCGATCTGGGCGTGGGGCGCGGTATCTCACCCTTCGAGCTCAGCTACCACGGCGTGCCGATCTCCGAATCGCGAGCGCGTTTTGATGAGACTCTCGAAATCTTGGAGCGGGCACTTCGAAGCGACAGCCTCGACTACCAGGGGCGCTTCCACCAGTACACTGATGTGCCGATCGAACTTCATCCGGTCCAAGCACCGAACCCACCTTTCTGGTTCGGAATGACGACACCGGACAATGCGGAATGGGCCGGCCGCCGGGGGATGAACGTCGCGAGCTTCAGTCCGAATGCGCCTACGCGAGAGCTCGCCACCATCTATCGGGAGAGTCGCCGTAAACATCGCGGCAGTGCAGGGGATCTCAATCCGAACGTCGATCAGCCGCGGATCGGAGCCATTCGACACATTTACGTCGCAGAGACGGACGAGCAGGCCCTCGCGGAGGCGACGCCCGCCTACGAGGCATTCTACGCCAACGTCACGAAGCTCTGGCTGAAGTTTCACACGGTCCCGGCGTTCTACACGCCGGATCTCGATGTGGCGCGCGGCATGGGCGTCGCGATCGTAGGCTCGCCGGCAACCGTGCGCGAAGAGGTCGAGCGATTCTTCGAAGAGAGCGGTGGCAACTACCTGATAGGGGGCTTCTCCTTCGGCAGCCTGAGTCAGGAACAGGCGCGTCGTTCGATCAATCTCTTCATGAAGGAGGTCACCCCTGCCTTCTCGAATACATGAGTGGCCCTGGGCGCCGCGGATGGAAGCCGTATGACGCACTCGATCCAGACGACCATGCTATCCGACGGGACGGACCTCGCGGCGCTCCGTGACGAGGAAGGTCGCTCGCTGTCGGGCCGACTCTTCTCCGACGCGGAGATCTTCGAGCTGGAGCAGCAACGAATCTTCGCCTCGACCTGGATTGCGTTGGCCCATGAAAGCGAGATTCGCCGAACTGGCGACTATGTCGTTCGACGAATGGGGCTCGATCCGGTGATCGTCAGCCGCAACCAGGACGATAGCGTCCACGTCATGTTGAACTCCTGCGCGCACCGGGGCATGCAGCTCTGTCGAGTTGATCACGGAAATGCGCACACCCTCGTCTGTCCGTATCACGGCTGGGCCTATGGCCTCGACGGTGTCCTTGCCGGCACTCCTCACGAAGAGGAGATCTATCGCGGAAGGTTGTCACGCGAGCGCTACGCACTGAAGAAGGCCCGTGTCGAGATATTCGGGGGCTGGATCTTCGCGAACTGGAATCCCGAGGCCCCCTCACTTGACGCAACCCTCGGCGACCATCGCTGGTATATGGAAATGCTTCTTTGTCGCAGCGACGGTGGCCAGGAAGTGCTCGCTCCGCCGCAGCGATTCGTGGTCAATGCCAACTGGAAGCTGATCGTCGAGAATTTCTCCTCGGACCACGGACATATCGGTACGACGCATCGTTCGCTGGTGGACGTCGGCCTCTTTCCCGAGGTGCGTGGGCACTCCAGTACGACATCGAATCATAATGGGCACAGCATGCTTCATAACCCGCAGTTGGATCACGAACCGGTGAGCGGAGGTCCGCTCGAGGACCTGAAGGCTCATCCTCCCGCGGCAATGCCTTCGGAACTGGTCGATCAGTTGAAGAATCATCTGAACGAGGAACAGATTTGGGTGCTCGCGAATCGCTACCCGACCACGGGCGCGATCTTCCCGTCGATGGCGTGGGTGGTGTTTGCTCCGTTTCCTGCCGGCGACCAGCTGAGTTCCGTGTTCACGGTCCGTCTGTTCTTCCCGATCTCGCCCGATCGAACCGAGATGCTCTCCTTTGCGGTCGCCGAGCGGGACGCGAGCGACGAATTTAAGCGCCTAGTGCTTCGGGCCACGACATTCGCCTTCGGGCCGAGTGGGGTGTTCGAGGCGGATGATCTCGAAAATTGGAGCGGCATGCAGCGAAGTCTCGGGGGCGTGATCAATCGTCGTCGGACGCACGTCTATCCGGCCGTTCGGGAACCCGACAACTCCGGTTGGCCCGGTCCTGGAGAGATCCACCAGGGAACCTGGTCGGACGCGGTTCAGTGGAACATGTACCGCAAGTACTTCGAGTTGATGACCGATTGAGAAGCGATCAACGCGGATTCGACGACGTGGATTCGTTGCGGGGAGGACATGATGGACGACTTGGGATTCGAGATTCGGGGTGAGTCGGTTTCGTTCGCGAGTGCGCCCTATGGCGAAGTCATGGATTTTCTTTTCCACGAGAGTCAGCTTCTGGATGATGGTGCGCTGAACGATTGGCTGGAGCTGCTCTCGGAGGATCTCGCCTATCTGGTGCCGGTACGCACCACTGGAGCGCGTTCAGAGGGGAGTGGATTCGCCGATGCCGGGTTCTACGATGACACGAAATCCTCGCTGACAGCGCGTGTCAGGCGGTACATGGAGACCTCGTCGGCCTGGGTGGAAGATCCCGCTTCGCGCACCCGCCGTTTCGTCTCCAACGTGCGCGTCTGGCTGACGGCGGACGGGGACCGCTATGTCCGATCCAATTACCTGGTTCTCCGAAATCGCCTTGATGACGCGGACTACGAGATGATTTCGGCGGAGCGGCGAGATTTGCTTCGACCAATCGGAGCGAGCTTGAAACTGGTGAAGCGCCACGTCTATTGCGACCATGCGTTGTTAGGTACCCAGAACCTGTCGTTTCTGCTGTGAGTTTCACCAGGGGAGAGTGGGGATGAGTGGAATGCGTCTACGTGATCGAGTCGCAGTGGTGACCGGCGGCGGGCAGGGGATGGGCAAGGCCTATGCGCGCCGTTTCCTTGAGGAGGGCGCGATCGTGGTAATTGCGGAGATCGATTCTGGGCGCGGGCGGAGCGCCGCGACGGAGTTGGCGAGCCTCGGGGAAGTCTCGTTTGCCGAGGTCGACATCTCCGACGAGGACTCGGCGCGAGCTTGTGCCGAGCAGATCGCCACCGACTATGGCCGCATCGACATCCTTCTCAACAACGCGGCCCTCTACGATGATCTCGACTTCACGGACAACAGTCTCGAATCCCTGCGCCGAGTCGCCGATGTTAACGTGAATGGCACCCTGCTGATGAGTCGAGCAATCGCGCCGTCCATGGTGGCGGCGAACCGGGGGCGAATCATCAATGTGTCTTCTACGACCGCCTACCTCCATGCGACTTCGATGGCTCCGACGGAGGAGTTTCAAGGGCTCGATTCCTACGCCTATCCGATGTCCAAATGGAGTGTAATCGGCCTGACGAGGTTCATGGCCGGCCAACTCGGCCGCTACAACATCACGGTCAACACGATTGTGCCGGGCTTCACGTTGACCGAGGCGAGTCGGAAGCTCACGGATGCGGACGGTCGGAATGAGTTCGTCGACGCGAGCGAGCGGCTTACGCCGATGCGGATCGCGGCGTTCCAACCTGAGGACATGACGGGAACGGCTGTGTATTTTGCCTCCGACGACGCCCGCTACGTGACGGGGCAGTTGATCGTGATCGATGGCGGAATGGTCTCACCGACATGAATGGTGCCGACGGGACGCGAAGGGGGTTCTCGCCGGGGCGGCGACTGCATCGGAACCATTCCGAGACCATCGTTCTCGGAATTCATTCAACCCTGCCCCCGAGACCGGCTCATGCGACTGTCGGATGGAGCGACGCATTTGTATTTTGATCTGCGCACCTTCTTGACGATTCCACGAGCGATCATGCAGGAACGCCCCGGCTTTCGTCGCGCACTCCTGCTGATCGGCCTCTTCGCGGTCCTGACGATCCATTCGCTGATCGGGGCGGTCTGTCTCGTGCTCGATCACGTGCTCTTTCCGGGCTTTCGAAAGGTGCCCATCAAGACTCCGGTCTTTGTCGTGGGCAACGCAAGGAGTGGCACGACCCACATGCATCGCCTGCTATGTGGAGACGAGGGACGCTTTTCCTATTTCCGCACATGGGAGCTCTTATTGCCCTCGATCGTGCAGAAGAAGGCCATTCGAATGCTGGCGGGTTTCGATGAACGCTTCCTGAAGGGCGCCATCGAGCGTCGCATGCGCGGACAGGAAGACCAGACACTGATGCGGGAGCTCGCCTACCTCTTCGATGTGGATGGTCGACCGGAGCACGAGCGACGGAGGGTCCTCGGTTTCTACCGCAGCATGGTGAGGCGTCAGATCTATCTCTACGGCGGGGCGACGATCCATTGCAGCAAGAATCCGACCTTCGTGCTCAAGATGCGGCGCCTTCTCGAGGTCTTTCCAGACGCGCGCTTCATCTATATGGCTCGACACCCCGATCAGACGATCCCGAGCCTGCTGGATGTGATGGGGCAATACTGGCAGGCGATGGGAACTGATCCGGAGATTCTGGAGGAGTCCATTTGACTCCTGGGAGAGCTTCAGCTCGAGCAGTACCGCTACGCGGGCAAGCTGCTGGACGAGCTTTCCGCAGATCGCTGCGTCGAGGTCCGTTATCTCGATCTGCTGGGGCACCCAAAGGACGTCATCGAGACGGTGTATGCCCGTTTCGGTTTTGAGATCTCTCGGGCCTTCGCAGGATTTCTTGACGAAGAGCAGCGCAAGAGTGAAAACTTCGAGAGCGAACATGAGTATGACTTGTCTGCGCACGCAGAGATCCGAGAGCGGGTGCGATGCCAACTGCGTGATCTCTTCGAACGATTCGGATGGGAGGCTTAGAGAGTGGCACGCGGAATTCTCCTCGTATTCTCGAACCCGAGTTCGACCGACCGCCTCGCCGAGTTCAATCAGTGGTATGACGGCACCCATCTGCCCGAGTTCCTGCGTCTCGGAAGTGTCAACGCGGCACGGCGTTTCGAGCTTTCCGCGAACCAGATGCCGCTCCCGCCGGGTGTTCCCCTGGCAGGACGTCGATTTCTCGCGGCCTACGAAATCGATACTGACGACTTCGCTGCGCTCTCCGAAGAGATCATGGCCACCGCGAAGGATCGCACGCAGTCCGACGTGCTCGAGCGCGATCCGCTTCCGCTCGCACTGCTCTTCGAGCAACTCGGGCCAGAGCAGAGGGCCGATCCGTCGGTCGGAGAAGGAGTCGCATGAAGTTCTGGCAGTCCATGGCGTTTTGTGAACCCGAGCAGTGCGCGGAGGTCGCTCGCTATGCCGAGGAGCTGGGCTTCGAGGGCGTCACCCTCGCTGAGCATCAGTTCTTTCCCGAGAAGCTCGAATCGCGTTTCCCGTTTTCGCACGATGGATTGCCGCTCTTCGACGCCGAGGACGAATGGCCCGAGATGTGGCCGTTGATCGGAGCGATGGCGACCTCCACCAGGCGGATCCGTTTCTGCACCGCCGTCCATATCTTGCCGCTCTTCCACCCGATCAGCGTGGCCCGTTCGGCGGCGACGGCGGAAGCGCTCGCGCCCGGAAGGATCGTCCTCGGTGTCGGAGCGGGTTGGATGCGAGAAGAATACGATGCCTTCGGCATCGATTTCAGCACTCGTGGGAGACGCCTGGAGGAGGCGATCGAAATCCTGCGGCGAGCCTGGACGGGCGAGATGTTCGAGTTCCATGGCGAGTTCTACGACTTCGATCGTGTCTTGGTCAGGCCAGCACCGGCGGCTCCCATCCCGATCTGGATCGGTGGGACGAGTGAACCCGCCCTGCGGCGCACCGGTCGCATCGCGGAGGGCTGGATGGGAGGTGGCGGGGCATCGGACGAGATGGTCGAGCTTCTGGAACGCGTCCACGGATTGCGATCCGAGGAGGGGCGGGCACATCTGCCCTTCGAGACGATGACACTCCATTCCGTGGGACTCCAGCGGAACTTCGACGACGTGCGGCGACTCGAGGGGGCCGGGCTCGACGGAGTCGTTCACATTCCGTTTCGCGCGACCCTCGGCCGGCGATCCAGTCTGTCCGAGAAGCGGGCCTATCTCGATACCTTCGCAGAGGAGGTCATGAGCGAGTTCGTCTGATTCGGCCCCGCAGGCAACCTCGATCACGTCCGAATGTTTTGCCCAGATCATTCCTCTGGGAGCGCGGCGCCTACGCCATGCTGTCGAGGAATACACCGAGCACTGTCCCCTCGAGCGGAATCAGGCATCTGGACGGGCACGGGTCGTCGCGCGTGAAGCGGATGACTTCGACTAGTCGTCGATCGAGAGTCCTTGCTCCGCCCACGCGACGGTTCCGCCGTTCAGGCTGCGCACGTTACGGTAGCCGAGCGATTGCAGGACGAGCATGCCGGATATCGACAGGTTTCCCAGGCTGCATAACGTGACGATCGGGTACTCTCGAGATTCTGGCAACTCGCCGACGCGAGTGCCCAACTCGGTGACGGGAATGTTTCGAGCTCCCGTGACGTGCTGTCTGGCGTAGATCTCAGGCGAGCGTACGTCGAGGAGGAAGGGCGGTTCGTCGCCCTCGATGGCAGCGCGGAGATCGTCGACTTCGCAGGTGTTATGCGGATTGCGAGAATTCTCGACCAGGGTGCTAAAGAGCTGCTCTTTCGGGCTGGGCTCACCGGTCGGATCGCCGTCGGGACGACCGGCGCGGACTTCGGGAAAATGCCGTTCGAAGGTGGAGGCGTACTTGAATGAACTGTCGGGGAAGATGATTACGACCACCGCGTCGGGCTGATCCTCGATGACCTTGAGGGCGCCGACCAGCGCCATCGCAGAGCTGGGCCCGGCGATGATGCTCTCTTCACGGTTCAGGCGCAGGCACATATCGAAGGCCTCGCGGTCGCTGACCTCCACGACGGCGTCGTACTCCTTGGGGACGAAGAGCTTGGTGAACTCGAGCTGCTTGAGCGAGCGGACTCCGGGTATGTCGTGACCCACTTCGGGGTGCACGCCGATCACCTGGACCCCGGGGTTCTTGCCCTTTAAGAAGCGTCCGTTGCCCGTGATCGTTCCGCAGGTCCCGAGGCCCGCCACGAAATGCGTGACCCGGCCCTCCGTCTGACGCCAAATCTCCGGGCCGGTCGTGCGAACGTGCGCTTCGAGGTTCGCCTCGTTCTCGTACTGGTTGGGCATATAGAACTCGGGCTGGGAGCCCAGCTCGATGGCGCGCGCGATGGCCCCCTCCGGGGACCCAGGGGCCGGTCACAAATCGTCGTCCAGCTCCTCGACTCGCGTCCCGAACATTCGCAGCATGACGCGCTTCTCCGCGGGGATCTTGCTGGAGAGGGGCGTCGTCAGGGTGTAGCCCTTGGCGTTGGCAATCATCGCCAGCCCCATGCCGGTGTTCCCGCTCGTTGGCTCGACGAGTTGTTGGCCGTCGCCGAGGAGCCCCTTTTCGTCGGCGTCCCGGAGCAAGTTGTGCGCCACGCGGTCCTTGACGGACCCGAACGGGTTGTACCACTCGAGCTTGGCGTAGATCCTGGTCTGCGTATGGGGAACGACGCGGTTCAACCGAACGATCGGAGTGGGGTTCTCCTCGCCGGAGAGCATCTCCAACATTCCTTCGTAGACGCGCGTCGTGTGGTTCGGCATGGGCTCCTCCGGATTGGGTCGGCCGAGTCTATCGCAGCAAACCCGCGAGATGTGCGAATTTCGGCCCCGTTTCAGCCGGCGAGGGCGGGTCCTCGGAGCCGGGCAGAAGCTCCCGTTCTAGTCGGATTCGAGCGGAGCGCGGCCTGCCGCCACCCAGGCGCTGCGGGACCAGACGTCGTGATTCTCGCCCCACAGCATGCCATCGCGGGTGCTCCATTCCACGAGATTGAGCACCGCATAGAGGTCCGGGTTCGCCACCACCGCGCGTCGGTTGCGGCAGGTCCCGCTCGCCGCGAGCTCTCGCCCGTCGGCGTCCGTCGCTTCGATCTGTACTCGGACGGGCCATTGTCCGTCCCACTCCGTCGTGCGTGTTCCATCGACCAGCGGCGCGCTGACTCCCGCCCGATGCAACATTCCACCCGTGATGCGCATCGTGCCGTCCTCGTCCAGCAGGAGGTAGGCGAAGAATGACTCCACCTCGGTCGTTCCGTGTGCGTTGCCGAGCCGTAGGTCGCGCCGAACGACGCGCGGTCCCCAGGAGCGATCGCGAATGCTGCCGCAGCAGACCGACCAGGTTTCCTCACCGAGACGTAGCGTGCCGGTAACGTGCCCGTGCTGGTCGAGGTGGCCGGCGAACATTCCTGGAGAATCCTCGACGGGTGGATAGACGGGCTCGGTCAGCGCGTCGAAGGTCACGTCGATCTCGCAGTCGCGGTGCGCGTACCGAAGGCGGTAGCGCTCGGCGGTTGCGAGACATTGCAGCTGGAGATCTCCCGGGAGACTCAGATCCCGAAGGTCGCCCAGGTCTTCGAGGCGCGCGAAACTCCCTGCGAGCGGAGCCTCGAAGCGCAGCCGGTCCTCCCCTGACCACACGGCAACGCTGGCCGAGTACTGTCCCTGGTTCGGCTGGAAGACCGCTCGAATATATACGCTGAGATCGGCGGCCGGCACCCAAAAGGGGAACCAGACCGTCTCGATCCAGGCCGGGTCGTCGCTCGTGACGGCGTGGAAACCGTCGTGCGTCGAGTGGTCGGTCACGCGGGAACCGGCTGGAGGAAGCGGTCAGCGAGGTGCCCCATCGCATCGCGCTGCGCGGCGCACTCGAACTGGGCTCGCAGAGCGAGTATCGGAATCCAGTGCTCGTCGTCTTCGAGGGGGGCGTTGGGCAGCGACGGCTCGGAGGACGAGTCGACGGGAAAAGCATGCCCCACCGCCTCGCATAACGCCTGGGTCGCCGCGCGGCGCAGCAGCAGCGCGAAGGGCCGCAGCGCGACGAGCGCGGGCGATTCGGCGGCATTGGCCAGGGTAAGGCAGATGAGGGCGCTGTTTCGGATGAGTACCAGCACTCGGTAGTAGAGCAGCCGCTCGCGATCGATGCGCGCGCCGCCCGCGGCTTGGTATTCCGAAAGACGTTTATAGAGGTCACCGATCGGTGTAGCCATGTCGCGCGTGGCCAACCCGGCGAGATCCTCCATGGCGTCGCCCCAGTGCGCGATCTCCCAGTCGACTATCGCTTGGACTCTTTTTTCACCATAGATCAAGTTTCCAGGGCCAGCGTCGCCGTGGACGAGGCTGACCTTTGCGATGTCTTGCGGTGCCGCTCTCCGTAACCACCCGAGACCGAAGTCGACGAGCGGGTGTTGGGCGCTCGGCGTCTCGCGATAGCGCGTCTCGATCGGCGAGAGCTGATCGAGGGCCAGTCCTGCGGCGCTGCTCGGCGTCGCGAGTTCGGGGAG
>JAPYTP010000142.1 GCA_029941885.1 Myxococcota bacterium
GGACAACGTCATCGAGAAGATGGTCGAGGGCCGGATCAACAAGTTCTTCTCGGAGAATTGCTTGCTCGCACAGGGTTTCGTGAAGGATCCCGACAAGTCCATTCGCGACGTTCTCGCAGAGGCCGGCAAGGCCTCGGGCGGGGAGATCGCGGTTGCCTCCTTCGTCCGGTTCAAGCTGGGAGAGGCTGCGAAATAGTGACGACCGCGTACCGGAGGCTGTTGCTCAAGCTCTCCGGGGAGGGTCTCTCCGGCGAGGGAGGCTTCGGTCTCCATCCGGGCGTGATCGGGCCGCTCGCGGATCAGATCCGCGAGGTCCACGAACTCGGCACCCAGATCAGCATCGTCCTCGGGGGCGGCAATATCGTCCGCGGGATCACCGCCGCGGCTCAGGGCATGGATCGTGCCCAAGCGGATTATATGGGGATGCTGGCCAGCGTGATCAGCGCGATGGCGCTTCAGGACGCCCTCGAGAAGGCGGGCCTGCCCACTCGGGGTCCAGACGGCGATCGCCTTGTGTCGCGAGAATGATCTGCCGATCATTGTATTCGACATGAGCGATCACGGGAATATCCTGAAGGCGGTGACCGGGGAGACGGTGGGGACGATCGCGCGCGATACGCTGGACTAGTCGGCAAGACTCGGGGGAGGCACCCCCGTAAAGGCCGGCCCCTCCCCGATCCGGGGCAGGGGCGAAAATGTGAGAAGCAGGCGAGAAGGAGGCTCGACGATCATGGCGGAGAACGAGGATGTGGACGCGGTCATCGACGAGGGACGCGAGTCGATGGACAAGGCGATCGAGCGATACCGCAAGGAACTGACCCGGGTTCGGACCGGACGCGCCACCACGAGTCTGCTCGACGGCGTCACGGTCGACTACTTCGACACGCCGACTCCGCTCAATCAACTCGCCACGCTATCGGTCCCGGATCCGCGAATGATCGTGATCTCGCCCTTCGACAAGACCGTGATTCCCCAACTCGAGAAGGCGATCCAAAAATCGGATCTGGGACTGACCCCGAGCAACGACGGGAAGGTCATCCGGATCCAGATCCCGCCGCTCTCCGAAGAACGACGCAAGCAGCTCGTCAAGCAGGTCCGAAAGATCGCTGAGGACCACCGAATACGCGTGCGCGACGCGCGTCGGGATTCACTTTCGCTGCTGAAGGATCTCGAAGAGGACGGGCTCTCCAAAGATGATCGCCACCGCGCCGAGAAGAAGGTCCAGAACGTGACCGACGAGTTCATCAAGAAGGTCGACGAACTCACGGCCCAGAAGGAAAAGGACGTGCTCGAGGTCTAGCCCTGGAAGCCGCCCGAGAGTCGAGGACCATCCAAACGTCCTTGTCGTCTCTGGCTCCTGCGTCCAGGACATCGCCCGAGTGGGAGAGCATGCGAAAGCCCAACCTGCACCCCGAGATCGATCTCGATCGCATCCCGCGCCACGTCGCCATCATCATGGATGGCAATGGTCGCTGGGCAGTCGAGCGCGGTCTCGAACGCAACGCCGGCCATCGTGAAGGAATCGGTTCCGTTCGCGAGATCATCCGCGCCAGCCGCGACTACGACGTACGGGTTCTGACGCTCTACGCCTTCTCGATCGAGAACTGGAATCGACCCAAGGGCGAAGTTTCCGAACTCATGCGACTGCTCGAGGAGTATCTCGAGAACGAACTCGCCGAGGTGATGGAGAATCGAGCTCGGGTCCGTTCGATCGGTCGACTCGATCGGCTGCCGCCGAGCACCCGTCGCGCCGTCGAGCACGCGGTTCGCGAGACCGAGGGCAACGACGGGATGCAGCTCGTGTTCGCGCTCTCCTACGGCGGGCGCACCGAACTCGTGGATGCGGCGAGGCGTCTGGCGAGGGACGCGGAACTCGGCAAGGTCGACCCGGAAGGGATCGACGAAAAAGCCTTCGCCTCCTACCTCTACGCCCCCGATCTGCCGGATCCGGATCTCCTGATCCGGACGGGTTCAGAACAGCGGGTTTCCAATTTTCTGCTCTGGCAGATCGCGTACTCGGAGATCCATCTGAGTGGATGCATGTGGCCCGAGTTCCGGCGAGCAGAATTCGAAGCGGCGATTCTCGACTATCAGCGACGGGAGCGACGCTTCGGGCTGACGAGTGCACAGGTCCGCAGCGGCGGGGACGGGGTGGTCGAATGACAAAGCGACTGGCCATTCTGGGGAGTACGGGGAGCATCGGCGAGCAGACCCTCGACGTGGTTTCCAATCACCCCGGCCGCTTCGACGTCGTGTCGATTGCGGCGGGCCGCCGCGTCGAACGTTTGATCGAACAAGCACGGGAGTTTCGGCCGCGCGTCGTTTCCGTCGGCGATCCCGAGCAGGTCGAGCGGATTCGAGATGCGCTTGTGACGAGCGAAATTCCGGGACCGATCGACGTCGTTTCCGGGGAGAGGGGACTCGAGGCGGTGGCAGTCGAGTCAGCCGATCTCGTGGTGGCCGGCCTCGTCGGTGCGATCGGACTCCAACCCGTACTGGCCGCGATTCGCGCGGGTCGGGCGATCGGGCTCGCCAACAAGGAAGTGATGGTGATGGCGGGTGCCCTCGTACGTCGTGAGGCGGAAGCCCGGGGAGTCGAAATCATCCCGATCGACTCCGAGCACAGCGCGATCTTCCAATGCCTCGCTGGGAGTCGATCGAGCGAAGTGTCGCGCCTGATCCTGACCTGCTCGGGAGGGCCCTTTCGGACCTGGTCGAAGGAACGCATCGAGAAGGCCCGCGTCGAAGAAGCGCTCGCCCATCCGAACTGGTCGATGGGCGACAAGATCTCGATCGACTCGGCGACCTTGATGAACAAGGGGCTCGAGGTCATCGAGGCGCGCTGGCTCTTCGACGTCGAGGCCGAGCGGGTGGATGTCGTCGTGCATCCCCAGTCGATCGTGCATTCGCTGGTCGAGTACTGCGACCGATCGGTGCTGGCGCAGCTCGGGCTGCCGGACATGCGCGTGCCAATCGCGGTTGCGCTCGCGCACCCGGAACGGGTCGAACTCGATGTGCCTCGTCTCGATCTCGTCGAGCTCGCCCGACTCGATTTCGAGGAGCCGGATCGTGAGCGATTCCCGTGTCTCGATCTCGCCTACCGCGCGGTCTCGGGGAGTGAGGCCGCGCCGGCGATCCTGAACGCGGCGAACGAAGTCGCGGTGGAGGCCTTCCTGGCCCGCCAGATCGCCTTCCCCGAGATCGCGGCCTTGAATGGATCGGTTCTCGAATCGCATCTTTCGGCCCGTGCTGGACAGCGCGTCGATGATCTCGATGCGGTGATCTCGGCGGATGCCTGGGCGCGGGGCGCGGCCAGTGAGTGGCTCGCCAAGCGCGACGGGGACAATTGATCGATGGCCGTACTCGAGACCCTCGTCGCTGTGATCCCGTTGCTGGGAATCTTGATCGTTGTCCACGAACTCGGACATTTCCTGGTTGCGAAGGCCTGCGGCGTTCGCGTCCTGAAATTCTCGATCGGCTTTGGTGCGCCGATCGGCTTCGGGAACATGCGCATGCGCTGGGAGCGTGGTGGGACCGAGTACGTGATCGGCTGGATTCCCCTCGGCGGCTTCGTTCGCATGTTGGGCGAGCCGATGTCCGGGGACGAGGAGTTCATGCCTCCGGTCCCCGAGGACGTACGCAGCGACGAGTTCCTCGAGTCCAAGCCCGTGTGGCAGAGGCTGTTGGTGGTATTCGCCGGACCCGCGATGAATCTCCTGTTACCGGTGGTGTGCTTCGTCGGGATCCTCTGGTTCGGCTTTCCGCGCGCGGATGCCGTCGTCGGGATGGTCGAGGCGAAGTCACCGGCGGCGATTGCAGGTCTGCGGGTCGGAGACCGGATCCTTGCAATCGACGGTGAGGCCGCCGAGTTCTGGGACGACGTGGTTGTGCCGATCCGCGAACGCGAGGCGGGTGGCAGCGTGTCCGTCGAGATCGAACGAGGGGAGCAACGGCTTCGACTCGATGTCCCGGTCTGGTCGCAGCGCACACGGGATCGATTCGGCACGTTCGTCGATGTGGGCTGGATCGGGGTCGGGTTCAACCGACTCGAAGCGCGGTTGGGCGTGCCCCTCGGAGACAGTCCGGCGGCGATGGCGGGACTCCGTTCCGGCGATCTCGTCGTCGCAGTTGCGGAGGAGACGATCGAGGATTGGGATGGGTTGCTGACCGCTCATGCCGAAGCCGCTCGGAGGGCGCGGGAACGGGGCGGTGAATTCGTCACCTGGCACGTCGAGCGCGCGTCGAGCGCGCCGGGAGAGGTGGGTTCCGCCGCGAGTGCCGCGCCCGGGTCGATTGAAGAGTCGTCGCGGGAGGAAATCGAGTTCTCGGTGCTCGCCATCGACGGGTTTCAGCGACTGGGGCTGATGCCAGCCACGATTCTCGTCGCCGAGGTCTCACCCGATCGACCTGCGGCCCTGGCCGGATTGCAGAGAGACGACTTGATCCTCGAGGTCGATGGTGAACCGATTGGCAGCTTCCAGAGTTTCGTTTCGCTCATCCAGACGAGTGCCGGCAGGGAACTGTCGATCACGTATTCACGCTCCGGCCGGGTCGAGAATACGAAGCTGCGGGCCCGTGAGGAAACGGTGACCGGACCCTACGACATCGAGGGGATGGAGGAGAAGATCTATCAGATCGGCCTCGCTCCGCAGATCTCCTGGGGGGCCGGGGTCAGCACGCTTCAGCAGATTCGCAATCCATTGGAGTCCCTTCCCCGCGCGGTCGGCATGACCTGGGAGATGACCGTCGGCTACCTGGAGGGCCTCAGCAAGGTCTTCACCGGGGATGTCGGCGCAGACAAGCTCTCCGGCCCAATCGGGATCGCGCGTATCGCAAGGAAATCCCTCGATCGAGGCTGGCTCGAGTACCTCTGGATGATGATGTTGATCAGCATCAACCTGGGAATCCTCAACCTGCTTCCGATTCCGATTCTCGACGGCGGGCAAGCGGTGATCTACAGCATCGAGGGGATCAAGCGCTCGCCGCTGTCGGTGCGCGCCAGGGAGATCGCGAGTTCGGTCGGATTTGCGTTTCTGGTCCTGTTGATGGGGCGCGCCTTCTGGAATGACCTCACTCCGTTCTGGACCCGCTTCGTGAGCTGGCTCTCGGACGGCGCGCAGTAGCCGGGGACCGATCGATGTCGCTGCGGCTCCTCGCGATCGAATCAGCTACGGATTGGCTCTCGATCGCATTCCTGGAAGGTGATGACGTCGTTCTGTTATGCGAGGCAGAGGGCATCCGCCAGCATGCCTCGACCTTGATGCCGCTCATCGATCGGGGACTCGCGAAAGTCGATTGGGCGATCGACGACATTCAGGCGGTCGCAGTTTCCACCGGGCCGGGATCGTTTACGAGCCTGCGCATCGGGTTGGCGACAGCCAAGGGGCTCGCCTTCGGTCGCGATTGGCAGGCCGTAGCGGTGTCGACGCTGGAGGCGATGGCGCTGTCGGTTCTGTCTGAGGATCGGGCCGGCGAGGCCGTGCCGGACGGGCAAGGGGTCGTGACGCTCCTCGATGCCCGAAGAGGGGAGTGGTACGCAGGCGGCTGGACGCGGAGTGCCGCTTCGGGTCCGGGGCTCGAGCCGATTCTCTCGGAGGGTCTCTACGCACCGGGGCATCTGGCCGCCGATCTCTCGAGAGACGTGATCGTCGTGTCGCCGGATCGAGCGGATTGGCGGCGTGAGTTCGAGGGCACCGGGCTTCGGATCGCGGCCGCCATCGAAGGCGAGGCGGCAAGGCCTCGTGCAGATTGGGTCGGGCGCCTCGGGGCCTCGCGCCTGGCCCGCGGTGAGGGGGGCGCGGCGGAGGAGCTAGCCGCCCGATATCTGCGGCGAGCCGAGGCGGAGGCGAAACGTCTGGGAGGACCGGTCGAGGTGGGAGAGGTGGCGAGGATCGACGAGCCCGAGGGCTGATTCACGGGTCTTCGAAGCGATCCGTGCGCTCGCTGGCGCCAGGCAAAAAGGTCGCGTAATCTCGCGCAGTTAGCGCTTTCGGCCATCCTATCCCGCGTAGCGTCGGTGATGTCGTTGCTCGACCGTGTCGGAGGCAGCCCCCCCCCGGTCGCCTCGCACGGGTCCGACGCGAGCCCCGCCTATTGACCGAAGATGACCCGACGATGACCCGACGATGACCCAACGACGAGAAGCCCGCACCGAATCCCGACCTATTCCGGTCCCCGTGGCCCTGCCGCGCTCCTTCGCAACCAGAATCCATTCAATCAAAGGATCGACAACCTCTCATGGCACTCAATATCTACTACGACAAAGACGCAGATCTCGGACGGCTCCAGTCCAAGAAGGTCGCGGTCATCGGTTATGGCAGCCAGGGCCATGCCCACGCCCAGAATCTCCTCAACTCCGGGATCGAGGTCATCGTGGGTCTGCGCAAGGACTCCTCGAGCTGGTCGAAGGTCGAGGGTGCCGGGCTCAAGGTCGCCACCGTGGCGGACGCCGCGCGTGAAGCCGACGTGATCATGCTCACCGTTCCAGACGAGCTCGCGGCCTCGATCTACCGCGAAGAGGTTGAGCCGAATCTGGAGCCCGGCAACTACCTCGCCGTCGCACACGGCTTCAATATCCATTTCCAGGCGATCATTCCCCCGGACGATCTGAACGTGATCATGATCGCGCCGAAGGGTCCCGGTCATACGGTTCGCGATCACTACGAACAGGGGCGTGGCGTGCCGTGTCTGATCGCCGTGCACCAGGATCCGAGCGGCGATGCCAAACAGATCGCCCTCGCCTATGCCTCGGCAATCGGCGGCGGTCGAGCCGGTATCATCGAGACCAACTTCCGGGAAGAGACCGAGACCGATCTCTTCGGGGAGCAGGCCGTGCTTTGTGGCGGACTGACTTCGCTGATGCAGGCCGGGTTCGAGACGCTCGTCGAAGCGGGTTACGCGCCGGAGATGGCCTACTTCGAGTGCATTCACGAGACGAAGCTGATTATCGATCTGGTCTACGAGGGCGGGATCGCCAACATGCGGTACTCGATTTCGAACACCGCGGAGTACGGCGATTTCGTGAGTGGCCCGCGCATCATCGACGCCGACGTGAAGGCGCGCATGAAGGATGTGCTCACCGATATTCAGACGGGTGAGTTTGCGAAGCGCTTCATTCTCGAGAATCAGAGCGGCAACGTCGGGATGCACGCTCGGCGTCGAGCAGCCAAAGGGCATCAGCTTGAAGAGGTGGGCGCACGCTTGCGTGGCCTGATGCCGTGGTTGTCCGAGAAGCAGCTGGTGGATCGTTCGAAGAACTAGCGCCTTCGAGTTCCGGGCGAAGTCGATCACCGTTCGAGTGGGCGTACTGGATCCGTCGCTGTGAGGCGGCAGGGCTCGTGAGCGGGGCGGGCTGGATCGGTGGAGAGGGCGAGAAGCGATGGTGAACGAGGAACCGGACGGGAAGAAGCGTCGACGTCGTCGGCGCAGGCGGAGAAGAGATGACCCGGATCGGGCCGGCTTTGCCGCACTGCTTCCCCAGCTGCTGACGACGGGCAATCTGGCGGCGGGCTTCTTCGCAATCATCAAGGCGAGCGGCGGCGACGTGTTGATCGCGTCCTACGCGATCTTCATCGCGGCGCTCTTCGACATCCTCGACGGTCGCGCGGCGCGTATGACGGGGAACGTCAGCCGTTTCGGTGCCGAGTACGATTCGATCGCCGATACGGTGTCCTTTGGTGTCGCGCCGGCGGTCCTGGCCTTTTATGCCGGGG
Organism: Myxococcota bacterium; assembly: GCA_029941885.1. Lineage (GTDB taxonomy): Bacteria > Myxococcota_A > UBA9160 > UBA9160 > UBA4427 > UBA4427. Next base: position 7,713 of record JAPYTP010000142.1, read on the forward strand.
ATCTCGCGTCTCTCGGCTGGGCGGGTTGGGTAATGGCGTTCATCTACACGGCCTGTGCTTCGCTTCGGCTGGCTCGTTTCAACGTCTCGTCGGGTCGCTACCAGGGCCGCTTCGACGGACTCCCTACACCTGCGGGCGCCGGGATGGTCGTCTCCGCGGTCTGGTTCATGGGTTTCCTGAACCTGCCCGAAGGGCTGGGTCTGCCCTCGCTGGTGCCCGCGCTCGGGGTGATGTTTCTCGGTCTGTTGATGGTCAGTCCGATTCCCTACCACAGCTTCAAGAATCTACGGCTCGGCCGCAGCTATTCGGCAACGGTGATCCCAGTGATCATTTCGATCCTGTTGATCCTCAAACCGGGGCTGAACTTCTTTCTCGTAGGCCTGCTCTACGTGATATCGGGTCCGGCGGGGTACGCGTGGCGGAGTCGAACCGGCCGAGAACTCCTGCCGGTCGACGAGCCGGTGACCTCCACTTCCGACGCGGCCAAAGCGACGACGAATCCCAACGTGACGAACCTGGTGGACCATGTCCATTCGGGGGAGTCCCGCGGAGGGGAGACGGGGCGATGAGGGAATCACAGATCAAGATCTTCGATACGACCCTGCGCGACGGCGAACAGTCGCCGGGTTGCAGCATGAATGTTCAGGAGAAGCTCTCCCTCGCTCGCCAACTCGAACGGCTGGGGGTCGACGTGATCGAGGCCGGCTTCCCGATCGCGAGCGACGGTGATTTCGAATCTGTTCGAGCCATCGCGAAGGAGGTCGACGGTTCGATCATCTGCGGCCTCGCACGGACCGGCAAGATGGACGTTGAGCGTGCGGCCCGGGCCGTCGAATCCGCCCGGCATCCGCGAATCCATACCTTCATCGCCACGAGCGATATCCATCTCGAACACAAGCTCCGCATGAGCCGCGAGCAGGTCCTCGAGGAGGTCGATCGCGCGGTGCGCCAGGCTCGTACCAGCGTCGATGATGTCGAGTTCTCGGCGGAGGACGCCACTCGCTCGGATCGCGACTATCTGGTCGAGGTCTTCTCGACCGCGGTGTCGGCCGGCGCGACCACACTGAATGTGCCGGACACGGTCGGTTACACGACACCCAAGGAATATGGCGCGCTGATTGAATATCTCCGCGCCCGGGTCGAGGGCGCCGAGGACGTGATTTTTTCGGTCCATTGCCACAACGATCTGGGACTCGCCGTCGCCAACAGCCTGTCGGCGATTCGAGCGGGCGCGCGACAGGTCGAGTGCACGGTCAACGGAATCGGTGAGCGCGCGGGCAATACGAGCCTCGAAGAGGTCGTGATGGCGATCAAGACGCGCAGCGACGAGTTCGACGGACTCGCACTCGGAATCCGCACCCAGGAGATCTATCCCTCGAGTCGCCTGCTCTCGTCGGTCACCGGTGTTCAGGTCCAGCCGAACAAGGCGATCGTGGGTGACAACGCCTTCGCCCACGAAGCCGGGATCCACCAGGACGGTGTCCTCAAGGCTGCCATCACCTACGAGATCATGACCCCGGAATCGATCGGTCGAGCCTCGAACGAGCTCGTGCTCGGGAAGCATTCCGGACGCCACGCCTTTCGCGATCGGCTGGTCGAATTGGGATTCGATGTAGAAGGCGAGGAATTCGAGCGGGCCTTCAAGCGCTTCAAGGACCTCGCCGACGCCAAGAAGGTCATCTTCAACGAGGACCTCGAGGCGATCGTCGCGGATTCGGTCCAGACCGTGGGAGATCGCTACGGGTTCGTGTCACTGGTGCTGACCTGTGGCAGCGACAGACCCCCGCAAGCGAAGGTCAGCCTCGAGATCGACGGCGGAGCCCGGGAACGCGAGGCGAGCGGGGTCGGCCCCGTCGACGCCATCTTCCGCGCGATCTCCGATCTGACGGACACCGGGAGCCAACTCATCCAGTACCAGGTTCACGCCGTCACGGCAGGCCTGGACGCCCAGGGCGAGGTCTCGGTCACGATTCAGGAAGACGACCGGCGGGTGATCGGAAATGGTATTCACGAAGACGTCATGGTGGCGAGCGCGAAGGCATACGTGCACGCGCTCAATAAACTCGAGTGGCACAAGCAGCGGCGCGACGTCGACGCGCCCCGAGGAATCTAGTCGAGTCGCCTCACGCGAATCGCGCGACTGACGCTCACGTTCCGATCGCTCGGTGGCAAATCCGGAACGCTGACTCGTAGAACGCAGCAGAAGACGGGATACAAAAGAATTGGCGGAACGAATCATATTGTTGCCCGGGGACGGAATTGGCCCCGAGGTCACTGAACAGGCTCGGCTCGTACTCGTGGCGGCTGGCAAGAGAGCCGGACTCGAGTTCGATTTCGTGGAAGAGTTGATCGGCGGATGTTCGATCGATGCGCATGGCACGCCTCTTCGTGACGAGGTGATCGAGGCATGTCGAGGGAGTCGCGCGGTCCTGTTGGGGGCCGTTGGGGGCCCGAAATGGGACGACATGCCGGTGGATGTACGACCCGAGAAGGGCCTGCTTTCGATTCGCAAGGCGCTCGGCCTCTTTGCGAACCTGCGGCCGGCAGCGGTCATGCCGGCGCTGGTGAACGCTTCGGCGCTGCGTCCGGAGATCGTCGAGGGCGTCGACATGTTGGTGGTGCGCGAGCTCACGGGAGGCATCTACTTCGGCGAGCCGCGCGGCCGCGAGGGTAAACCGCCGGGGCCCAACGGCGAAAAGGGCACCCGTCGCGCCGTGAACGCGATGGCCTACGCGGAACACGAGATCGAGCGGATCACCCGGGTGGCGTTCGAGCAGGCGAGGCTTCGCCGCAACCACGTGACCCATGTGCACAAGGCGAACGTGCTCGACGTTTCGCAGCTCTGGATGGAAGTGGTCGACGAAGTGGCACGGGACTATGCGGACGTCGAACTCGCCCATCAGCTCGTCGACTCCTGCGCGATGTTGCTCGTCCAGGATCCGAAGCGCTTCGATGTGATCGTGACGGGCAATCTCTTTGGCGACATCCTGTCGGACGAGGCGGCCATGATCACGGGCTCGCTCGGCATGCTTCCCTCCGCTTCCCTCGCCGAGGGGGGGTTCGGGCTCTTCGAGCCCGTGCACGGCTCGGCACCCGACATCGCGGGCAAGGATCTCGCCAATCCCCTCGCGGCGATTCAGAGCGCGGCGATGCTGCTCGAGACGAGCTTCGGCGCGAAGGACGCGGCGAGCGCGATCCGCGAAGCCGTGACCTTCGTGCTCGATGCCGGTCATCGCAGCGGCGACCTGCTGCTTCCGGGGGAGACGCGCGAGACCGTCGGTTGCAGGCGAATGGGTGAGCTCGTGCTCGCCGCACTCGAGCGCGACTAGTGCATGGCGCGATTCGGCACGGGAGTCCAACTTCATGAGTGAAACGAAGAAAGCGACGACTGGCGGACCCGGCAAGTCGGCACGGCGCCTCGTCGTGTTCGGCGTGACCGGTCAGCTCGGTCGCGAACTGGTCGACCGCCTCGACGAGAGCGAGTGGCCGATCGCCGAAGTCGTCGGCGTGGCCTCTCCGCAGTCGACCGGAGAGACCTTCGACTTTCGCGGTGAGCCGCAGGATGTCCTCGGCGAGTGGCCCATCCTCAAGGGCCGCGACCTGGTGTTCATCTGCACCCGGGGCGTGGAGGCCCTTGAAGTCGTTCGCGAGTGTCTGCGAGCCGAGGTCCCCTGTCTTGATCTGACCGGCGCCTTGTCCGCCCAGGCCGAGGTGCCTCTTCCGGCTCTGCTCGGGCCCGCCGGCGGCGAGGATGATGTGATCGCCTCGGCGCCGTTGATTGCGATGCCGAGCGCGACGACCCTGGCCTGGGCGTCCCTGATCGAGGCGATCGGTGAGGCGAGCGAGATCGTTCGGGTCGTTGGAACCGTGATGTCGAGTGCCGCGACGCTGGGACGACGTGGACTCGTGGCACTCTCCGAAGAGTCGATTGCGCTCTTCAATCAGTCGGAATCGCCGGAGCCCGGACCGGCCGGGCAGGGCGTTGCCTTCGATGTCGTGCCGAGCGGCGGGATCGACCCCGAGCGAGTCCGGCTCGAATTGAATCGCCTCTTCGGGGAAGCCCTGCGGATCGATATCGCGGGGGTCCAGGTGCCGACTTTCGTGGGGGAGGGGACTTCGCTCGCGATCGAACTTGGCAGTCCCCTCGAGCGCCGAGTTCTCGAATCCCGCATCGAGGCCTGGGATGGCCTCACCCTGGTTGCCGATGGAGTCGGGTCGCGGGGCCTGATGGCGGTGGACGGGGCTGCGGCCGAGCCGATCGGGCCCACGCTGCGCGACGCCGCGGGAACGGAAGAGGTCCTGGTCGGCCGCATCGAGCCCGACCTGTCCCTGGCCGTAGGACACGGCTGGCGGATCTGGCTCGCGAGCGACCCGATCCAGCTGGTCGTCGATCACGCGCTTCGGGTTGCGGGCCGCCGGCTCGGTCAGGCGTGAGTCCGAGCGATCCCGAGCGATCCGAGTCCGGCGACCGCACCTTCCGGTTGGTGCTGGAATATGCTGGCACGAACTTCGAGGGCTGGCAGGTCCAGTCCGGCAAGCGACCCAGCCGGACGGTCCAAGGGGTCCTGAGCGACGCCCTCGTCTCGGTCACGGGCTCGTCCGGGCGAATTCGGGGCGCCGGGAGAACGGACGCGGGAGTCCATGCCTGGGGTCAGGTGGCGAGCGTCGTGGTGCGGACGGAGCTCTCGGTCGAGGTGCTCGCGCGCGCACTCAACGCGAGGCTGCCGACCGATGTGGCTGCGGTCCGCTGTGAAGAGGTGCCCACAGGCTGGGACGCTCTGCGGGAGGCCACGCGGAAGCGGTACCGCTACCAGATCTGGAACGGGCCGAAGCGATCTCCCCTGCGCGCCGAACGCTGGGCCTGGGTTCGGGAGGAACTCGACGTGGCGGCGATGGCCGAGGCCGGAGGTTGCTTCGTGGGGACCCACGATTTTTCGGCGATGCAGGCGGCGGGATCGGATGTGAAGACGACCGTCCGGACGATCCAGTCGCTCATCCTCGACGGCGCTTCGGGCGGGGAAATCGTGCTGGATGTCGTGGGAGAGGGCTTCCTGCGCCATATGGTCCGCAATCTGGCCGGGACGTTGGTCGAGATCGGCCGGGGCCGCTGGGAGCCCGCGCGCGCTGAGGCGATCCTGGCCTCGCTGGACCGTGCACAGGCCGGACCTACGGCGCCGGCCGAGGGACTTACGCTGGTCCGAGTCTGGGATGGATGGCCCCGGGCGGAAGACCCGTCTTCGGGCTCGGGAGCCTCCTCGGTTGACGACTTCAGTCCCGTCGGGTAAACAATCGCGGTCCTGGAGGGCCCTCGCGGGGGCGCCGGGCGTGGTTTGCGTGTCCTTCGAATCCGACCAGGTCGGAATCGAAACCGGGCGCGACTCAATCAGATACAGACCCTTAAACGAAACTCCTGCGCCATGCAGATCGCGCCGGTCGGGCCGGTCCCACGGCGCGTGCAAGCGAGAGGTAGACGACTCCCGATGGCCAATCGAGCCTTTGCAGCCACGCAGAGCGTGAGCGCCGATCAAATCGAGCGCAGCTGGTACGTGGTCGACGCCGAAGATCTGGTGCTGGGCCGCCTGGCGACCCGAATCGCCACGGTTCTGCGCGGCAAGCACAAGCCGAGCTTCACGCCTCACTCCGACACCGGCGACCACGTCATCGTGGTCAACGCCGAGAAGGTCGTACTCACGGGTCGCAAGCGTGAGCAGAAGACCTACTACCGCCACACGGGATATGTAGGCGGAATCAAATTCGTCACCGCGGATCAGCTGCTCGCATCGGCCCATTCGGACCGCGTCGTGCGCTCGGCGGTGCGCGGCATGCTGCCCAGGAACAGCCTGGGTCGACAGATGCTCTCGAAGCTTCGTGTCTACGCAGGTCCCGATCATCCCCACGCATCGCAAAAGCCGGAGGAGTTCCCCGTTGTCTAATTCTCTTGAAGCCGCCGGCAGTTCTTCGCCGGCCGGTGGATCCCTCCAAGCCGCGGGCGGGACCATCCAGGCCACGGGCAAGCGCAAGAACGCGATCGCTCGCGTTCGCCTGACCCTCGGTTCCGGCCAGATCACGGTCAATGGCCGCGCGATGGATGAGTATTTCCCGCGCGCCGCGCTGCAGATCATGGTGCGCACCCCCTTCGACAAGACCGAGAGCCTCGGTCGCTATGACATCGACGCGACGCTCTCCGGCGGCGGTGTGGCCGGTCAAGCTGGGGCCCTCCGGCACGGGATCGCGCGGGCGATCGAGAAGCTCGACTCGACCCAGCGAACGGTGCTGAAGCGGGCGGGTTATCTCACGCGAGATCCTCGAAAGAAGGAGCGCAAGAAGTACGGACAGAAGGGCGCTCGCGCGCGCTTCCAGTTCTCGAAGCGCTAG
>JAPYTP010000143.1 GCA_029941885.1 Myxococcota bacterium
GAGCAGAGGTGCGGCGGGATCCAACTGACTTGGCGGCTTCACCCGACGAGGGAGAGTCGGCGACCGTGTCGGGGGCCTGCGAGGGGACGAACGTGCCCGAGAGGGTCCTCCCGGAGCTTTTCCTCTGAGCGAGGCACGGACGCGCGGGATCCGCGTCGGCATATTCTCCGCGTTCAGGCCTGGGCGGAGAACATCACGTCCAATCGCGCGGGTCCATATTCGAGAAAGACGGGGACCCCCTCGAAGCGGAAGCCCAGCGCGAGCTGGACATCCCCGGGAGCGAAGCGCTGCGTGAACGCGGCCAGCGTCTCGCAAGCCACCAACCGGGCGAGCCCCGCACCCATGCATAGGTGGGCGCCTCCCGAGAAGGAAATGTGGCGGGGCAAGCCGCGATCGAGCCGGAAGTGGTCGGGCTCGTCGAAGACCCGCTCGTCGCGGTTGGCGGAGGCGATCCCGACGGCGACCCGCTGGCCCGATCGGATCGACTCGCCGGCGATCGAGGTCTCCCGGGTGCAGTTCCGCAGCACGAAGAGCACGGGAGGCTCGAGGCGCAGGCACTCCTCGACCGCCGCCGGAATCTCGTCGGGCGACACGCGCAGGTGCTCGTGCAGCGCAGGCTCGCGGATCAGGCGGTAGAGGATGCTGCCTAGCAGGTTCGTGCTCGTGGAAATTCCGCCGAGGATCGTATGGGCCGTGAGGATGCGCAGCTGGACCGCGTTGAGCGGCACACCGTCGACCGCGCTCCGCGAGAGCCGGCTCACGAAATCGTCGGGCGCGTCGGGCCCGCGACGCGCAGCTACGAGGTCGTCGATATAGTCTGCGAACTCCGGGAACGCCCCGCCGAAGCCCTGGCCGCGGTCGGTTCGGTTCAGCGCCGGCCAGGTGCTGTGTAAGAGATCCTTCGCCCAATCGACGATCTGGTCGGCGTCCTCGATCGAAAAGCCGAGCAGGTGGAGCGTCACCAGGTTGGGGAGCTTGTCACTGAACTCGCTAACGAGGTCAGCGCACCCCTGATTCGCCAAATCGTCCAGTAGCGCGCGGGCGTGGCGGCGCGTGAAGTCGCGTTTGTCTTCGACCTGCTGGCGCGTGAAGGCCTGGCGCATCGAACGGCGGATGCTCGTATGATGCGGCGGGTCCATCTCGCCCAGCATGCGCTCGTCCTTGGGGACCTCGACGGACTTGAAGCCGTTCGCGTTGGAGAAGAGCCGGGGGTCCCGCAACACTTGCCAGCAATCTTCCCAACGCGAGACGTAGGCGTAGTCCTCGGCGACCCAGACGACGGGGGAATGGGCGCGCCACTCTCTCGTGACGTCCCACAGGTTCTGGGTCTGCCGATGGTCGAAGAGGTCGATGGCGGGCTGGGCGGTCATGGGAAGTCCCTTCAGGCGAGAAGGCCTAAGGGGATGCTACTGCGGGCTTCGGAAGCGACAACCTGGGCGGGGAGAGGAGCACCGCTAGAGGCCACGTCCACGCCGACGCCCCCCGCGCGACGCGCCTCACGCGGTCAGCGCGGCGAGGGCCTCGTGGAAGTGGATCGCTGCGACCGTAGACGAGCCCCGGGATCGCGCCCGAGTCGAGGTTTCGCTGGATCTGCTCCTGCATCGGAAAATCTTCCTCGCCCGTCACGCGGAGCTGGAGGTCGAAGGCCTGAGAGAACCGCGCCTCGTCTTCGGTCGACCGCGCTGGCGACGCGGAGTAGAGCGTCGTGCGTGCGTCGCAGGCGCCGGGCTCGGGCGAGCTGAAATGCCAGAGCAGCAGATAGTCGCGGGTATAGGAGATCAGGGAGTGACCGCCGACGAGCCACTGGATCGTGGCGTGGTCGGCGAGTCTCCAGCTTGTCTCGGGCTCGTCTTCCAGGTCAGCGAGGGTGCGGCGCGCGACGGGGAAGCGCAGGTTGGCGCCCCAGCCGTCGAAGATCATGGGCGGGGAGAAATACCAGGGGTGGACCGTCTCCCGATGGAGCGAGAATACGTGATAGGACTCGACGAAGGTGTCGAGGATCAGCTTCCAGTTACAGCGCCAGCGCGTCGTGCGCGCTTCGAAACGGTGGTCGCTCCCGAGGTCGAGGCTGCCCATGTCCTGACGGATTCCGAGGAGCGCCGCCGCCTCGTCGATCGGCTCGTCGCCCTCGGCGCGGACGAAAACGAGCCCTTCGGTCTCGAGACAGGGCCGCGGACGCAGACTGTCCCCTTCCCGCACGACGTCGTCGAAGGCGTCTTCGGCGTGCGGCGTCTTCGCGAGCCGCCCATCGGTCGTATAGGTCCAGGCATGAAAGGGGCCTTCCGCGGCGCGCCCAGCCTGGTCGCGCTCTCCGTCGACCTGCGCGAGCGCGGTAGTTTCCTGCCGGTCGACGTGGGCGAGCGCGCCGAGGATAGGGAGCGCGCTAGGCCAGCGCACCGGGCCTCCGGCCGCTCGTTCATCCTGCGCTCGCGTGGGCGAGGACGTCGATCCGGCCGGTCGACCCGTCGATCTCGATCTCGTCGCCCGTCCGTAGGTCCCGGGACCCCGAGCCGGTGTTGACTACGCAGGGGATGCCGACCTCGCGCGCGACGATCGCACCGTGGCCCAGCGCGCCGCCGATGTCGGTCACGACACCCGCCGCGATCAGGAAATAGGACGCGTAGCTCGGGTTGGTCGCGACGCAGACGAGGATCTCGCCCGGCTCGAGCGACTCCCCGGCGGCGGGGTCGGTCAACACCCGCACGCGTCCCCGCGCATGCCCCGGGCTGACGCCCAGGCCCTCGAGACGATCCGGTCGAGCGCGTTCTTCGTGCTCGAGCGGCTCGACCATGCCAACCCAGGATCGAGGCAGCGCAAGCGACTCGTAGTGGGCGCGCTGGGCGCGCCGGCGCTCGACGCGCCCGAGCAGGTCCGGCCCCGGCGCGGCGCAGAGCTCGTCGACCGTGAGATAGAACACGTCTTCCGGGTCCGAGAGCCGGCCGGCCTCCGTCAGCCGTCGCCCGGCGCTCCGCGCGTAGTAGCGCCCGATGTCGACGCTGAGCATCATCCCCGCCTTGCCGGTCTCGCGCGCGGGCATCATCGCGTGGGCGCGACCGAGGAGCAGCCGGGCCACGTTCCGGCGCCAACCCCGCAGCCCGGCGAGCAGCTGGCGCTCGGCCGCCTGGCGTCGGTCCGAGGCCTCTCGCGGGTCGCGCGCCGGCGCGTCGCTCCCCTCGGCAAGAGATCGGACGAGGCCTTCGACGGGCTCGGGCTCCTCTCTCCAACTCCGGCTCGAGATCTCTCCAGGTGCGGGTCCCTGATAGCCGTGTCGTTCGAGGAACACCTCGCGCGAGAGCTGGCCCTGCGAGAGGGATTGGAGGTCCGCCGTCGTCTCGAGCTCGATCGAGCCGTGCCCCCCCATGAGCTCCATCACGAGGTCCGGCTGACCGGCGCGCTCGGCGAGCGCGCGGAGCTGGCCCGCGAGCGCGCCCACGAGCAGCGCCAGCACGCTATGCGGTCGCGTCACGGCCTCGAACTGGCGGTGGGCGGCGCGGAAGCCCGCCTGGGCAGCCGCGAGATCGGGCGGCGTCGGCGCATCGAGCGCGCGTCGCCAGCGTCGGCGCGACTGGGCGTAGAGCCCATCGACGCGGCGGTGGACTTCCAGCCAGAGCGGCGCGCTCTTCGCGAAGACGATCGGGTAGCGCCGGCGAGAGGGGGCGCTCACCGCGTCCGGCCGCACCGCCCCAAAGTAGAGCTCCTCGAGCGCGTCGCCCGAGGTGCCGGGCTGGAGGTCGGCGAGCGCGCGGGAGACGTCGACGTTAAGCGCGGGGCGGCCGTAGAAGATCGCCGAAGCGCGGCGATCGACGTCGCTCGGGTCCGGGATCTCGACCTTCGAGAGCACGCCCATGTCGTAGTAGGCGCCGCGGATCGTCCGCTCCTGCGTGTCGTCGCGCCAGGACCAGTTGAGCGGCGTACAGACGCCGGGGATGCCCTCACCGATGTTCACGCGGGTCCAGGCGACGCCCGGGCCTGAATGTCGATGGAGCGGGTCGATCTCGCCGACGTCCTCTTCAGGCATCGGCGCGCTTCACCCGCTTTGCGAAGCGAGTTCGCCGTCGAGATAAGCGCGCCACGTGCCGGGCGGCCAGACGTCCTGGTTCTCCCCCCAGGCGACCTCGCCGAAGAGCTCCCAGCGGACCAGCGAGAGCCAGCAGAACATCCCGGGGTAGGGCGCGAAGGCGACGCGGTTCCGGCAATCCCCGGTGATCTGGACCGGGCGTCCCTGCTGGTCCTCGCCCTCGATCACGACCCGCGTGGGCCGCCCGTCCTCGCGCTCGACGCGGCGCTCGGCGTGGACGAGGTCGCAGCGCTCCCCGTCACGGATCACGTAGCCGTAGCGGTCGCGCATGTCGTCGCGCTCGCCCTCGATATCGGTGAAGAGGAGGAAGCCCGTACTTGGCGACGCGGTCCCGTAGCAATAGCCCACGCGCACCCCCATCCCCTCGAGGTCGCTGCGCGGTCCCCAGGAGCGGTCGCGCATCGCGTAGCAGTCGATCTCGGAGCGCTCGCTGCGCAGAGTCATGCTGCCGGTCACGTGGCCCACCTGATCGATGTGGCCGCCCGTCAGGACGGCGTCCATTACGCCGTCGAACTCGATGTCGATCTGGAGCGCGTCGGGCGCGTCGTAGTGGATCGCGTAGCGGCGCAGCGGATCGAGCGCGCGGATCCCGATCCCGTTAGGCCACACGAGGTCACGCATATCCCCCTGCGCCGGGGGCAGGTTGAACTGATAGTCGTAGTAGGGGAGCTCCCAGGGCGCCTCGCCGCTCCCGTCCCAGATGATCACGCCTCCGCCCGAGCAGGCGATATTCGGCCGGTTCCAACAATAGAGATAGGCCATCAGGTCACGTTCGGGGACGATGAACGAGAACCAGTTGGTTTCGGTCCACCAATGGTCCGGGCCCGCCGGGTGAAAATCGTCGTCGGCCTCGTTGATGGGCTCGGTCCGCTCGTGGTCGACCGTCATGTGGGTCCTCCTTCGGTGGATTCGCCACCTGCTTCCTCTAGGATGTCGATCTTCCCCGTCGCGCCGTCGAGGCGGACGAGGTCGCCGGTCGAGAGCCGACGCGTCGCGTGGCGCGTGTTGACCACGCAGGGGATGCCGACCTCGCGGGCCACGATCGCGCCGTGGCCCATGGCGCCGCCGATGTCCGTGATCACGCCGGCGGCGACCAGGAAATAGCCGGCGTAGCTCGGGTCCGTGGTTTCACAGACGAGGATCTCTCCGGGGTGCAGCGTGCCCGCGCCGTCCTCGACGCAGCGGACCCGGCCCTCCGCGGCGCCGGGGCTCACCCCCAGGCCGGAGAGCGGCTCTTCGCTCTCGCCTGGCAGTCGTTCGACGGGCGCCACCATCCCGACCCACGACTCGGGCAGCTCTATTTCGAGGTAGGCGTCGCGCTGTTGGCGACGCGCGGCGACGCGCGTTCGAAGGTCGCTGGGGTCGTGGGAGTCGTCGGAGGTGTCGCGGAACTCGTCCAGGGTCAGATAGAAGACGTCCTCCGCCTGGTCAAGGACGCCGCGCTCCGCGTAGTCCGCGCCGATGCGCCGCGCGCAGGCCCGCGCGACGTCGAGGGTGAGCATCATGGCGGCCTTTCCCGACTCGCGCTCCGGGAGCATGCGGGCCGCCTCGGAGAAGAGCCAGCGCGCCCATACGCGACGCAGCGGCCCGACCCCCTCGCAGAGCTTCACCTCGGCGGCCTCGCGGGCCCGAACGCGATCGGCCGCCACCTCGAGCAGGGGATTCTTTTTGGCATCGAGAGACGAGATCAGCGACTCCACGGGGCGCGGGTCCTCGCGCCACGGGCGGCTCGAGATCTCGCCCTGCTGGGGCCCCTGGAACCCGCGCTCGCGTAGGAAGTCCTCGAGAGCCAGCTCGCCTCGCTTCACGGCGAAGAGCGCCTCGAGGGTCTCGAACTCGACCGAGTCGTAGCCGCCGAGCGCGTCGAGCACGAGCTCCGGGTGGCCGGCCGCCTCCGCGACCGTCGTCACCTGCTGGATCAACACCCCGCCGAGCAGCGCGAGCACGCTATGCGGTCGGGCGATCGCCTCGAAGCGGCGCTGGGCCTCGTCGAACGTGCTGCGCGCGAAATCGACCGAGTCGAGCGCATGCGGCGTGACGATCGTCTGCCACCAGGTGTGGTTTGCCTCGTAGAGCGAGTGGAGGAGACCCGGCACGCCGCGCCACTGTCCGAGCAGCTTGAGCGCGATCGCGGGATAGCGGCGGCGAGAAGGGTTGGACGGCGCGTCCGGCCGGACGGCCCCGAAATAGTGTCGCTCGAGCGCCTCGCCCGAGGTGCCGGGCTGGAGGTCGGCCATCGCGCGCGACACGTCGACGTTGAGCGCGGGTCGCCCGTAGAAGATCGCCGAGGCCCGCGCGTCGACATCGCCCACGTCGGGGGCCTCGACCTTCGCGATGACCCCCAGATCGTAATAGGCGCCGCGGATCATCCGCTCGTTCGCGTCGTCCCACCACGACCAGTTGAGCGGCGTCGAGACACCGGGCACGCCCTCGGCGATGTTCACTCGCGTCCAGGCGGTCTTCGGTCCGCTCTCGCGGTGGAGGGGGTCGGGCGTGGGCTGGGGCATGGCGTGGTTGGGAGCTTATCAAAGCGGGAGCAGGAGTCAGGCAGCCTTCGACGTTCTGAGCGTCCATGCGTTCGAGGCGCTTGTCGCGGTTCCGCCATTCGGGCTGGATAGGGACGCCTCCGTAGGCCATGTCCCCACCCCCCTTCTTCATCGCGATCAATTTTTCCTTCAGCGACCCCGGCTCGCCGGCGGAGTCATACAGGTCGTGTCCGAGGAGGAACTTGAGCGGCCGGTCGCCGATCATGACCACCTCGACGCCTTTCTCATTCGTGATAGGCCGTACGGCCTGGTCCCAGAACGCGGAATCGATGTAGCGCGTGAACGAATCGCGGGTTTCGTAGAAATGATGGTCGCAATCGAAAAGACGGAAATCCTGGGATCCCATACGCGTTCTTCTAGGCCAGACTGACAAGTCTAATCCCGGATGAAATTCCTGTCGAAGGCCGTCTTTCCGGAAAAGTACGGGCCTGAAAGGACCAAAAAATCCGTTCCCGGAGCCGTCCAAATTTGGATATGCTCAATTCCAACGGAAAGGACGCGCGACACCATGGCCATGGGGAACAACGTCGGACGGGTCGATCACGTTGTGATGATGTGTTGGCCAGAGAACATCGACGGCGCCACCGCGCGCCTCTCTGAAATGCTCGAGATCGATTTTGAGGCTTTCGAAGCCCCGAGACAGGGCATCCGCGGAACCCTGTCCATCGAAGGCATGCTCGAGTTCATTTCGCCGCTCCGGGATGGGTCCAGGGCGAGTCGTTCCCTCGAGAAGCTGCTCGAAGAACGCGGCGAGGGAATCCACTCCATCACATTCGGCGTTGCCGATGCCGACGCGGCCCGAGCGCGGCTCGAGCGCAAGGGCTTTGCCACGCGCCCGGTCTATGACGCGATCAACGAAGACACGCCCGAGTTCGTGCAAGAAGCGTTCAGCGCCACTCGCGAGGTCCACATGCGAGAGCGAATCGCGGGCTCGCTTTTCGTACTCTCCGAAATCTTTCCGCGCGGCGAAGAATGATCCACGCCCTCGACAAACTCCCGCATCCGAAAGGAAACCGATGTCTCGCCTGCGTTTCGGCATGTTCACTGCCCCCTTCCACCCGGTCCCCCAGAACCCGACTCTCGCGCTCGAACGCGACCTCGAGCTCGTACAATGGCTCGACCGACTTGGATTCGACGAAGCATGGATCGGTGAACACCATTCCGGGGGGTTCGAGTGCATCGCGAGCCCCGAGCTCTTCATTGCAGGCGCCGCGCAAGTCACGAAGAACATCCGCCTCGGCACGGGCGTAACCTCCATCCCCTACCACAACCCGCTCCAGATCGCGGATCGCTGGGTCCAGCTCGACCACATGACCCGCGGCCGCTGCATGTTTGGCGCGGGCCCCGGAGCCCTCGCGTCCGACTGCTATATGCTCGGCATCGAGGTCGCCAATACACGACGCATGATGGAAGAGGGACTCGAAGCGATCCATCACCTTCTCTACAACGATGAGCCCCTCACGATGAAGACAGACTGGTTTCATCTGAGGGAGGCCCGCCTCAACTTCCGTCCCTACAGTGAACAAGTGGATCTCGCCTTCGCGTCCATCTCGTCTCCAGCCGGCCCGAGGCTCGCCGGCCGTTTCGATGGGGGCGTGCTCTCCCTCTCCGCGACCTCCGCCGTGGGCCGCGACGTACTCGGCGGCCACTACAGTGTCTGGGAACAGCAAGCGGTCGATCATGGCCTCAAGGCGAATCGATCGAAGTGGCGCCTCGTCGCCCCGGTCCATATCGCCGAGACCCGGGAGAAGGCGTTCGAGAACGTCCGCTACGGGATCGAACACTGGGTCGAATACTTCACCAGTGTCGTCGCGCTCCAGTTCACCCCCGATACGCGTGACGCAGAGGCTTTCGCGCGCGAACTCGTCGACTCGGGATTCGCCGTGATCGGCACGCCCGATGACCTGATCGAACTGATCTCCCGGCTCCAGGACGAGACCGGTGGCTTCGGCGCATTCCTGGTGATGGCCAACGACTGGGCCGATCGCGAAGCGACCATGAAATCCTACGAGCTGATGGCGAAGTATGTCTTCCCGCATTTCCAGGGACAGGTCGAACGGGGCGTCAACTCGAATCGATGGTGCCAGGACAACTATGGCGGCTTCCTGACCGCCGCAGGCGATGCCGTCGTCGCGGCGATCGAGGACCACCAGCGCGAGGAGGCCACCAAGGGACGGATTTCATCTCACCAGGCCGCGACGGAATCCGTTCGGTGGGCGAGCAAGAATCAGGACGACGAGGGCGATGAGTGATTCCCAGGCTCAGACTCGGGCGGACATTCGCGCCCTCACCGACTTCTCGAAGAAGCGTGTTCCCTGGGTGCGTGCCCTCAACTTCGTCGCTGGGCCCTTCGAGAAGCTAGTCGGCCTCGACCACAATGAGCTACTCGAGGCGGCGCGCAAGCGAACCGGACTCACGGACTTCGGGTCCGATGATTTCCTGGCGCCACTCGAATGGTTCACGAGTTCGCTCGAAGCCGAAGCGAAGCTGACGTTCCTCGGCCGCGTGATGGCACGCCGGGACGTCCTCGTCCTTTTGGAGAACCGCCTCAAGATCGTCGACACCCTGCGACGCCACCCGGAGATCGAGAAGGAAGAGATCCGTGAGCCCCTCTTCATTGTCGGCCTCTCACGCTCCGGTACCTCGATCCTCCACGAACTCCTGGATCAGGATCCACGCCATCGAACGCTGCTCAGCTGGGAGGCCCGCTACCCCTGCCCTCCGCCGGAAGCAGCGACCTACGAAACGGACAAGCGCATCCGCCTTGCCAACTTCGAGCTGACGCTATGGTCTCGGATCGTGCCGGCCTATCGCTCCATGCATGAAATGGGCGGACGAATCCCGACGGAATGTGGGGACATCACCTGCAATGCCTTCATTGGCGACCGTCTCCCGGCACTCCATCAGGTGCCGAGCTATGCGAAGAAGATCGCCGACATCGACATCCGCCCCGCTTACACGATGCACAAGAAGATCTTGCAGATATTGCAGTGGAAGATGCCCGGCGAACGCTGGCTCCTGAAGGCGCCCGCGCATATGAACTGGCTGCCGACCCTCTTCGACATCTACCCCGACGCCCGCATGATCCAGACTCATCGCGATCCGCTTCAGATCATGGGCTCTACCGTCAGCCTGATTTCAGCGATCTTGTGGATGCGCACGAAGGAGGTCGACCCCGAAGCTGTGAAGCTCGCGTTCGGCCCCGCCTACTACGAGCCCCAGCTCTATAACGTCATGCGATTGAGAGACGAGAGCGTCGTGCCTACCCCGCAATTCTACGACGTTCGCTTCCAGGACCTGATGTCGGCTCCCTTCGATACAGTGCGGGCCGCCTACGATTATTTCGGGTGGGATTACACCGACGAGGCCGAGTCACGCATGCGCGCCTACCTCGAGCACAAGCCCCGCGACAAGTTCGGAAAGCACTTCTATTCGTTCCACGATCTTGGCCTCGATCTCGAGACCGAGCGTAATCGCTACCGCGACTACCAGGCGCGTTTCGGGGTCGAATCCGAGGTGACTTGAGGGCCGATTCTGGCTGGACGCCCACCAGGACTCAGCGGCGCGGCAGGGTCGAGCCGTTCGGCATGGAGCCGTCCACGTCCAGAAAATCGTACGCCTCGGCAAGCTCATGCGAGGTATAGGCGCGGCCGCTTCGTTCCATCCGATCGTCCGCCTGTGCGAACGCCACGACACCGCGGCCGACGAAGCGCTGGCTCTCGGCGACGTCGAGGGACATCTGCGAACCTTCTTCGACGAGCTTGAGCACGGCTTCGGTCTTTACGAAGAAAGGCCAGATCGAAACGACCGAGATGTCTTCGTCGCGCAGCTGACGACCCGCATCCCGGGTCAGCTTGTCGAGCGCGGCCTTGCCCATCCCGTAGGCCACATGCTGAAAGAAGCGCTCGGCGCCGAGGGAGCTCACGTTGACGATCAGACCGCCGCCACGCCCCAGCATCAGGGGCACCGCGAGAGCTGTCGCAACGTAGGCGCCACGCGTTCCGACATCACAGAGCGTGTCGTACCAAGCGAGCGGAGTTTCCCAGAAGGGGGCGCTGCCTTCGATCCCAGGATCCACAAAGGCGCTGTTCACGAGAATGTCGATGCCGCCCTCCGCCTCCCGGATCTTCGTGAAAAGCGCTTCGACCTGATCATCTCGACGGTGGTCGCAGGCGACGGCCACCGCCTCTCCGCCTGCAGCCTCGATCTCCCGGGCCGTCTCGTGCACGGTGCCCGGCAGCGGATGCTGACCGGCTTCTGCCGTGCGCGCCGTCAGATAGACCTTGGCCCCCGCAGCTGCGAGTTCGAGAGCACAGCCCTTTCCGATTCCACGACTCGCTCCGGTCACAATGGCCAGCCTCCCCGAAAGCGTCATCCTACCTGCTCCCTTCTCGCAACGGCGCGCCGCCGTTCACGGATAGTTGCCGCACGTTCCTCCACGGAGACGGTCGACGTGTCCGCCGGGAGCACGGATCGAACATCGCCTGCGGGCACGACCTGGACGGAAGGCCTCGGATTGTCCTCCGTCCAGATATATCGATACTGAAGGCAACCCTCGGTCGCACCGCCCGTATCCAGCCAATTCGCCACGCCCGGATCCTCGTGCGCGACGACGATACGGCACTTCCCATCCGAATCGATGGTGAGCTGGGCGTCGTTGAGACTGTTGATACGATGGGCGTAGTCCATGGTCACGAACCAGACGTTGCAGAGCTGGAAGGACCAGTAGCGGGCACGGGGCGGCGTCAGCTCGATGACCATCGCCATCCCCTCGTCGAGACGGTAGTAGTCATTCCCGTAACGAATATCGTCGGCCCCCCCCACGTATTTGACCGCAGGCGCCACCGCCCCATCGACATGATTCGCGCGAAGCTCGGGGACCCAGCCGCTCCAGAACTCCGTCGAGGTCCGGACCCAGTTGGCCGCGTCGTCGAGAATCCGGGACATATCTGCCGACCGCAGGAGCTCGGGCGGGGTTTCCGCGTCGTCGACGCGCTCGATCTGGAAGGTAGCGGGCGATTCATTGGCCCAGTCCTTGAAGTACTGGCGCACGACGATCTGTCGCGCTTCGGGGTCGAGCGGAAGCCAGTTCCCATCATGCGGCTCCTGGCTCGCGATGATCTCGAAGGTCCCGTCCCCTTCGACGTGGACCTGCTCCGCCGTCATGTTCGCGAAGTCCCGGGTATCGCCGAGCTGCATGAAACCCTCCCGCACCTCGACGAGGAAGGTCGCGCAGGTTCCCCGCGTCCCGCTGATCCGATAGGTCGCGTCGGAGCGGATATGGGTCGCGAGGTAGTGATTGTCGGCGTTCTCCGCACCCCATTTCGAGAACCCGTCCTCGATCCGAAGCCATTTCGGACGATCCCGGTCCGGCAGCTCCCCCGCCTGAGCCACACCCACCTTCACGAGGCCGAGCAGGTAGCGGAATCCCTCCGCGAGCACGCCTTCCTTGTCCGGTTGTTCAGCGTCGAGGACGAGGCGGCCGGCGTCGCGCAGGGTGTCGCAGAACTCTTCCCAGGCCTCGCCAGAATCGAGGCGCTTCGCGTGCTCGTCGTCGTTACGGCTGGCCGCCCGACCAGCGCCCCGCCCCGCCTCCTGAATCTGCCGCGCGGCACCGATGCCACCGATCACGCGTTCTTCGTTCGACACTTCGCTTTTCCTCCGCATACCACCCGGCACATCGTGCAACGCAAGGCACCCTCCGGCGACCCTGCGTCGGTGCGTACCGCGAGCCTCCGATGCTAACATTTTCGAATGGTGAAGATCAGCTACTGCATGCGGCGCAAGGCCGGCTTGTCCCGCGAAGAATTCCAAACTTACTACCGCAAGAAGCACACGCGGGTGCTATCAGCCAAAGAGACGGCCGAGCTCTCGATGATCCGATACTGCCAGCTCCACGTACTGTCGGACGAGATCAACGAGCTGCTGGATTTCAACCGGGGCGGCGAAGAGCCTTTCGATGCGGTGGCCGAAATCTGGGTCGAGAGCGAAGAGGTCTGGCGGAACTCCTGGCTCGCCGAAGGCGGCCGGGCCGCCCTGGAGAAGCTCAAGATCGACGAACAGAATTTCGTCGATTGGTCACGCTCCGTGATCTTCATGTCGAAAGAGCTCGTCATGGTGGACGGGCCCGTCTCGACGACCGCGGATCGCAACAGTTGAGACGCCCATCCCGCCGCGGGACTCCTGCTCAGCCAATCGCTCTCATGAAAGTCTCGAGCGCCGAGATGTAGTCGGCGGGACCCGCATAACCCACGCTCTCGAGACCCATCATGGCGTTTCCCGTATCCATCGCCCGGAGCGCGACATGGGTGCCCCCGGCCTTCTCCCATGCCTCAAGGTCCGACCGCCAGGCCGCCTCGCCGAGACTGAAGTCGAGACTCGCCTCGAAGCCGAAGTCCGCCACGGACCGACCCGCCGCTTCGAGCTGCTCTTGCGCGGACGCGAGCGGGCGGAGCTGATCCGAAGGGCGGGAAGCGAAGATCAGCCCGTTACCCCGCTTCACCGCGCGCCGGATCGCCACCTTGGACATCGCTCCGAACCAGATCGGAATAGGCCTCGTCGGCTGGGGCATGACATTCGCTCGGTCCACCCTGTGGAACTCTCCCCGAAAGTCGACGATCGGTTGCGTCCAGAGCGCCTCCATCACATCGAGCTGCTCATCGAACATCTGTCCGCGTGACGCATAGGGCATTCCGAGCGCTTCGTATTCGACATAGTTCCAGCCCGTCCCGACCCCCAGCCGCAATCGGTTCCCGCTGAGCAGAGCGATCTCCGCGGCCTGTTTCGCGACGAGCGCTGCTTGTCTCTGGGGCAGGATCAAAATGCCGGTCACGAGCTCGATCGTCGACGTGAACCCCGCCATCCAAGCGAAGAGTGTGAAGGGCTCGTGAAAAGGATGGGCCTCGGTATAGGGACCCCAGAGCTTCGGGTCGCGCCTGGCATGCTCCGCGCCCAGGACATGGTCATAGGTCAGGATGTAATCATACCCGAGGCCCTCGGCCGTCTGAACCCAGTCCCGGATGACAGTCGGGTCGTGACCGATTTCGATGCTGGGAAAGACGGCGCCGATCTTCATAGCGTGTCAGTCCTCGTGCGTTGAGTATTCCCCGAGCTGCGTAGCGTAACGCTCTTCGTGCCCGCGACGAGCGCTGCGATCAGAGGTCCTCTGCCCGGGAACCGGCCCAGTATCCTCGTCGAGGTCTACTTGTCAGAATGCCTAGTCTCGGTGGTGCGGAAAACGCGGCTTGAAATTCCTCCGCGGCC
>JAPYTP010000144.1:0-7732 GCA_029941885.1 Myxococcota bacterium
TTCTGGGCCAGGTACTCCTTCTTCCTTCGTTCCATCGTCCTTCTCTTGATCTTCGGCCGATCGTCCTGCGATGCCGAAGGGTGCACCTGCCTCCGCGTAGGGGCGCCTCCTGGGGGGCGACTCGCGGTGAGGCGTTGGTGCCTTCGTTCGTGGACGAACGGCGGGCATTGGCCGGCCTTCCTACGAATGACTGGCAGCGGAAGACGCCGCCGGCCGGCCTCACGATCTGAAATCGGCGCGCTGCGCCCTTGCGAAACCCCTAGTCCCCGCCCAAACTCCCCCCGCCCGAAGGATTTGGCGAGGTTGATGAGGCATGGGCAAGCAGGATTTTGATCCCTACTACTCGCATTGGGCCGATATTGCGGCGCGTCGAGTCGTCGATGCGCATCCCGATGCGCGTCCCACGGTCGTTGCGGCGGGGATTACGCCTTCCGGCGTCGTGCATGTCGGGAATTTCCGCGAAGTAATGACCGTCGACCTGATTGCGCGCGCGCTTCGCGATCAGGCCATCCCCGTCCGCTTCATCTATTCCTGGGATGATTTCGACGTCTTTCGCAAGGTGCCCTCCGATGCTCCCGAACAGGAGATGCTGGCCGACAATCTCCGTCGCAGCGTTGCGGACGTACCGGATCCGTTCGCGGACGCCTCGGCGGCCGGCGAGGCGTCGGTAAAGGGCTCCTACGCGAGTCACCACATCGCTTCCTTCGAGTCGAGTCTCGATCCGCTTGGGATCGAACCGGAGTTCATTAGACAGTCGAAGGCATATCGCTCCGGGCGCTATGCCGAGGGAATCAAACAGGCCCTCGACTCGAAAGACATGATTCGAGGCGTACTCGATGAATTTCGCAAGGAGCCACTCGACGAAGACTGGCTGCCACTTGCGGGATTCTGTGGAAACTGTGGCCGGGACGCCGTCGAATTCGATTGGGACGGCGACTGGCAGGTGGATATGACCTGTCGTGATTGTGAGGCGAAGACCGAGGTCGACCTTCGAGAGGGCGGCGACGTGAAGCTGCCCTGGCGGATCGATTGGCCGATGCGCTGGGCCTTCGAGGGCGTCTGCTTCGAGCCTGGTGGAAAGGATCACAGTTCCGCTGGTGGGAGCTATGACACGGCGAAGAAGATCGTGGGTCCGGTGTATTCGGGTTGGGCACCGGAATACGTGCCCTACGACTTCGTTCGCATCAAGGGACGCGGTGGGAAGATCTCGAGTTCAGCGGGTGAGGCGGTCACGGTCGCGGATTGCTTGCGAATCTTCGAGCCCGAGATGCTCCGCTGGATCTTCGCGAGCCAGCGGCCGAATTCAGAATTCCAGATCTCCTTCGATCTGGACGTAATCAAGCTCTACGAGGACTACGATCGAGCGATCGCGACGGCTTATTCCGCAGACGACGGCAGCAAGAAGGACAAGAAGCGCCAGATCGTGCGGCGTACGATCGAGCTTTCGGCTCGCACACCGATCAAGATCAGACCCGGGGACGAACCGATACGGGTGCCCTCGTTCCGCCCCCTTTCACTGATTCTGCAGATCTACGACGGCGACTTCGCCCGCACCCTCGCCCACTACGAGTCCGCGGGTGAGGTCACGACGGATGAGGAACGCGCGCGATTCCGCGTGCGCGCGGAAAGGGTCTGGGAGTGGGTCGAGGAGTTTGCGCCAGAAGAGTTCCGATATCGCATACGTGAGTCGCCCAGCGAGGCGTCGATCGAGGGCGAGCCGCGTGAGATCATGGGACGGCTCGTTCGGATCCTCGAAGAGAATTCCGATATCTCCGAGGCCGAGCTGATCCCGCACCTCAAGACGCTCTGCGACGGTACGTCGCTCAGCGCCAAGGATTTCTATCCCTACGCCTACGATCTCTTGATCGCCCGCGAGAAGGGACCGAAGTTGACGACCTTGCTGACCACGATGGGCAGTGAGCGGGCGCTCCCGCTTCTTCGTGCGGGTCTCGGCGAATAGCCGCGACCGGGCCGCTATCCTTCGCGACATGCCCGATGCTTTCGAGAAGAGCTCTTCCAGGGACATGTCGTGACGACATGGACACGGATCTGCCCGCGATCATTCGCTGCCCGGCCTGCCACGCTCGCCTCGAATTGGCCGAACTCGAACGGCTCGACTGTTCGACTTGTGAGGCGGTCTATCCCATCTTCGATGGGATCCCGGGGCTCTATCGCGATGTTTCCGGCTCGCGCGCCCAGTGGGCAGCGAAGCTTCAACAATTCCGAACCGAACTCCTCGCCGATCACGTAGCACTCGAGGCTGCAGCATTGGAGGAAGATCTTCTCCCTGGAACGCGTGATCGACTCGCGCGTCAGCGAGCGGGGCTCGAGCGTCTTGGACAACAGGTATTCGAAATTCTCGAGTGCTTCGCATTCGCTCATTCGGAGGCGGGTGGGGCACCGCCCCGGGAGCGCGTCCCGAGCCAACAACATGTGTCGAGCTATCTCGAAACGGTCTTTCGGGATTGGTGTTGGGGGAAGGGGAGGTGGTGGAGACCCTCGCGCTGTTCGAACCACTGCTGGGCACACGCAATGGGGGGGGGGCGACGGCGCTCGTGTTAGGGGGCGGCAGTGGTCGCATCGCCTTCGAACTCGCCCAGCGGGGGAACTGGGGAGCGGTCGTCCAGCTGGACCTGAATCCCCTGCTCACTCGCATTGGCCATCGCCTCGCACGGGGAGGAACGATCCAGCTGACCGAGCTTCCACGCTTCCCCCTCGGTCTCGAGCACGTCGCAGTAGACCAGTCGCTCAGGGCTCCGTCCGCGCCGAAGAAATCCGGATCGCCGCTGCATTTCTTGTTGGGAGACGCTTTTGCGCCGCCCTTCGAGCCGGGGAGCGTCGATCTGCTCGTGACGCCCTGGTTCGTCGACATCTTGCCGGAGTCGTTTCGCCGTGTGGCGCGTCGCCTCGGCCAGCCGAGGAGGACTTCGCGCTCTACCCCAAGTGGATGGCGGACGGGACGCTTGCGATTCCGGTCCTGCCGGCATTCGAGCAGCTGCGCGCCGAACGCACCTTCGATCTCGAAATTCTCAAATGCATCGATGGCCGGGCATCGATCGAGGATATCGTCGTGATCT
This sequence comes from Myxococcota bacterium, assembly GCA_029941885.1. Taxonomy (GTDB): domain Bacteria; phylum Myxococcota_A; class UBA9160; order UBA9160; family UBA4427; genus UBA4427. The sequence continues at coordinate 3,078 of JAPYTP010000144.1, forward strand.
TGTCGGGCCGATTCGGCCTCGAACCCGATCGCTGCCGGAACAGCCTCAAGCGCTTCTTCACGAAAAGATTCGAGCGGAGCTAGGCGGCATCTGGCGCCGGGTCATCAGCTTCGCCCTCGCTCTGATCGGGTTGGATTCAGGCGGACTGTGCGACGTTGTCGAGCACGATCACGATCTCCGGTACGTTGTTCGTGAGAACCGCTCGGCTGCGTCGAAGGCTGACCTTCACCGCTTCATTCGACTTGCCGACCTTCTCGGCGATCGCGCGAATCGAATGGCTCTCGCCGTAGCGCAGGTGGAAGATCTCCTGGTGCGCCGGTCGACGATTGGCCTCGAGGATCTCATCGCATCGGTCGAGCACGCGAGCCGCGTCCACCCGACGTTCGATCGTCGCCTCCACCGGCCTGTCTTCGAGTTCGCGCGCGTCCTTCGGTCCCACCATCCAGCGCGAGCAGTGGCGGAAATATCGCGAACACACGTTGTGGGCGATGCCAAAGGTCCAGGTCAACAGGCTCGACCGACCCTCGAACGAGGGCAGTGAGCGATAGAGCTGGACGAACGTCTCCTGGGTCAGGTCCTCCGCCTCCGCGGGGTCCCGGACACGTCTGAGGGCAAAGGCGTACACCCGCGGGAAATAGCTGCTGTAGATCTCGGCGAAGGCATCCTGCTCGCCGGCGATGACGCGCTCGACGAGGGCTCGATCGCGATTTCGGTCGGATTCGGTCTGTTGGCTCTGTTTGCGATTTCGCTGGGGCTGCATCTCGTTGACTCCTACTGGGACCGGTTTGGGTGGGCCACCGATCTCTCGGGCTCATTCCTTGAATGCCTCCTTAGAGTGAGATGGATCACTCGATTCTTCTGTGAAGCAGTTCACACAAGGGCCGATTGGTGTCCGTCCTCCTGGCATTGAGGGCCAGGAGATCAAAAGAATCGAGATTTCGAGGCGACCGCGGCGAGTCTGTGACCCCGTTCGCAGGTTTTGGGGCTGATTCGACGTGTTTCGGGGATTCGAACGAGGAGCGACCTCGAGCAAGAATCACGAACGTGTTCGCATTGATTGGGACCGCGTCATGGCGGGTCGATCGAGCATTTCAAGCTCGCAACGACCGGAGGAACCGAGTCACGCGGGCAGCCCGGTCTCCTCACCCAGTCCCAGCATCAGATTCAGGGATTGGATGGCGACGCCCGAGGCGCCCTTGCCCAGGTTGTCGAGGATTCCGACCAGCAGGAGATGCCCCCCGGCGTTGGGGAGGACGTGCAGCCGGAGTCGGTTGGTGTCGTTCAGGACCTGGGGGTCGAGGCTGAAGTCATCGAAGGGTTGATCGCCCTGACGTTCGACGCTGCGAAACTCAGCGACCTCCACGAAGGGTTCCCCCGCGTATCGGTCGGTGAGCGCCTGCCAAACCGCCAGAGCGTCGGTGCCGCCATGGAGCAGGCTGGCATGAATCGGCACCTCGACCCGCATTCCGCATGCGAAGGGGCCGACCGCGGGAACGAATTGCGGTGCGTGCTCGAGGGCGGCGTAGCGCTGCATCTCAGGCAGGTGCTTGTGGGTCCGATCGAGACAGTAGGGTGCTTCGTAGGTGAGTCCGACCCGCTTCTGTTCCGGGTCCTCCCACCGCTCGATCAAGGTCCTGCCGCCGCCGCTATAGCCGGAGAGACCGTGGATCGAGAGCACCACATCCGCAGTCAGGATTCCGTCGTCGACGAGCGGTCGAATCAACGGAATGAAGGCTGAGGGATAACATCCGGGATTCGATACGAACTGAGCATTCGCGATCGCAATCCGCTGGTCCGGGAGGAGTTCCGGCAGGCCGTAGACCCAGCCGGGAGCGACCCGATGACTCGAACTCGCGTCGATCAAGCGCGCGCCGGATTGTTTCGCCCAGATCCCCGCTTCGACGGCTGCGTCATCGGGGAGACAGAGGACGCTCAGGTCCGCCTCCGCGATCGCCTTTTCCCGGGCGGGCCCGGATTTTCTCTCGGCTTCCTCGAGCGTCCACAGCTCGAGGTCGTCCCGCTCCGCGAGCCATTCGTGGATTCGCAGTCCCGTGGTTCCCGCGTGGCCGTCGATGAAGATTCTCGGCTTCGACATGATGGCTCGGGAGCCTAGCAGATCCATTTCGAGGGCTGGCCAACTCCGATTCCATTTCGGGTCGGCTGGACTTCCTCGGCGTCTCCGTCTGCCGATCGCACGTGTACTCCCTTTAGGGCGCCCCTCCGCCATCGATGGCGCGGTCGAGAGCTACTGGGCGTAGCGGACTGCCTCTTCACGTCTTGGTCAACAATGCCGGTAGGTCGGCCTCGATCGACACACGAACGAGGCGGGCCTCGAGCTGACCTTCGCGGTCAACTGGCTTGCGATGTTTAGGATGACGCTGGGTCTGCTGCCAGGTCTTCGTGCGAGCCCGGCCGCGCGAATCGTAAACATCTCTTCCGATACCTATCGCATCGCAACCCTCGACTTCGAGGATCTTCAGTTCGAAGGCGACTACAACATGGTCAAGGCCTACGGACAATCGAAGCTGGCGATCCTCTATTTCACGTTCGAAGTGGCGCGGCGTATCGAAGGAAGCGGTGTCACGGTCAATGCCGTCGATCCCGGTCCGGTCGCTTCGAATATCGGCGCGAACAACCCGGGTCTCGCCTACCAATTGATCGGCCCGGTGATTCGCAGACTCTTTCCGAGCGCGGAGCGCGCAGCTCGAACCGCACTCTGGGTTGCAACGGATCCGGCCCTTGGCCGTGAGACGGGTGGCTATTACCGCTCGCGGTCTCGGCGAGAGAAGCCGCTCGAGTTCGACCCTCAGATCAGCGCTCGTTTGTGGAGAACGAGTCTCGATCTATTGCAGCTCGCCGTCGATCCATTGGGATGATCCTTGCGGCTTACCGGTTTCGCTACTTCTTGGCGAGGCTCGAGTTCTCGGCGTAGTCGATCGGGCACTCGATCAGGTTGACACCGCCTTGGGCCAGGCAGCTCTCGAGAATCGCGCGGAGGTCGTCCGTCTTCTCGACGCGGTAACCGTTGGCACCGTAACTCTCGGCATAGGCGACGAAGTCGGGGTTGCCGAATTCGAGCCCCCAATCCTGGAAGCCGGCCTCGTCCTGCTTCCAGCGGATCATCCCATAGGAGTCATCGCGAAGTAGCAGCGTCGTTACGTCGCGCCGCGTGCGTACCGCCGTCTCGAGCTCCTGCGAGTTCATCATGAAGCCGCCGTCGCCGCAGATCGCGAGGATCTTTCGCTCCGGATAGACGAATGCGGCGCCGATCGCCGAGGGCAGGCCCGCGCCCATGGTTGCGAGTGCGTTGTCCAACAGAATCGTGTTGGGCTGATAGGCCTTGTAGTTGCGTGCGAACCAGATCTTGTACATGCCGTTGTCGAGACAGATGATCCCGTCCTCCGGCATCGCGGCTCGCACGTCCGCAACCAGTCTCTGTGGGCAAAGGGGAAAGCGCGGGTCATCGGATTTCTCGGTCGTGTGGCTCTCGACCTTCTTCTGGACGTCGCGGAACGTCGTGAAATCCCATTGTTGCTGAACGGTGATCGATTCGTTGATCTGCCAGACAGCGTTGGCGATATCACCGACGACTTCGAGCTGGGGGAAGTAGATTGAATCGACTTCGGCGGAGGCGAAGCTGATGTGAAGAACCTTGAAGCCGTCCGAGCTCATGAAGAAGGGCGGCTTCTCGATCACATCGTGGCCGACGTTGATGATCAGGTCAGCTGCTGCGACGGCGTCGTGAACCGAGTCGTTTGCCGAGAGGGCGGCTGTCCCCATGTATTGGTCGTGCCTCTCATCAATCACGCCCTTGCCCATCTGAGTGCAGATGAAGGGAATGCCCGTCTGCTCCACGAACTGCGTCAGCATGTTGCTCGTACGCTTTCGATTGGCACCGGCCCCTACCAGAAGGAGTGGACGCTCGGCTGCTTCGATCATCGCGACGGCGCGACGGATCGCCTTCTCTTCAGCGGCGGGTCGACGTGCGGCTTCGGGATTGAAAAAGAATGGCTTGTCGACCTGTTCGTCGGCGATGTCCTCGGGTAGTTCGAGGTGGACTGCACCCGGGCGTTCTTCCTCGGCTAGACGAACGGCCTCGCGAACGGCGGAGGGGATATTCGCGCCGTGCACGATCTGTTGGGTGTACTTGGTCACGGGCCCCATCATGTCGACGACGTCGATGATCTGAAAGCGGGCCTGCTTGCTCGTCTTGATCGGCTTCTGGCCGGTGATCATCATCATCGGCATCGCGCCAAGTTGTGCATAGGCCGCTGCGGTCATGAAGTTGGTCGCCCCGGGGCCGAGGGTCGAAAGGCAGACTCCGAGCTTGCCGGTCAAACGCCCGACGGTCGCTGCCATGAAGCCCGCGCCCTGTTCGTGGCGCGTGATGATGAGCTTGATCTTCGAGTGGCGGAGACTCTCGAGGAGGTCGAGGTTCTCCTCGCCCGGGATTCCGAAGATATACTCGACGCCCTCGCGCTCGAGTGCCTCGATCATCAGGTCGGATGCTTTGGCCGGGCCCTGTGTTGCGGCCTTCTCAGACAATGCGCTCATGCGATTTCCCCTCCTGTGATACGTGGCACCCTACGATGCGTGGCAGCGTACCATAGGCGAATCGCGCGGAATCGCGGGCGCGACGGGGCGCGACGGGGCGC
>JAPYTP010000144.1:7832-13819 GCA_029941885.1 Myxococcota bacterium
GGGCGCGACGGGGCGCGACGGGGCGCTACGGGGTGCTATGTCGGGTTGGACTCCGCCCGTGAAGCGGATCCCGCATCGACCGAGCGCGTACGACGGTCGAGAGGCGGGATCGTTGCAAGTTCGGTGTTCGGGGCGACGCCGAGTTCCGCCATCCGTCGTGCGGAGACGTGGACACGGGTCTCGAGGGTGCCGATCGCAGCGTTGTAAGCCTCGACCGCCCCATCGATCTTCCGACCGAGCTTCTCGAAACGCTCGTTGAGCGTGACGATTCGTTCGAAGAGCTCGCGTCCGAGTTCGGAGATCTGGGCGGCGTTGTCCGCCATCGACTCCTGCTGCCAGCCGTAGGCGACCGCTCGTAGCAGGGCGATCAGAGTCGTCGGGCCGGCCAACAGGACTCGGCGCTCGACGCCGCGTTCGATCAACTCGGGGTCCTCGGCGAGCGCTGCCGAGAAGAAGGGTTCTCCCGGTAAGAAGAGCACCACGAATTCGGGCGATCCCTCGAGTCCCGCCCAGTAATTTCGCCCACCGAGATCGTCGACATGGCGTCGCACGTGACGCGCGTGGTTCGCGAGATGCTCCGCTCGGGTCTTTTCGTCCTCGGATTCGCTGGCGGCGAGAAAAGCCTGGAGCGGCGCTTTCGCGTCGATCACGATCCGACGGCCGCCCGGTAGATGCACCACCAGATCGGGTCTCTGCCGGCCGCCCTCGCCGTCGATGGAGACCTGTTCCTCGAAATCACAGTGTTCGAGCATGCCGGCGAGCTCGACGACCCGACGCAGCTGGAGCTCGCCCCAGCGCCCGCGGACATTGGGCGTTCGGAGCGCCTGGCTGAGTCCCCGGGTCTCGCGCTCGAGTTCGCGGTGAGAGGTCGCGACCAATTCGAGATGTTTGGTGAGGGATTGGTAGTGGCCCTGTCGCTCGCTCTCGACCTTTTGGAGCTTCTCGTCCACCCGGGCGAGGGAATCCCGCAGCGGTCTGACCATTGCTTCGACCGCGGCTTCCCTCTGGGCGAGTGCAGAGGCATTCGAACGTTCCAGGGATCCGAGTCGCTCTCCGGCGAGGGCCAGGAAGCGTTCGCTGTTTCGATCGAGAGCCTCGCTCGAAAGCGCCTGGAATCGGTCTCGCAGCCGAGCATTCGTGCGCGAGAGAACCAGCGCGGTAATCGTCGCGCCGAGCAGAGCTCCGACCAGGAGCCCCACCGCGAGTCCGAGCGAGCTCGCGGCCGCGAGTTCGGACGAGGACGCCGCTGCGCCACCCGCCCATGTGAAAGTCTGCTCGAGCCACGAGACATCGGATGATTCCACGACGGAGACCTCGATTTGGATAAGGGGCCCCCGCAGATAGCGGGCCGATGTGACGGATCGGGTCACAGCTCGACTGTGCTCGAATGGAGCGACGGGAGAAGGCGGCGGCCACCGCGGGAGCGTTCTAGGATTCGGATCCCCTGCTGCCGGCGATCCCCGCCGACCGAGAGGGCGAGGAGGACGGCGATGTTCACGATGCGGTTCGATATGCGAACGCCGGATTTCGGTGCGCCCAAGGCCGATCTGTATAGAGCGGCGATCGAGATGGCGGCCTGGGGTGAGGAGAATGGCTGTGTCGCCCTGCAGGTCAGCGAACACCACCGTTCGCAGGACGGCTACCTCCCGGCTCCGATGATCCTCGCGAGCGCGATCGCAGCGAGGACCCGAACGCTGCCGATCCAGGTGGCCGCGCTGATCGTGCCGCTTCACGACCCGGTCGCCCTGGCGGAGCAGATGGCGGTGCTCGACATCATCTCCCTAGGAAGGGTCAACTTCGTCGTCGCCATCGGCTACGTCCCGGCGGAGTACGCGATGTTCGGCCGAGAAATGAAGGGACGTGGTCAACGCCTCGAAGAGTCCGTCCGCGTCATGCAGCGCCTGTTCAGAGGCGAGGAATTCGAATACGAAGGTCGGCCCGTGAAGGTGACACCGCTGCCGCATACGCCGGGTGGACCGCTGCTATTGATGGGGGGCGGAATCGCGGTCACGGCGCGGCGCGCCGCTCGCCTGGGGCTCGGAATGCTTGCGATGGGAAGGGATCCAGACCTCGAGACGGTCTACCGTGAGGCGTGTGAGGCCGAGGGGATCGAGCCGGGAATCTGCATCAACCCGACCTCGGGGGCGCCGATGTCCGCGTTCGTGGCCAGGGACCCCGACGAGGCCTGGGCGAAATGGGGACCGCATCTGTTGCACGATGCGCAGGCCTACGCGGAATGGATGGGCAACGACATCGATGCGACCACCAAGAGCATCGCCGGGACTGTCGAGGAGCTTCGGGAGGAGGACGGCAGCTACCGGATCTTCTCCGTCGAGGAAGCCATTGCCGAGGTGAAGAAGAGCGGTGTCCTGGCGACACAGCCCTTGTGCGGCGGGATGCCGATCGATTATGCGTGGGAATCCCTCGAGACGATTGTGCAGGATGTCATTCCCAAGGTGAGGGAACCTGGCTGAAATGCTGATGGCGGTCCTACGGGCGAATCGAATCGCGGCGCTCTTCGTCGTGACGGGTTTTGCAGCGATCGTGCGCTACGACATCGAACGGTCGATCGTCCGGTCCGGGGACGAGCGGGGTAGCGAGAACCGAGCGAAGAGATTCCTCGGTGCAAATGAACGCGTCGTCGTCGACCACCCGGTCCTCGATCCGATCCTGCGAGAGATTCGAGCGAATTCTCGAGGCGCAGATCGCGAACTCTTCTACGGGACGCATCCCGCCGACCGTGTAAAGTTCACGACCGGACGCGATCTCCGACTTGGCCCCGAACACGAGGGCCGTCCTCTCAACTACTTCAGCTATCCCTATATCGAGGTTCTCGGGGAACGCAGCGACTCCCGGGTTCGGGCGCGATTTCGATGCCGAGAATTCGCGGGCTCGTAGTGATCCCGAGTTTCGGGAACGGGTTCGTCAGACGATCGCGGTGATGACGTAGAGAGAATATGTCGCGACGAGCAGGCCGCCCTGAAGCCGGCCGATGCCGCCGGGGCGTGCGACCAACACGAGGCCGATCATGCTCGAGGCGATCAGGATCGCCCCGTCCAAGAGGTCGACTTCCTGGGCGGCAAGGGGCCGGATGCTCGCGGTGACGCCGAGCACACCGAGGATGTTGAAGACGCTCGAGCCGATCGCATTGCCGACGGCGAGATCGCCATGGCCCTTTCGGGCCGCGATGATCGAGGTGCCGATCTCGGGGACACTCGTGCCGAGGGCGACGACGGTGATGCCGATGGCGGCCTCGCTCATGGCGAAGGGTTTGAGGGTCTGAAGTGATCCGTCGACCAGCCACTGGGCGCCGAAGCCGAGGCATACTATCCCGCCCACCGCTCGGGCGACGGGGCCGATCCAATCCTTCTGGTTCTCCCCGAGGGCCCCCGAAACTTCTTCGCTCAGCAGCTCGCCGACTTCCTTGTCCTCCGCGGCTCGGCGCAGATTCCAGATGATGTAGACGGCCAGGAGAAACAGACTGGCCAGACCCTCGGCTCGGCTGATTTCGTAGTCGTGAATCATCCAGGTAAACAGAGCCGAGACCCCGATCAGGATCGGGAAGTCGATGCGATAGATCTCGCGCGAAGTGCGCAGCTCATGAAAGAGCCCGCAGAGCCCCAGGACGAGGATGATGTTGCAGACGTTCGATCCTACGACGTTGCCGACCGAGATATCCGAATGGTTCGAGAGGGCTGCGTCGAGGCTGACCGAGAATTCCGGGGCGCTCGTTCCAATCGCAACGACCGTGGCACCGATGGCGACGGGGCTCATGCCGATGCGGTTGGCGATGAAGGTCGAGGCCGAGACGAGCATGTCGCCGCCTACGTAGAGCAGCCCACAGCCGGCGAGAATGAGCAGCAGAGACAAGGCCAATTCGAGCACGGGTGTTCGGCTACTCCAAGGCGTCGGCTACAGGCCGCGAATCGACTCGCTCGATTCGCCGCGGCGATCCAGCCCCTTTAATGCTTTGCCCCCACCTTCAGGGGCTTGGAATCGAGTTGCGATTCGGCGGGTTCCTGCGGCGACTGGCAATCTTCGCGCTTGCCGGGGGTTGCTGAGAATAGCTCCGAACCGAGGAGATACGAGGACCGGTAAGATCCGGAGTCGATTCCGCCCGGGACCGCTTGATCGACGGGGACCAATCTACCTATCCTGCCGGTGCGGACGAGCTGTGCCCGGCCGGCGGTCCCGTCGGTGTTCACGAGAAACCTTCGACGGATCGCCCTAGGGTCTGGGTGGACGAGCAGGGGCGAAGATCGTGAAGCCGATCGTGATCGAGGTCCAGGGCCATATTCCGACGCCGATCGAGACCGTGTTCGATGTCTTCCTGCCGATCGATCTGTCGACGATCATGGAGGGCTACGGTCCGCTTCCGGCTGTCGCAGTCGTCGAGGAACAGTCGGGAGCCTGGAACTCGATCGGGGACTCACGGATCATCCGGCTCGCCGATGGTCATGGCATGCTGGAAACCCTGACCCGCGTCGACCGGCCGACCAGCTTTGCCTATACGCTCTCGAACCTGACCAATATCCTGCGTATCCTGGTCCATCGATTCCACGGGACCTGGGCCTTCGAATCGTGCTCGGCGGCGGGCGAGCCGCCCGTCGTCATCGCGACCTGGCGATACGAATTCGAGGTTCGATCGCGACTCACGCGACCGATCTCCTGGTTGATCCTCACGCGGTTCTGGCGGCCGTATATGGAGGGCGCACTCGAGCGTGCCTCTGCGCAAGCCGTCGCAGCCTTCGCGCGGGGCAGCGTGGATCCAGCGGACTGAACGAGATTGGAAGAACAGGGGAGAGACATGGCGGAACGGTGGCGGCGCTGCAGCGCATGCAAGAACGATATCGAACTCGGTGCGATCCATTGGGTGTGCAGCGTGTCGACCTGCAACCGCGCGCGCACCGCGCTGGTTTTCTGCTCGGTCGACTGCTGGGAGATTCATCTCCCCACGGAACGTCATCGTGAGGCGTGGGCGATCGAAGAGCGTGCTCCGCTCGAACCCGACCCGCCGCAGGGCACGCGTAGCAAGCGCAAGACCCGCAAGACCGTGGGCGCCGCCGGCGAGGCGGGTGAGATCCTCGTCGTGGCGAGTCGGCTCAAGGCCTACATCCGTGGCGTCTCGGGTTACAACACATCCGACAGCGTACTTCCGGTTTTATCCACCGCGCTGCGGAAGATCTGCAACGAGTCCGTTGCGAACGCGCGTCGCGCAGAACGCCAGACGGTCATGGACCGCGACGTTCCGCGCGACTGAGCGCGAACGAAACGAGCCGCTGATCAAGCTCCGGCCCCGGCCCCGGCGACCGAATCGAGAGCGAGACCGCGTCGCCGACCCACTTTCCGAAGCCCGCGCTCGAGCGCCGCGAAGCCGGCAGCGAGTTCCTCGTCCGTCAACGTGATGGCTGGGAGCAGTCGAACCCTCGTGGGGTTCGATCCCGCCGTCTGGAAGAGCGCGCCCTCCTCGAGGCTCGCCTCGACGATCTCCTGGGTGATGGCCGCGTTCCCCTGCCAGGCGACGAAGCCTTGCATCGCGCCGAGGCCGGAGCGTGCCGTCACTACGCCGGGTAGTCGTCTGGCGAGGTCTTCGAAGGCCTGATCGAGGCGCTTCGTGAGCCGCGCGATTCCGCCCTTCGGGCCGAGATGGCCTTCCTCCTCGAGTCGTTCAAGGATACGCGCCCCCATCGCCATGCCCACCGTTGCTCCGCCCATGTTTGGGCGACGAGTCTCGGTCGGGGTCGATACTCTGAGGAGAAGAGTGTCGCGCTTCCGTGAAGGATCTTTCCGATCGTTACGACGTCGACGAGATCTCCGAGTTCGAGGGTTCGGAAGGCGAAGAGTTCGCAGGTTCGTGCGGAGGTCTGGATTTCGTCGACCCACACGGCGACGCCCGCTTGCCGACATCGTTCCCTGAGGGCGCGAAAGAACGCGGGGGGGGGGGGCGTCGTTGAACCCGCCCGCGCCCCTGTCTCTTAAACACCACT
>JAPYTP010000145.1 GCA_029941885.1 Myxococcota bacterium
GCGGAAGAGATCTCGCTCCTTGGCTATCTGCAGACTCCGATCCTCGTCGGTGATACCGACGGGTGCATCGTCTACGCGAACCCGACGTTTCGTGAGCGTTTCTGCGGCCTCGATGGCGATCCCGTTGGTCAGCCTCTGGCGTTGGTCTTTGGCGGCGGTGCAAGGGAGGTGGTTCTGACCGCGACAGCCGACGTGCTTCAGCGCGGCCAGACCGCGCGATTGAAGATCCGCGAGGACGGCTACTCCTATATCGGACTGTGTTCGCCGATCGAGGCGGAGGACGATCGAGTCGGCGTCGTGATGGTGATGCTCGAAGAGCAATCGAACGAAGAACACCTATCCGGACTCGCAGAGGAAGTGTCCGAGCCGATCGCAGACGCGCTTCAGGCCATGAACACACTCTCCGAGCAGCTTCGCGGGAGTCTGCTCGAGGAGGGCCAGCAACACCTTCTCGAACGTGGACTCCAGTCGATGGAGGCCGCTCAGAAATGGATGCGGGAGCTCTCCGTGGAGATTCGCGGGGGCAAGGCGCAGCAGGGTCGTTTCGACGTAACGAACTCCATTCTTCGCGTTTCGGAGCGCGTTTCGCAGGATTCCACCGAACCGGTCGATTTCGAGGTCTTGATGCCGCCGAACCTGCCGCGTGTCTCCGGGACGATGGTGGTCTTCGAGCGTCTGTTGACGCAACTGATCCGTCAACGAATCGAGGAGTCGCAGGAAGGCGAGCCGCTCACGCTCCTCGCACGTACGATCGGCGGGGAACAGTTGAAGGGCGTTCTGGTCTCCGTCGTCGATGTGCCAGATCCACAGCGGCGAGGCGCGACGGGCCTTCCGCCCGAGAGTGTCCAGCAGGGAATCGCCCAGATGGGCGGCGAAGCGATCTGCGTCGAGGATTCGAGCCTGGGACGGGTGACGTCGATGCGACTCGCCATCGCCAGTGGCTGAACAGGTTTCGATTCGCCCGGGCGGGTTGCGCTGCGTATCCTTTCGGACATGATTCGAACTCGGCGACGGCTTCTGTTCGCGCGGGAGCGGAACGCCTTCGCATGGTTCGCGCTGACACTCACCCTCGCGTGTACTGACCGCGCACCCGAGGCACCCGACACGAGACCGATCGACTGGCCGGCGGGGGAGCTCCTCGATGTCGCTGTCCCCGCGGCGGATCACGTGATCGTGCTCTCCGCGGACGGACCGATTCATACGACCCGAGACGGGGGCACGTCCTGGCAGATCGCTCATGTGCCCGCGGTCGGTCCCTTGCGTGGGATCTCGATGGCGGGGCCCCGGACCGGATGGGCATTCGGTTCCGGCGTGATCCTTCGAACCGATGACGGTGGCGGACGTTGGCGACGACAGCGCCTGCCCGGCCGCGGGGCGGATTTCGATCTCGCTGCGCTCGCGCTGATCGACGAGCAGCGTGCGATCGCCGTTGGCGGTGCCGGCCAGCGGCTGCGAACGATCGATGGCGGCGCCGTGTGGCAGGAATCCTCGCTCGAGGCAACGGTGCCGGGGGAGCGGGTGCCCGCCTTTGTGGATATCCATTGCGCGTCCGATCGATCGGGACGCTGTTGGAGCGTCGATCGCGTGGTCCGTTTCAGTACGGATGCGGGATCGAGCTGGCGGATTCTGCGGACCGAGGACGCGCTCACGATCGATCCCGTCGACTTCGGTTTCGACCAGGTCGATGTCGGCGAGTCGGACGTCCTGCGGATTCGGGCGGTGGTCGAGGGACGACCCCGCGCAGCTGATCTCCGCTGGCGAATCGATGCGGGGTTGAGCGCTGGGGAAATCGACCGGATCGGGAACGCGCGTGATCCGAGCGCGCTCTTTGCCCTGATCGAGGCGCGTGCCGAGGAGGTTCGAATCACGCTCGAAGCATCGGGAATTCCTGAAAAGAGGATCGAGGTCGTCGCGGCCCCACCGTGGGGCTATGAAGACCTGATCGACGACGACCCGGACCTCCTGACGCGCTACTGGTCGACTCGCATCGAGCTCGGCGCCCGGACTCGGATCAGCGTCCGCGAAGGGATTTCGGTGACGGCGCTCGACGTCGATTCCCAGGGCTTCGGAATCGCAGTCGGTCGCTCTGGGCGCGGGCTTCGAGCACGGCGCGGGGAATCGATCTGGAGCCCGATCGCGCTGACCGTTCCCCACGGGCTGCTCGATGTCGCGGTGACTGAGGAGCGGGTCATCGCTGTCGGGTATCAGGGGGGCCTGTGGGTTTCGATCGACCAGGGAGATTCCTGGCAGCGTGTCGAGCCTTTCGGATCCGGAGTCTCCTTCGACGCACTGCGGTCGATTTCCTTCGATCCGGAAGGACGAAGCGGCTACGTCGTGGGCGCGAACGGGAGGCTGCTCCGAAGCCGGGACGCCGGGTCCTCGTGGCAAACGCTCGTGCGCCCGATTCAAGCGGATCAGCTTCGAATCCGATAATCAGGTATCCCTTGGCCTCGTCCCGGACAGAACCGGACGTGGTCCCCAAAGGGGAGGGCCCAGCATGGCCAGACAGTTTCTTCGTGGCCCGGTTCCGGTTCTGGTGGTTGGAGAGGGCGCTGGCGGGATCGTGTCCAGTTTGAGCACGGGATTGCGCGCCGCGGGTGAGGCGCACGGGTTCTCGTGCGCGGATTTCGGGAGCGCGGATCTCGCTGCGAATGCGTCGGCAGGCGCGCCCAACCTGATTCTCATCGGGGTCGGCCCCGCGGCCGATGCGATCCTCGCCGATCCGGCCTGGGATCGCTGGCAGCGGCCCGGCACCGCGATCGCCCGGATTGCGATGTCCGACGCTGTGCCCTCGGTGGATACCGGGGCCGATCTGCCCGCAGACGATTCGGACGTCTTGGCGACCTATCGACTCCCGGCCGCACAGGCGGAAGCACTCCCGATGGCGACCATCGTGGTCGCGCAGCTGCTCGAGGCCGAGTGTTCCCGTGCGGTGCTTCACAGCGAACTCGAGACCGAGCGCGCCTGCGAACCCCTCGGCGCCTGTCTCGATCCGGGAAAGCTCTATTCGATGGCGCTCGAACTCCTGCTCGAGCGTCTCGGATGTGTCCGAGGGATCGCCTTTTTTTCTCCGAGCCCGGCGCCTCAGGGTGCGGGGGTGGCGGCCCGCGGCTTTGACGAAGGGACCCGTGAGCGCCTGAGTCGATACCTGATCGAGGAAAAGTCGCTGGAGTCGACGATGGGCCGGGGCGAGGTGGGCGTAGTGCCCTGGGGCCCCTTGAATCACGTGTTGGGCCGGGTCGGACTCGAATCACCGGGGGCGCTGCTTTCGGTTCCGCTTCGAGGGGACGATCGCGAGACCGGGCACGTGTGGATCCTCTCCGAGGGCCGCCGCTTCGACGATAGGGATCTCGAGACCGCTCGGACGATCGCACGCCGGGCGAGCGCGGCCCTCGCGACAGCCGAGCGCTACCACCGTGCCAAGGAACGCGCCTTCATCGACGATGTGACGGGCGTCTATAACGCGCGCTACCTGCTGGCGACCGCGGACAACGAGATCCAACGCGCCGCTCGCTACGGCAACCCGCTTTCGATTCTCTTCCTGGATCTCGACCGATTCAAGCTGGTCAACGACCGCTACGGTCATTTGATCGGCTCGGACACGCTGCGCTCGCTGTCGCTGCTGCTCTCGGAGTGTGTGCGTCAGGTGGACACCCTCGCGCGCTACGGCGGAGACGAATTCACGATCCTACTCGTGGACACTCCTCACGATGTGGCGCTTCGAATCGCGGAGCGCATCCGGAGCCGAGTCGAGGCCCATCTGTTCGAAGCCGGACGAGAGGGGGTGCTCCAACTCACGATCTCGATCGGCGTCGCCACCTGTCCGGATCACGGGGACACCCGAGAACCGCTGCTCGACGTCGCCGACAAGGCCATGTACCGGGCCAAGAGCATGGGTCGCAACCGCATCGCCTCCGCGAATGATCTCGGCGAGGGCGGCATCGTCAGCGAGTGAATCTCCGGCCGCTGCGGCCTACTTTCTGCGAAACCCTCCGAAAACTCGACTGACCCGACTCGGAGGCTCTTCTCCGATTGACAGCATTCTGCCGTGTTGCTATCCAACCTGCCGATTTAGCAACGTTTTTTTAGGGTCTGAGTCCTCGACCGGAGGAATTGCCCGGCGCGATGCGAGGCATGCTTCCCGCAGCTCGTCGGTCATCGATCGGTGTTCCGATCGATCTTTCGGTCGGTGATCTGGTCGGTGAGGATTCACCCATCGAGGCCCCCGCCCCAACGTTTGTGCCCTCCGTCGTTTCGGATCGAGATGAGCCGGGTGCGCCGCGGCGGCGCGCAGATGAAACAAGAATTGCCACGTGTGGGAGCTGAGATGAGCGCGGAGAGCGTAGAGCTCGATGGAATGGGATCGCTTCGCCGAAGTCACCGCTGCGGTGACATCATGTCGGCTGCGATCGGTGATGAGGTCGTTCTCGCCGGTTGGGTGCATCGTCGCCGTGACCACGGAGGTGTGATCTTCGTCGACCTCCGCGACAAGACCGGCGTCGTCCAGGTCGTCTTTCGACCCGAGTCCGCTCCCGAAGCGCACGCCCGAGCACATCACCTGCGCAGCGAATGGGTCTTGATGGTGCGGGGCGAGATCGAAGGCCGCAGCGACGACACGATCAATCCGAATATGCCGACCGGTTCGATCGAGGTGAACGTGCGCGAACTGCGCGTGCTGAACTCCGCGACCGTGCCGCCTTTTTCGATCGAAGAAGAGATCGACGTCGATGAGCAGGTTCGCTTGAAGAATCGCCTACACGATCTGCGCCGCCCGCCGCTTCAACGGGCGCTGCGCGTGCGCCACGATCTGTCCCAGGCGGTGCGGGCCTCGCTCAATGAACAGGATTTCATGGAGATCGAAACCCCGATCCTCGCGCGGGCGACGCCTGAGGGTGCGCGCGACTTCCTCGTTCCGAGCCGGCTTCAGCCTGGTGATTTCTATGCGCTTCCGCAGTCGCCCCAAATCATGAAGCAGCTGTTCATGATTGCCGGATGCGATCGCTATTACCAGATTGCGCGTTGCTTTCGCGACGAGGACCAGCGCGCCGACCGACAGCTCGAGTTCACCCAGATCGATCTCGAGCTTTCGTTTGTTGGAGTGGAAGAGATCCTCGCGGTTCTCGAGAAGGTGACGATCGACGGGAGTCGAGCCTGTGGTGTGGAGCTCGAGGCGCCTTTCAAGCGAATCACCTATGAGGAGGCGATGGGTCGTTACGGCAGTGATCGACCGGACACCCGAATCCTGCTCGAACTCCACGACTTGACCGATGTCTTCCGGACGAGCGAGTTCAAGGCCTTCCGCGGTGTCGTCGAGGACGGCGGCGTCGTAAAGGCACTTCCCATCGCGAACGCGAAGGAGCTCACGCGCGGCGAGATCGACCGACTCGAGAAGCTCGTCCGGAAGGAACTCGGGGCGAAGGGGCTCGGGTGGATCCGGGTCGAAGACGACGGCACCTGGAAGTCGCCGATCACGAAATTCCTTGGCGGTCCCGAGATCGATGCAATCCGCGAACGATGTCAAGCCGAACCCGGCATGGTCATCTTCTTTCAGGCCGATTCGAAGAATCGCGCCAACACGATCCTTTCGCGGCTGCGGGAAGATCTCGGCGTCCGGCTCGGTCGGGTCGATGGCCGAGCCTGGGATCCGCTTCTAGTCGTCGACTTTCCGCTGCTCGAGCGCGACGAGAATGGAAAGCTGGGCTACGTGCACCAGCCCTTCGTTGCGCCGGTCGAGGAGGATCTGCCGCTGCTCGATAGCGATCCGGAGAGGGTGCGCGGAACCCACTACGATGTCGTCCTGAACGGAACCGAGCTCGGCTCCGGGAGCCTTCGCAACCATCGCGCCGATGTGCAGCGCAAGATTCTCGGGATCATGGGCTATAGCGATGAAGAGATGAACAAAAGCTTCGGTTTCATGCTCGACGCACTCGAAGTGGGGGCACCGCCCCATGGTGGCTTTGCTTTCGGTTTCGACCGTTGGGTGATGAAACTCGCGGGATTCGACAATCTACGCGAGGTGATCGCGTTTCCGAAGACTCAGCGTGGGCAGGATCTCCTGATGGACGCGCCGTCTTCCGTCGAGGCGGAACAGCTCGAAGAGCTTTCGCTTCGAATTCGGCCGCAGCCAGACAAAGACTAGCTCGAACGGCTCGGGCCGAGACCCGACTCATAGCAAGATTCGATTCGACAACAGGGTTGCGGCGATGAGTCGCCGCCACCTCTCATGGTCATTCCCATGAGAACTAACGAGTGGAGGGGACTCATGGTCAAGCCCAAGATCGCATTGATCGGCGGGGGGAATATCGGTGGCGTGCTCGCAGAGCAGGCGGCTTATCGTGAATTGGGAGACGTCGTCATATTCGATGTCGTCGAGGGGATGCCCCAGGGTAAAGCGCTGGACATGGCGGAGGGGGCACCGCTCATCGGAAGCGACGCGTCGATTGCGGGCGTGAACGACTATGCCGGGATCGCTGGAGCGGACGTCGTGATCATCACGGCTGGGCTCGCCCGGAAGCCGGGCATGAGTCGTGACGACCTTCTCAACACGAATCTCTCGATCATGAAGCAAGTCGCAGTAGGTGTTCGCGACAACGCCCCGGACGCCTTCGTGATCGTGATTTCGAATCCGCTCGACGCGATGGTCTACACTTTCAAGGAGGTCTCCGGTTTCCCGAAGAATCGCGTGGTCGGCATGGCGGGGGTGCTCGACTCGGCACGCTTCCGCACCTTTGTGGCTTGGGAGCTCGGGGTATCCGTTCGGGACGTGACGGCGATGGTACTCGGTGGACATGGGGACACGATGGTGCCGCTGGTCCGCTATTGCACGGTTGCCGGGATTCCCATCGATACGATGATCCCGAAGGATCGCATCGATGCGATCGTTGCACGTACCAAGGCAGCGGGGGGCGAGGTCGTCGGCCTCTTGAAGACCGGATCGGCATTCGTTTCCCCGGCCCTCTCTGCAATCGAAATGGCCGAGAGCTATCTCAGGGACAAGAAACGAGTGCTCGCTTGCGCCTGCCTCTGCGAGGGTGAGTTCGGGGTCGACGGACTCTACGTCGGCGTTCCCTGCGTTATCGGTGGCAACGGCCTCGAGCGAATCATCGAAGTCGAACTCAATACCGAGGAGCAGATTGCCTTCGACGCCTCCGTCGAGCATGTGCGGACTCTGGTTTCCCAGATCGAGATCTGATCCGAGTTCCCGCGAGGACTGCGCCCAATCGCGGTGCCGACCGCCTCGAAGAGGACACAGCGATGGGATCGAGCGACCGAGCACCTCGGCGAATCGTCGATCCAAAGAAGATGGAGCGGACATGAACGTTCATGAGTATCAAGCAAAGGGGCTCTTTCGCGAGTTCGGCGTCGCCGTTCCCGAAGGTCAGCTTGCGACGACGCCCGAAGAGGCGGAGCGCGCTGCCAAGGCGCTCGGCACGGCGGTCGTCGTCGTCAAGGCCCAGGTCCATGCCGGTGGTCGAGGCAAGGGCGGCGGGGTCAAGCTTGCTCAATCCGCCAGCGAGGCGAAAACGGCGGCGAGTGAGATCCTGGGGATGACCCTGCACACGCCGCAGACGCCCCCGGAAGGAAAGCTGGTTCGCAAGGTCTACGTCGAGGCCGGCTCGAATATCGAGAAGGAATACTACCTCGCGATTCTTTTCGATCGTGCGGCCGAAAAGTTCGCGATCGTGGCCTCGACCGAAGGTGGGATGGAGATCGAGATCGTCGCGGAGAACTCTCCCGACAAGATCTTGACGACCCTCGTCGACCCGAACGTCGGCCTGCGTGACTACCAGATCCGCGACCTCGGATTCCAGCTCGGCTTCGACAAGGGTCAGGTCGCCAAGTTCGTGCCCTTCGTGCGTGGTCTCTTCGACCTATACCTCGAGAAGGACTGCTCTCAGGTCGAGATCAACCCGCTGGTGCTGACCGCGGAAGGCGATCTCCTAGCCCTGGACGGCAAGCTCAACTTCGATGACAGCGCCCTCTACCGCCACCCCGAAATCGCCGAGCTGCGCGATCCAGAGGAAGAGGACGAACGCGAGCGCGCAGCGAACGAGATCGACCTGGCCTACGTCGGGCTCGATGGCAATATTGGCTGCATGGTGAACGGCGCGGGTCTCGCGATGGCGACCCTCGACATGATCCACTACTGCGGCGGCAAACCCGCGAATTTCCTCGATGCGGGCGGAGGCGCAGACAAGGAGAAGGTGAAAGAGGCCTTCAAGTTGATCCTGCGCGACGAGAACGTGAAGGCGATCCTCGTGAACATCTTTGGCGGCATCGTGCGCTGCGATCTGATCGCCGAAGGCGTCGTCGCGGCCGCGGACGATCTAGGTGTCGAGGTGCCTCTCGTCGTGCGACTCCAGGGGACGAAGTCCGTCGAAGGCCGCGCGATCCTCGCCGAATCCAATCTGAACATCACTTCAGCAGAAACGCTCAAGGAAGCGGGCGAGCTCGCGGTCGCCGCCGTGAAGGGAGCCGCCTGAAATGGCCATATTGTGCGACAAGAACACGAAGCTGCTCATCCAGGGGATGGGCAAGATGGGGAGTTTCCACGCCGGACTCTCCCGTGAGTACGGAACCCAGGTCGTGGGCGGCGTCGCTCCGGGTCGGGGCGGAACCGAGATCGACGGGTTCCCGGTCTTCGATACGGTGGCCGAGGCGAAGGCGGCGACCGGTGCGAATGCATCGGTCATCTTCGTGCCTCCGCCGGGGGCTGCGGATGCAATCCTCGAGGCTGCGGAGAACGAACTCGATCTCGCGGTGTGTATTACCGAAGGCATTCCCGTAATCGACATGGCGCGAGCCAAGGCGG
Organism: Myxococcota bacterium; assembly: GCA_029941885.1. GTDB lineage: Bacteria > Myxococcota_A > UBA9160 > UBA9160 > UBA4427 > UBA4427. Next base: position 8,813 of record JAPYTP010000145.1, read on the forward strand.
CGCTCCGAGGCAGCAAGACTCGGCTACTCGGACCGAACTGTCCCGGCGTGGTGACGCCCGGGCAGTGTCGGATCGGGATCATGCCCGCGCAGATCACGAAGCCCGGATCCGTCGGCGTCGTGAGTCGCTCCGGCACGCTCACCTACGAAGCCGTCGATCAGCTCTCGCGAATTGGTATCGGGCAGTCGACGTGTGTCGGGATCGGCGGCGATCCGGTCATCGGTACCAACTTCATCGACGCCCTCGCACTCTTTCAGGCGGATCCCGAGACGAAGGCGGTCGTCATGATCGGCGAGATCGGCGGATCGGCGGAAGAAGAGGCAGCGGACTTCGTGAAGTCGAACATGGATAAGCCCGTCGCGGCGTTCATCGCGGGCCAAAATGCACCGCCCGGAAAGCGCATGGGCCACGCGGGTGCCATTATCGCAGGGGGCAAGGGCAAGGCCTCAGACAAGATCGCTGCGCTCGAAGCGAATGGCGTCGCTGTTGCGCCCTCACCGGCGGAGATCGGTGAGACGCTGGCAAAACACGCGCCGGGTCTCGAGGGCTAGTCCATCGATTCGATCGATTCGTGCTGCCCGCGCGGATCGATCTCTCTGGCGGCGCCTTCAGAGTCTCATGAGCGCTGATGCCAGAGCGATCTGGGACAGGTAGTAGAGCGGGAGCCCCCAGAGCGAGTTCGCGAAGGAGGGCTGGACGAAGCGTTCGCGTGCCACGGAGAGGTCGGAAATCGCGAACGCGATCGCACCCGCCGCAACGACATGGGGTGCACGATCGGCGGAAGCGCCGACTGCACAGGCGACCATCATGCCGATGACAACGACATAACATCGGATCGGGACTACGAACTCCGTTGGTACATGTGGGAGGAGCCAGCGGAGGACTCGCCATCCGATCACTGCGACCCCCAGCGCCGCGCTCCCGAGGGCAAGCCAGTCGACTCCCCAGGACCAGAAGGCGGCGCCGTAGGTGAGGTGACCGAGGAGAAAGGCGCCGATCCCGAGCCGGAACCCGATCGAGTGGCCCGCGGCCAGAAGAAGGGCATCTCCCGACCAGCAAAACAGCATTCCGGCGAAGACTAGCTGCCCGATCGTGGTCTCGAGGGCGCCTAGCGAGTGCGCGAAGACGACAAAGGCTGTCGAGGCGGTGAGCTTTCCCGCGACGATTCCCGGTCGGAAGCTCCGCCTCTCGGATGCGAGGAGGGTGAAGAGGCCGATCAGGCCCGCGAGCAGCCAGAGCTCCGCCTCAGTCGAGGGCACGGAATCCGTCCATCCGCCAATGGCCCCAGGCGCCGTAGAGGATCAGGGCGCTGCCGTAGAGAGCGACGACGGTGGGCAGGCCGTAGATCTCCCCCAGCAGGCCGCCTATCTGGGCTCCCAAGGCCATCGACAGGATGATTCCCATCAGCTGCAGCGACGTGACCCGGCCGCGAAAGGCTTCGGGGACGTACATCTGGACGGCTGTCGTGACCGTGACGTTCACGAGCACATGAGCGAAGCCGGTAATGGCAAAGCCGACGAGACCCCAGGCGAAGACGCCGGTCGCGGCCACGATGAAGAGCCCGAGACCGTAGACGACGAGTCCGACCCGCACCAACACGGACCCCTTGAAGCGGTCGCCCAGCCAGACGGTGAGGATGGCGGTGATCACTGCCGCGACGCCGATCGCAGAAACGAGGAGACCGAGCCCCGACGGGTCGACGTGGAAGACTTCCTCGCTGAGGCCCGCCGCGAGCTGTTGGATGCTCATGCCGAATGTCGCACTCATGATGACGGTGATGAGCGCTACGCGGAGGGAAGCCTGCTGCCACGCGACCTTTGCCCCGGCGATGATCTCGCTCAATACATTCGTCGCGGTGGACCGAGGCAGAGGACGCGGCCGGATGAATATCAGCACCACGGCGAGGGGGAGGTGGGCGATCGTGTTGATGAGGAAGGCGGTGGCGGGGCCCCATCCGGCCAGGATGAATCCGGCGACCGCGGGACCGACCGCGCGAGAAAGGTTGAACCCAATGGCGTTCAAACGATAGGCGGGTCGGATCTGCCGCTCCGGAACGATCTGTGCGACGAGGGCCTGATAGGCGGAAAGGTTTACGGAGGAGGCAAATCCGATGGCGGTCGCCAGTCCGAGTAGAACGGGTACGGAGAGTGCCTCGTTCTTGGCGAATCCGTAAAGGACGCCTGTCAGGCCTGCCTGCAACGCGAGTGCCAGGATCAGAACCATTCGCTTGGAATAGCGATCTGCCCAGACGCCGCCGAGAGGTGAGCCGAACAGGGACGGAATGTTCGCAGCGGCGGCGGCGGTACCGATCAGGGCGACCGATCCGGTGATGTCGTAGATGAGCACAGGGACGCTCAGACTGAGCATCCAATTCGCCGAGGAAGACAACGCCCCCGCCGACCAGCACATCACGAACTGACGCTCACGAAGTGGGGCCAGCGGGCCGACTTTCTCCGGCTGGGGTGCCGCAGGGATCGGACGGGTCGCGGTCGCGGCGATGGGGCGATCGCTTAGATCTGCCAGGTGTCGCCCGAGTGGAGCAAGGCCTTGAGGTCGCCCTTGCCGCGATCCGCGATTGCCGTGTCGACCTGCTCCTGGAGCATGTCCTCATAGGTCGGCTTTTCGACCGCTCGGAAGACTCCAACGGGCAGGGGGAAGTCGGGACGCTGGAGGGTTGCGAGCACTCCCGCATAGGAGGTCGCGTCGGGGCGTTCGTCGTGGACCACCACGCCGCGATCGATCGGATCGTCTTCGTCGGCGAGTTCGATCACGCTCGGGATGCCGTCCTTGAACACGATCCCCCTGCGTTCACCCACCGCTCCGTAGACGAGCGGCTCACCGTGCTCGAGCACGAGCGAAGATTGGGCGCGGGTCTTGCGGTCCTGGAGTTCGTCCCAGATGCCATCGTTGAAGACCGGACAATTCTGGAGGATCTCGACGAAGGCCGTGCCCTTGTGTTCGTGGGCGCGGGTGAGAACTTGTTGCATGTGCTTGGCGTCGACGTCGATGGTGCGAGCGATGAAGGTGGCCCCGCAGCCGATCGCGAATGCGATCGGATCGACCGGATGGTCGATCGCGCCCTGAGGCGTCGACTTGGTCTTGGTTCCGATATCGGAGGTCGGTGAGTACTGGCCCTTGGTCAGGCCGTAGATCTTGTTGTTGAAGAGCAGAATCTGCGTGTTGATATTCCGCCGGATCGCATGAAGGAGGTGATTGCCGCCAATGGACAGCCCGTCTCCGTCGCCCGTGACGATCCAGACCGAGAGTTCGGGGCGGCTCGCCTTGATGCCGGTGGCAAAAGCTGGCGCGCGTCCGTGAATCGTGTGGAAGCCATAGGTGTTCATGTAGTACGGAAACCGGCTGGAACAGCCGATCCCGGATACGAACACCACGTTTTCACTCGGGACGCCGAGGTCGGGCATCACGCGCTGAACGTTGGCCAGGATCGAGTAGTCGCCACATCCGGGACACCAGCGAACGTCCTGGTCCGAGACGAAATCCTTGCGAGAAACCTTGACCGCCGCTTCGGCTGCCATAGTCATGTTCTCCTTGGCCCTCGCGGGCACCTTAGATGGGCGGAGTCCGGGCCTGTTGCCCGGGCTGATTCCTGGGCCGTAATCAAGCGTAATCAAGCCCAGGTCTACGCCTTGTAGAGTTCTCGGATCGCGTCCGTGAGCTCGCGAATCTTGAAGGGCATTCCCTCGATCTTGTTGAGGCGCTGAATGTCGATCAGGTACTTCGCGCGCAGCAGCATCGCGAGGTGCCCGTCGGAGAGTTCTGGCAAGAGCACTTTATCAAAGCGCGCGAGCACATCCCCCAGGTCGTTCGGGAGAGGGTTCAGGTGTCGAAGGTGGATCTGCGACACCGCGAGTCCATCTTCGCGAACTTCTTCCACAGCGGCCGTGATCGAGCCTTTCGTGCCGCCCCAACCGACGACGAGGAGTTCGCCGCTATCGGGTCCATCGACTTCGATCGGCGGAAGCGAGTCTGCGATGCCGGCGATCTTTTGCTTGCGTAGCCCGATCATCTTGCTGTGGTTGTCCGATTCGTAGCTGACGTTGCCCGAACCATCCTGCTTCGTCAGGCCGCCGATGCGATGCTCGAGGCCGGGTGTGCCTGGGATCGCCCATGGGCGGGCCAGGGTCTGAGGATCTCGTGAGTAGGGCTGGAATTCACCGACCTCGACGGGGGCGGCGAACTTGATCTCGGTGCGCTCGAGGGAGTCGACGTCGGGGATCAGCCACGGCTCGGACGAATTGGCGATGTAGCCGTCGGAGAGAATGATCACGGGCGTCATGTAGGTGACCGCCATTCGGAACGCCTCGAGCGCAGTGTGGAAGCAGTCGCCGGGAGTACTGGCGGCCATGATCGGGATCGGGCTCTGGGAGTGGCGGCCGAAGAGGACGGCGAGCAGGTCGCCCTGTTCGGTCTTCGTCGGAGAGCCCGTCGACGGGCCGGCCCGCTGGACGTTGATCGCGACGAGTGGAAGTTCGACCATGACCGCGAGACCGAGGGCCTCCTGCTTGAGCACGAAGCCCGGGCCGCTCGAACAGGTCACCGCGAGCTGGCCGGCAAAGGCCGCGCCGATCGTCGAGGAGACCGCGGCCATTTCGTCTTCGGCCTGGAAGGTCTTGACGCCGAAATGTCGGAAGCGAGCCACCTCGTGGAGAACGTCACTGGCGGGCGTGATTGGATACGCGCCGAGAAAGACGTCGCGGTCCATCTGGACACCCGCGGCGACGATGCCCCAGGCCAGGGCCTGGTTGCCGGTGATGTTCCGGTAGGTTCCGGACTCGATTTTGGCCGAGGGCACGACGAACGATACGGGGAAGAGCTCGGTCGTCTCGCCGAAGGCGTACCCCGCTTTGAGGGTGCGAATGTTGCCCTCGAGCACGTCTCCCTTGAACTTGC
>JAPYTP010000146.1 GCA_029941885.1 Myxococcota bacterium
GCCATTTCTGCGAGGTCTATCTCGACGACGTTCGCGTGCCGGTCGAGAATCGGGTCGGCAAGGAGAACGACGGCTGGCGGGTGGCGAACGTCACGCTTCGATTCGAACGGGGAACTTCCTTTGCCCCGCATATCATCGCCCTTCGCGACCAGATCAAGCGTCTCGTCCAGCTGGTCAGGCGCGACGAGCTCCGTTGGGGCGATCTGCGGCTGCGCGACCGCGTCGGCCACCTGGAAGCCAACGTCGAGGCCTTGTGGCGGCTGACGCAGATGTGCGTCTCGGAGGCGGCGAAGACGGGCGTGCCCAGTCTCCTGGGCTCCGCCGTGAAGCTCCGGTACAGCGAACTCTATCAGGAGATCGGCGAGCTCGGGATGGAGATCCTGGGTCGCGACGCTCTCTCGCTCGAGGATCTGCCGGGCATTCCCGTTCGCGAGATGCTTCACGACTACCTCTGGTCTATTCAGTTCACGATCTCGGGAGGAACTTCCCAGGTCCAGCGAAACATCATCGCCGAGCGTATTCTTGGCCTTCCCCGAGAGCCACGGGGCTGACGAAGCGATTCTCGTTCCAGCCCAGCAGCCCGCTGCTATCACACACAGGCCATCACACACAGAAAGAGCTCACGAATGAGACGTCCCGACTATGACCGCTATCTCGAAGACCTGTCGGTCTCGCGCGATGGGAACATCCTTACCTTGTCACTCGACAACCCCGACAAGATGAACGCCAACACGGAAGCCATGCATTGGGGATTGTCGCGGATTTGGGACGACATCGACGCGGACCCCGATGTCGCGGTCGTCATCTTCACGGCTGCCGGCGATCGCGCGTTCAGTGCGGGCGGCGACCCGGCGCATATGGAACGGACCCTCGGTGACGACTTGCACTGGCTGAAGGTTGCCGGCGAGGCCAAGCGCATCGTCTACGGCATGCTCGCTTGCAACAAGCCCGTGATCGCTCGCTTGAACGGTCATGCTGTCGGTTTCGGTGCGACGCTCGCGCTCGCCTCCGACATCATCGTCGGCGTTGAGGGCGCTCGTTTCGGTGATCCGCACTGCAATATCGGCCTCGTGTGTGGGGACGGCGGGGCGCTTCTCTGGTCCCAGCAGATCGGTTACGCGCGTGCCCGGGAGTTCCTCTTCACGGGTCGCCTGGTCAAGATGGAAGAGGCGGCCGAGATCGGACTCATCAACTACGCCGTGCCGCGCGAAGAGCTCGATGCGAAAGTGATGGAGCTCGCGAGTGCGATCGCGAAGGGAGCGGGACGATCCATTCAGCTGACGAAGAACGTTCTCAATCTCCCGCTGCGACAGGCGGCGCTTGCGACGATGGAGCTGGGCATGGCCAACGAGATGTTGTCCTCCCAGAGTGAAGACCACAGAGAGGCGGTGAACGCGATGCTGGAAAAGCGCGATCCGAATTTCACCGGCCGATAGAATCGAGGAGGCGAAGATGGGATTGGTTGAGGGGAAGTGCGCCGTCGTGACGGGCGCTGGACGAGGGATTGGTCGCGGACACTCGATGGTGCTCGCCGAGGAGGGTGCGCGGGTCGTCGTGAACGACGTGGACCTCGCTGAGGCCGAGGGCGTCGTCAAGGAGATCGAGGCAAAGGGAGGCGTCGCGGTCGCCAACGGCGACGATATCGGCACGCGAGCCGGATGCGAATCCCTGGTCGCGCAGTGCGTCTCGGAGTTCGGTCGCATCGACGCGGCGGTCAACAACGCCGGAATCGTGCGTGACCGGTCGTTTCTCAAGATGACAGACCAGGAGTTCGACGACGTATTTCGCATTCACGCGAAGAGCACGTTCTGGGTCTCGCAGACCGCCGCGATCGCGATGCGGGAGCAAGGCGACGGTGGCTGCATCGTGAACACGACGTCCGGTGCGCACATGGGGAATTTCGGCCAGACGAACTACGGGGCGGCCAAGGGCGCGATCGCGTCGATGACCTATACCTGGGCGCTCGAGCTCGCTCGTTATGGCATTCGGGTCAACTGCATCGCGCCAGCGGGGTCGACGCGGATGACCGCGGCGGCGAAGGACGCTGACGGGAACGATATCGAGCTTCCGTTCTGGGATCCGGCGCTGAACACGCCGCTCGTTGCCTATATGATCAGCGAGGAAGGCAACTGGATCACGGGGCAGGTCTTCGCTACGGGCATGGAGCGCCTGGGAGTGATGCGGCAGCCGACGTTCGGCAAGACGCTTGTCCGTGAGGGCGGCTGGGATATCGAGAGCGTCCGTCGCTTCGTAAAGGACGGCCTCGGGCCGGAGCTCGAGCGGTTCGGGCTGGCCAAGCAACCGTACGCCTTCTATGACGGCCTCGTAGCGCCCGCCAAGAAGTAGAGGCTCTAGCCAGGATTCAGAGGAGACACGACCATGGGTTCGACACTCACGACACTCGAGTACGACGGTCCGATCGCGATCATCACGAACAACCGTCCCGAGAAGCACAACGCGGCGAACGACGAGATGGACGAGGCGTTTCGCGAGATCCTCGACGAGCTTCGCGCGAACCCCGAGGTGCGTGCCGCGATCTGGCGTGCCAACGGCGATTCGTGGTCCTCCGGGCGCGATGTGTCGCAGATCGGCATTCGGACCGAGGACATCGACAACTTCACGTTCATCGAGCGCGGCCAGGCCGCGATGAAGACACTCATGAGCTGCAACTTCCCCTTCATCTGCGCGATGAAGGGATGGGTGATCGGCGGCTCCTTCGAGCGCTCTCTCTGTTGTGATCTGCGGATTGCCACGGAAGATGTCCGGTTCATGCTTCCCGAAGTCAAGCACGGTGTGGTGACCGACACCGGGGGGATGGCCCGCCTCTTCCAGATGGTGGGTCACGGTCTGACGATGGATCTCATTCTCACCGGGCGAAAGATGGGGGCGGAGGAAGCTCTTCGGCACGGGATCATCTCGCGTATCGTTCCGGCCGACGAGCTGGAGGAGACTGCGCTCGAGATGGCGCGCACGATCGCGAACTCTCCGGCGTTCACCGTCAAGATGGCGCGAAGGAACATGGCGCTGATGGCGAATCAGCTGGTGTTTGACTCGATCGACGAAGAGACGACGACACAAACGCTCGTCTTTGGCTCGGACGACTACGCAGAGATGAAGGCGGCACGTGCCGAGAAGCGGGCGCCCAAGTACCGCTGCCGATAGCGGCGCGGGGGCTGTTGGACAGGGCAAATTGATCGAGGTTCGAATATGCCGAAAGTGCGCGAGGTCGAGACAGGATCGGAGAAGATCCTCTGTCGGATAGAGGACGGAGTCGCGGTCGTGACGCTCAACGACCCCGAGAACCGCAATCCCCTGGGCTACGACACGCGACCGGTGCTGCGAGCGACGATCGATCGGATCGCGCATGACGACCAGGTCCGGTGCCTGCTCCTCACGGGAGCGGGGGACGCGTTCTGTGCCGGCGGGAACGCGAAGGCCATGGCGAGCGACGAACAGCCGCCGCTCGAAGGACGCATTCGGCAGATCCGCTACGAGAGCGAGGTCGTGGCCATCATTCACGAGATGGAAAAGCCCTCGATCGCCGCTTTGCCGGGGCCTGCCGCGGGAGCGGGATTCTCGCTCGCGCTTGCCTGCGATCTGAGGATCGCCTCGGAGACGGCCTTCATGGTGACGGCTTTCGGAAGGCTGGGCCTGCCGGGCGACTTCGGGGGCACGTGGCTCCTGACGCAACTCGTCGGACCGGCCCGCGCACGCGAGCTCTACTTTACGTCGCGCCGGGTGGCGGCCCCGGAGTGCGAGCGGATCGGGTTGGTCAACAGAGTCGTTCCCGCGGTCGATCTGCAGACCGAAGCGATGGATCTCGCGCGACAGCTCGCGGACGGACCGCCCATCGCGTTTCGGTGGATGAAGGACAATCTGAACCGAGCGCTCGAATCCGACCTGCGCACCTGTCTTCGAGAGGAGGCAGAGCGACAGTGCTGGGCCGCCGAGACCGAGGATTTTCGCGAAGCCACGCAGGCCTTCGTGGAAAAGAGAAAGCCCGTGTTTCGCGGGCAATGACGACCCCCAACGAATCGGCATCCAGGGTGACCACGGCCGCGAAGGTCGCAGCGCCCGAGACCGACGTCGGACGAGAGAAAGCGTGACCATGGTGACCGAATTTCGACCTTCTTCAGTGGGAACGATTCCCCGCCTCGTGCTCGACTCTTCCGAGCGTTATGCCGACCTACACGCGTTCGAGAGTGAGGACGGGAAGACGACGATCCGGTTCTCGGATCTCGCACAGGCGATGGAGCGTTCGGCCAAGGCGTTCATCGCGGCGGGTCTCGAGCCCGGGGATCGTGTGGGGATCTGGGCACATAACTGCATCGAGTGGATGCTCGCCGCAATCGGGCTCCAGGCAGCGGGTGGCGTGCTCGTGCCGCTCAATACGCGCTTCAAAGGGCCCGAGGCAGCCTACATCCTGAACAAGAGCGGGGCGAAGCTGCTCGTAACGACCGGCGAGTTCCTCGGCACGCGATACGTCGACCTCGCACGCGCGCAAACGCTCGATACCGTCGAGCAGATCGTCGATCTCCTCGGTGAGAGCGGCGAGGCGACCGCATGGGAAGACTTCCTTCGAGCGGGTGACGGTGTCACCGCCGAGGAGGTGACCTCCCGGATCGATGCGATCGAGCCTGACCAGCTTTCCGACATCCTCTTCACTTCGGGCACGACGGGGAAGCCGAAGGGCGCGATGTGCACGCATGAGCAGGTCCTTCGTGGCTACGAGTCGTGGACGAAAGTCGTCGGGCTCACGAAGGGAGATCGATACCTGGTCGTCAATCCCTTCTTCCACGCATTCGGATACAAGTCGGGGTGGCTGTCGTGCATCCTTCGTGGTGCAACGTGTCTTCCGCACGCGGTCTTCGACGTACCGGCCGTGCTCTCGCGTGTGGCCGCCGACAAGATCAGCGTGCTGCCAGGCCCCCCCACGCTCTATCAGTCGATCCTCATGCACCCCGATCTTGAGAAGTTCGATCTCAGCTGTCTGCGGCTCTCGGTTACGGGGGCGGCCGCGATTCCCGTCGAGCTCGTGCACCGAATGCGCGCCGAGCTCGGTTTCGAGACGGTCGTGACGGGGTACGGGCTCACGGAAGCCTGCGGGATCGCCACGATGTGTCGAGCCGGAGACGATCCGGAGATCATCGCGACCACCGCCGGCAGGGCGATCGATGACGTGGAAGTGATCTGCATTGACGAGAATGGCGCCGAGGTGCCTCGAGGGACTGCGGGGGAAGTCGTTATTCGCGGGTACAACGTCATGAAGGGTTACTTCGAGGACGAAGAGCAGACGCGGGACACGATCGACGAAGACGGCTGGCTCCACACGGGAGATATCGGTGTGATGAGCCCGGAGGGCAACCTGAGAATCACCGATCGCGTGAAGGACATGTTCATCATGGGTGGCTTCAACTGCTATCCGGCGGAGATCGAGGGGATGCTCTTCGGCCATCCCAATGTCGGGCAGGTCGCGGTGATCGGCGTTCCCGACGAAAGGATGGGCGAGGTCGGTATGGCCTTCATCGTGCCCGAGCCAGGTACGCCGCCCACGCAAGAAGAGATCATCGAGTGGTGTCGGGAGAACATGGCCAACTACAAGGTGCCCCGGTACGTCGAGGTGCTGGACGAGTTGCCGATGAATGCTTCTGGCAAGGTGCAGAAATTTATTCTCCGCGAGCGAGTGGAGAAGGTCGTCTCCGGGAAGTAGTGGGAAGTAGCGGCAAGTAGGAAGTCGACGGCTCTGGCGGAACGCTCCGCGCGGATCGATTCGGGAGCCCAGCGTGGCATCAGAAGGGATGGATCATGGATTTCTCGTTGAGTGAAGATCAGGAGGCGCTGCGGGACGGCGTGCGCAGCTTCTGCGATGCCAGGCTCTCGATCGCCGAGCTTCGCGAGCTCGAACAGCGGGGCGTGGACCGCACGTTCTGGGGCGAGCTCGCAGAGATGGGTGTTCTCGGGCTGCGCGCTTCGGAGGAGAATGGCGGCGTCGGGCTCGGGATGGCCGAGGCCGTCCTCGTCTTCGAGGAACTCGGTCGGTGTGTGGCGCCGGGACCTATCCTGTGGAGCCACCTCGCGGCGGGTCTCCTGCCCGAGGCTGCCTCGGGCGAGATGATCGTGACCGGCCTCGATCTCCGGGGTGACCCGGCCGGCCCGCATATGGTCGAGTGGCTCGAGCTCAGTGACCGGATCTTGACGATCTCCGACGACGGCGTGCGCCTCATCACGTGCGAGGAGGTCCAGGGCGAGTCGATCGAGTCGCCGCTCGACCCGTTCTCCCCCATCTCTCGCGTCGACCGGCTGCCCCAGGGAGAGCTCGTCGGAGACGCCGATTTGGCCAGTCGGCTCGTCAGGGAGGGCACGACGCTCGTCTCGGCGCTGATGCTCGGCATCGCCGAAGCCACCCAGGAGCTGGCCACGGCGTACGCGGGCGAGCGCGAGCAGTTCGGCCGCGCGGTAGGCGGCTTTCAGGCCGTCAAGCACATCCTGGCGGACAGCTTCGTCCGGCAGGAGCTGGCGCGCGCGGTGACCTACGCTGCCGGCGTCCTGCTCGATGGCCCGAATGACGGCGAGGTCGAGCGAACGGTCGTCGCGGCCTCGTTGATCGCCGAAGAAGCGGCGATGAAGAACGCGCGTGCCTGCATTCAGGTCCACGGGGGAATGGGCTTCACGTGGGAGAACGCCTCCCACTACTACCTCAAGCGGACGTGGGTTCTCGAGAATGCGTTTCGCGGTGGCACCAACCGAGCCGAAGACCTCGCGCGCTGGCTCGCGGAGGCCGCCTAGTTTCGGGGCTCCGCGCGCCGTGCCTCGATCGCCTCGCGCAGGGGGTCCTTGCGGATCTTTCCGGTCGATGTCTCGGGCAGCTCTTCTCCGAGCGCAAGGACCGCGAGCTCGGCCTGCTTTGTGCGAAGGCCTATAATGACTTTATGGTCGAGGAGTGGTGCTACGGCAGTGACGGGCGGCTGATCCCGCTCTGCGTGGTCCCGCTCTGGGACGCGGAGCTCGCCGCGGCCGAGGTCCGGCGCAACGCCGAGCGCGGCGTGCATGCCGTTGCCTTCAGCGAGATCCCCGCCTGGCTCGGCCTGCCGTCGATCCACACCGACCACTGGGATCCCTTCCTGCGAGCCTGCGAGGAGACGGATACCGTTATCTGCATGCATATCGGTTCGGGCACGCGTACGGTGAACACGGGGCCAGACGCTCCGACCATCGTGGGCGCGAACCTGATCGCGTGCAACAGCATCTCGTCCATGATCGATTGGATCTTCTCGTGAACGCGATTCGACTCCTCGGGCTCGATCTCGCTGCCTGACGATTGGAAGGCGCCGGCGATCGTTGGTTGCGAGCGTCGGACTTTTGGAGGATTGAAATGCGTTGGGAACGCCAGGTGCGTGGGCTCGAGCAGCGCCGTGAACTCGCAAAGGAGCACGGCGGTACTGAGAACGTTGCTAAGCAGCACTCCCGGGGTCGAGCGACGGTTCGAGAGCGAATCGACTCCCTTGTCGACTCCGGATCCTTCGCCGAGATCGGGAGCGTCGCGGGCCTCTCCGAGGAGGATGAAGCGGGAAACCTGAAGAGCTTCTCACCGGCGAACGTCGTGATGGGGACCGCCAGAATAGACGGGCGGCCGGTCGTGGTCTGTGGCGATGATTTCACGATCGGGGGCGCGGCCTATTCCGGCGTCGGCATCAAGAAGGGTATCTATGGCGACGAGCTCGCGGTCGAGCGGAAGATCCCGATGTTGCGACTCCTCGAGGGCGGTGGTGCGAAGATCACGGGTGGAACAGGTGCGAAGAATCGATCGGGCTACGACCTGACTACGGTTTCGCCCAGCAATCTCATGATGATGAAGGCGCTTCAGTCGGTGCCGGTCGTCTGCCTCGCGCTTGGGCCGGTGGCTGGCTTTCCGGCAGCGCGCCTCGTCGGGTCGCACCTGTCGATCATGACGCGCGATACCGCGCAGGTCCTCATCGGTGGACCGGCGCTCGTCGAGCGAGCGATGGGTCAGAAAATCACCAAGGAGGAGCTCGGCGGTCCGCAGGTCGCGACGCGGAGCGGAGTGGTCGACAACGTCGTTCCCGACGAAGCAGCAGCATTCGACCTAGCGCGCAGCTTTCTCTCCTATCTACCGAGTCATGCGGGTCTTCCGACTCCCGTGGTGAAGACGGGCGACCCGCCGGACCGTCGGGAGGATGATCTTCTCGAACTCCTGCCCGAGCAACGCCGGCGGGCGTACAAGATGCGTCGGATCATCGAACGAGTGTTCGACTCGGATTCGTTTCTCGAGATGTCGCCCCATTTCGGGCGTAGTCAGATTACGGGTCTCGCGAGACTCGACGGTCAGACCGTGGGCGTGTTCGCGAACGATCCGGTGTATGTCGGCGGCTCGATGACGGCGGACAGCGCGCGGAAGGTTCGTCGCTTCATCGAATTCTGCGACCTCTTCAATGTTCCGATCGTCGCCCTCGTCGACGAGCCCGGCTTTCTTATCGGTCTCGAGTCCGAGCGAGACGGGACGATTCGCTACGGCGTCGAGGCGCTCTTCGCGTCGCTCCAATCTCGGGTACCGTGGGCTTCGGTGATCATTCGGCGGTCCTTCGGCGTGGCGGCTGGCATCCACCTCGGGCCCGGGGCGACGGTATTCGCATGGCCCTCGGTCGAATCGGGCGCGATGCCCCTCGAGGGTGGCGTCGCGCTCGCCTACCGAAAGGAGATCGCGGACGCACCGGACCCCGAAGCTCGCCGCCGCGAACTCGAGGACGAGGTGGCCAAGGGCCAATCAGTGTTTCCCCGAGCCGAAGAGTTTGGTGTCCACGAGCTCATCGACCCGCGCGAGACGCGCCCGATGCTTTGCCGCTGGCTGGAAGACGTCCAGTTTCAGCTGCAGGCCAATCTTTCTCGAGGGATGCCGCTCTATGGACTTCGACCCTGAGAATGCAGATGGATGAGCGAGGAATAGGGGTGCTGCCGCGAGCACTTCGCTGGATGGAAGAGACCCTTCGCGATGCGGCGCCGCTGTCGATCGCCCTCTCGAAGCGCCTGCTCTGGGAGCAGATCGATCCCGCGTCCACCAAGGAGCGAGAGGACGCGCTCTTCGCATGGGTCGGCGGGCAACCGGACGCGCGCGAGGGGGTGCGTGCGTTCCTGGAGAAGACGACACCCGCGTGGAAGGGGAATCTCGACGTGCTGGATAATGCTCCGTTCGGAGAGGAATGAGTCGATGAACGCTTTGGAGTCGGATCGAATCGTTTTCTCGAACGCGAAGCTGCTCGATGGCGACCAGCCACCACAATCAGGAATGCACGTCGTCGTTCGAGCAAACAGGATCGAAAGCGTGACGCGGTCGACTCCGGATCTGGGTCGCGACGACCGAGTCTACGACCTGAACGGCCAGACGCTCATGCCGGGCATGGTTCAGGCGCACTTCCACACGGGCTTCGGCCCGACGCCCTCCGCCGGACCCGCGCCGATTCTCGGTCTAGAAGCGCCGCCCGCCTTCATGGGCATGGTCGCCGCGAAGAACGCGATGACGGCGCTCGACTGTGGCGTGACGAGCATCATTGGCTCGAGCAATCCCGGGTTTCTCGACGTCTCGCTCAAGGATGCGATCTCGATCGGTTTGATCGATGGGCCGCGCGTGCTCGCGTGTACGCACGAGCTGATGGTCTCGGGAGACCAGGCCGACGGCACGAACCGGTCCTGGTACATGGGGATCTCCGAGAGCGGGCTCACGAGACGGGTCGATGGTGTCGAGCAGATGCGCCAGGTGGTTCGCGAGGAGATCGGTCGCGGGTGCGACATCGTGAAGCTCTCAGTCTCACCCGGCCATGGCTCTCATCCGGCCGCCGACGTCAGCTACTACGGTCAGGACGAGATCGATGCCGCGGTTTCCGCCGCGCACGAACGCGAGAAGCGCGTCCGGGCGCACACGGCCAGCCGAGAGTCGATCCTGCGGTGCGCTCGTGCCGGCGTCGACATCATCGATCACGCGGACCTGATCGACGACGAAGGGATCGAGCTCGTACTCGAGAAGAAGCTAGGGGTCACGCCGAGCATGCTCTGGACCGTGCGCTATCTCGAATTCGCCGCGTCGTGGGACTACGACACGATGGGACCCTTCCCGATCGGCGATGGGTTTCCCGAGACGCGCGCGGCGGTAGATGCGCGCCTCGACGGGGTCCGTCGAGACTTCGAGTACACGTGCGGGGTGCTTCCCAAGATGGAGGCAGCAGGCGTTCGCCTGCTCGTGGGGGACGATTTCGGCTTCCCGATGATGCCGCACGGAGACTACGTCTCGGAGTTCGAGGTCTATGTCGACCAGATCGGGATCGCGCCACTCTCGGTCGTACGTTGGGCGACGAAGCACGGCGCCGAGGCGATGGGCCGGGGTGAGGAGCTCGGGACGATCACCCCGGGCAAGCTGGCCGATCTGTTGATCGTGGACGGCGATCCGTCCGTCGAGATCGGCTGTCTTCGCGATGGGATCGTGGGCGTGATGAAGGACGGGGTCTTCCACCGCGAGCCACCTCGTCCCGATGACGCGGCGTAGACGAGCGAACCTCAGGCGATCACACCCCCGTCGACGACGAGTACGGCTCCAGTCATGAAGGACGACGCCGGCGAAGCCAGGAAGAGCGCGGCCCCCATGATCTCCTCCGGCTCGGCGATGCGGCCCAGAAGCGTTTTGCTCGTCATCTCCGCCTCGAGCTCCGCGCCACCGACGCCGAGCATGTCGGTGCGGAAGGGGCCGGGTGCGATCGCGTTGACGCGAATGCCACGGGGCCCGAGCTCCGCCGCGACGGATTGGGTCGCGTGCTCGAGCGCCGCCTTGGCGGAGCCGTAGCCGAGCAGGCTCTGGGAGCCGCGGATTCCCCCGATCGAGAGGATGTTGACGATGCTCGCGCCGTCGGACCGCTCGAGATGCGGCAGAGCCGCGTGCATCAGCTGGATCGGGCCTCGCAGGTTCACATTGAGCGTCTTGTCCCAGGCATTCTCGTCGAAGTCGACGAGTCTCATACGCAGCCCTACGGCGGCATTGTTGACGAGACAATCGATGCGTCCCCAGCGTTTCGCCGTCTCCTCGACGAGCCGTCGGATCTGCGCGGGCTCCCCCATGTGGCAGGCGATCGGGAGTGCCGAGCCTCCTTCGGACGCGACGAGCTTTGCCGCTTGCTCGCAGGCCTCGAGCTTTCGGCTCGCGATCACGACCCGAGCGCCCGCGGCGGCCAGGATCCGGGCGATCGAGAGGCCCAGACCCCGCGAGCCGCCGGTCACGATCGCCACCCGATTGGTCATGTCGAAGAGGTCACCAGGATCGGGACGGGACATGCGGGTCTCCTTGGCTCGCTGGCCGCGTTCTCGGGGAGGTTTCGCGCTTCTAGCCGACGACGGACTCAGCCTGCTCGAGCCAGTCGTCGAGGCTCGCGTCCTCCCAATCCTCCGGACCGTACACCGTCCGCGGAAGCGGCGTCATCACATGACTGTCGCCGCCGGTCACGTACTCGGCGCTGCGAGCGTCCCAGGCCGTGAGCCGCTCGTCCGACTCGCCCTCGTCGCAGAGTCCGCGCGTCGTGTCGCGGTTCTGGCGGAGTCGGGTCTGGGAGGGGATGTCCGTCGCCCAGACCATCACCACTTCGTGCTGATTGCTCGTGACCTCGTAGAGGCCGGTGAGCCGGTGGCCGTACTCCTCCATGAACGGGATGCGTTCGCGGCGGACGGCGTCGAGGAACTCGAGCTGGGTACCGGGGCGGACGGTGAGGATTTCGTTGAGAAAGAGCGTGCCGCGGATGCCTTCTGCGACGATCTCCTCCGTCGTCGGGCATCCCGGAACGCCCGCCACGAGCCGATCGAAGCCTCCGCTCCGCCACTTCGCCGCCTTGTCCCACCAGTCGCCGTAAAAGGCCTTGCGGCGCTTCAAGTTCATGCGGTCGACGTTGCCGGCCCAGCCCTTCCAGCCGCGCGAGCCGACGTCCCAGATGTTGATCACCTGCGGCCAGCGACCGCCTCCGGCGGCGCAGACGTAGAAGGCGCCCTGGAGACCAAACATCTCCGGCATGCGAAGCACCGGGTCCTGCCAGAGATGTTCCATGTAGTCGTACTGGCCCTGGCCGACGACGTCCACGACTTCATAAAGGTAGAGATTGCGGTTGGCCATAGGATCCTTCGACCGGCTGCAGCGTGCCGGCGGTTCTCTCGGGTTGACGGGTAGGGCGCGAGATCAGGCGAGATCAAGTGATGACGCCGTCGGCGCGCAGCCGCTCGAGCTCGCTGTCGTCGAGGCCCAGGCGCCCGCGCAGGACCTCGCCCGTGTGGGCTCCGAGCGCGGGCCACCGTTCGACGGGCCTCGCTTCGCTATGCGAGAGCTTCACGGGGTTGCCCACGACGTGGACCTCTCCCTCGCCGTCTGGTCGCGGAATGCGCAGGATCATGTCGTGAGCCTTGACGTGCGCGTCCTCCAACAGATCTTCGGCGTCGTAGCTCGGGCCGGCGACGATGCCCGCGCCCGCGAGCAGCTCGGAGGCCTCGAGCTTCGTCTTGTCGCGAGCCCACTCCTCGAGCGCCGGTCGGATCACGGACTCCATATGGTCGCGCCATCCCTCGCGCGTGGCGAAGCGCGGGTCCGAGAGCCACTCGGGCTTGCCGATCGCGTGGGCCATTCGTTCGAACTGATGCTCGCGACCGACCTGCATCACGAACAGACCGTCCTTCGCTTCGAACGACGACAGGATACCCGGCCACGCCGTGATCGAGTTCTCAATGCCCAGCGAGTGGTTGAACGGGACCATGTCCATCATGGCGATGATGCAGTCGAGCATCGCGACATCAACCTTCTGTCCGTGTCCACGGCGATCGCGTCCCTGTAACGCAGCGAGTACTCCGATCGCCGCGAATAGCGCGCTCGAGATGTCGCCTAACGCGCCGGCCACCTGGATGTTGGGCTTGCGTCCGGGTTCCGGTCGGAACGAATAAAATCCGCCCATGGCCTCGGGCAGCACGGCGTAAGCGGGCCAGTGGCCGTAGGGCGTGTCGAGGAGGCTGCCGAAACCCGACACTGCCAGATAGATCAGGGGGGGGTGGATCTTTTCGAGCTCGTCGTATCCCAGACCGAGACGCTCCATCGTGCCAGGCTTGAAATTCTCCGCGACCACGTCGAAATGGGGTACGAGTTGCTTCACGAGCTCGACGCCCTTCGGATCCTTGAGGTCGATCCCGACGCTCTTCTTGCCGAGGTTGTTGCGCAGGAAGGTCGCGCCGGTGGGGCGACCGTCGACGTCCGGGATCGAGGGGAGAGACGAGCGCCCCGACTCGCCCTGGTCCGGACGTTCGACCTTCACGACCTCCGCCCCGAGGTGGGCGAGCAGTTGCGTGGCATACGGAACTGCCTGCATCTGCTCGATGGCGAGGATGCGGACGCCTTCGAGCGGCAATGCCTTGATCGAATTCTGTTCCCTGGTCGCATCGGTCATCGTCACTTCTCTCTCTTTCTCTTTCTTTGCCCCGCCCTCGTGAGAAGGGCGAAGTCGTAATCACGAGCGTCGGAAGAGACGCTTCGTGCCTATAGCGCTCGCCGCACGGGCCCGCACCACAGCTCGATGTGGCGCTCGACCAGGTCGTCAGGCATGTCCGCGAGACTCAGCCAGGCAAATACGTGCTCCGCCGGCACACCCGCAAGCTTCTCCCGTAGTGCCGACACGGCTCCGTCGACGTCGA
>JAPYTP010000147.1:0-6190 GCA_029941885.1 Myxococcota bacterium
GGTCGTGACCTACGCGCTGCAGTACGAGCGCGTCGGCGCGGCGCGATATGCCCGGGCGGCACTCAGTCTCGATCGACTGGCCGAGCTCGCTCGGGAGCGCGGTCTGCTGGAAGACCCTCTGGTCGTCGATCGACTGGCCGAGGCCCGCACCCTGGTCGAGGCCGCTCGCATGTTGACCTACCGCGTGATCGACCAACGCGCGCACGACCTTCCGCCGTCGACGGACACGCAGATAGCGCGGGTCGCCAACACCAGCGCCGACTATCGCGTTGGAGAACTCGCCGTCGAGATCCTGGGACCCGATGCCCTCGAGTACGGGTCCTTCGCAGACGCCAATTTTCGACTCGCCATGACCGCCGGGGTGGCCGTGGGGGCCACGGAAGTCCAGCTCAACATGATCGCGGCGCGCCATCTCGATCTACCGCGCGAATAATCTGGAACGGGGACAATCGCCTTGAACTTTGAACTCGACGACGACCAGCGTGAGATTCTCGGCGCGGTCGACTCGCTACTCGACCGTCATGCCGGCCCTGCGCGCGCGACCTCTCTCGCGCAAAAGGTCGAATACGATCACGAACTCGACGCGGCGTTGCTGGATTCCGGTTTCGACGAAGCGATGGATCCGACGACCCTCGAGGGCGCACTCGAAACGACCCTGATCATCGAAGCCATCGCGCGTGCCGCCGGTGTCACGAGCTTTGCCGCCCAGGCCCTCGTCGCGCGAGCCGTCGCGGGGCGCGCCCTGCCCGGTCCCGTCGCGCTCGGTTCCGGTGATGCCAGGACGCCGGTCCGTTTCGGCGCACACGCACGAACGCTTCTGTGGCTTTCGGGGGACGAAGCCCGGCTAGCGACTCTCGGACCCGGCGATGCCGAAGCCGTCGCCTCGAATTTCGGATATCCCCTCGGACGCGTTTCGCCTGGTGTGATCGAAAACAGCGAATCACTCGGCCCGGAGAGCGGTGAACGACTGCGGAGTTGGTGGCGCATCGCAATCGCAACCGAAGCGGTGGGCACCATGTCCGCGGCACTCGATCAGACCGTCGCCTACCTGAAGGATCGCAAGCAATTCGGCCGTGCCATCGCTTCTTTTCAGGCGGTGCAGCATCGACTCGCAGAATGCGCGGTCCGGGTCGAGGGCAGCCGGCTACTCGTCTACGAAGCGTCCCATTTGCGGGCGCCGGAAGAAGCCAGCGCCTGCGCCGCCGCCCACGCCCTCGAGAGTTCGCGGCTGGTCTTCCGCGAGACCCATCAACTCTCGGGCGCGATCGGCTTCACCCGAGAACACCCGCTACACGCGTGGTCGATGCGCCTGCACGCGCTCGGGACGGAGCTGTCCGGCGCCTCAGGACATCGTCGAGCCCTTGCCGCTGCACGCTGGGGCGTCGAGTGAGCATCGACCTCAGCTTCGACGACGGGCAGGAGGGGATCGCCACCGCGCTGTCGCAGTTCTGCGAAGAACGATGCAGCGCAGAGACCGTGAAGGCATTGGTCGGAGGATTTTCGGACGACCTTTGGCGCGAACTGGCCGACCTCGGCATCCTGGCGGCCGCCACCGAGGAAGGCGACGGCGGACCCTGTGAAATCGTTGCGGCGATGGAGACCCTTGGCTTCGCGGCCTTCCCAGGACCCCTGGCGGCCACCTTCCTCGCCACCCAGCTCGTCGGTGCCAAGGAGCGCATCGAACTCGCGGAGGGCCGGGCAATCGTGGCCGTCGGCCGCGCAGGCCTCTTCGCGTTCGCTCCGATCGCGACGATCTTTCTCGAAATCGACGCCGGTGAGGTCTATCGGGTGCGCCCGCTTTCCGAGATCGAACGGGTCGATACGCTCGGGGGAGAGGTCTGGGGCCGGGTCGAACGCGAGCGGATCGAGCACTTCGAGGACGCGGTCCGACCGCTCGCCCTCTATCGCGTCGCGCTCGCCGCCTACCTCGTCGGCGTCGCCGATGGACTGCTTCGCGGCGCGGCGGCCCACGCGGCGACGCGCAAACAATTCGGCCAGTCGATCGGCCAGTTCCAGGCGGTCGCCCACCCGCTCGCCGACGGCCACGTTCGGCTCGAAGCCGCGAGACTTCTCACGCGTTCCGCCGCGGATCAGCTCGAGCGCGAACAAGCCAGCGCTCCGCTCGAGGCCTGCGCCGCCTACTACTCAGCGCGGCGCGCCGCGGTCGAGGTCGCGCACACCTGTCATCAGGTATTCGGTGCCATCGGAATCACGCTGGAGGGATCGGCCTTCCACTTCTCGCGCAGGATCATGCAGCTCGCGGCTCAGGCACCGGCTCCCGAGATCGATGCCGAAGCGCTCTATTTCGAGACTCGCGCCGCCGCCCACTCGCGGAATCAGTTTTCTGGTCTCCCTACCAGAATCGGGTCATGAAGCCGGTGATCTGCGCCGTCAGCGGTCTCTGCGTAGGAGGGGGGCATCATTTCGTCGTCGACTCGGACATCGTCCTCGCCTCCGCCAACGCGGCGTTCACGGATACGCACGTCAATGTGGGCATGGTCGGGGCCCTCGAAAACATCGGACTCGCGCGCAGACTCCCACTCGGCACAGCGCTGCGAATGACCCTTTTGGGTCGCCACTATCGGATGTCCGCCGAACGGGCCTTTGCGCTCGGTCTCGTCGACGATCTCTACGAAACCCCCGACGCACTGCGCATCGCCGCGGAGGAGATGGCTCGCCAGTTGCTGGACAACTCACCGCAAGCGCTGTCGCTGTCGCTGTCGCTGTCGAAGCAGGAGGTCTGGGGCTCGATGGAATACGGCTATGATGAGGCACTCACGCGGGGCAGGGAGCTGCTCAAGAGTCATTGGTCGCATCCGGACTTCAAGGAGGGACCGCGCTCCTTCACGGAGAAGCGGCCGCCGAAATGGAATCCCGATCCGAACGCGCGGGACGACGAAGCCCCGCACCCGGACGAGTCGGAGGGGAGCGAAGCATGAATTTCTGTTTCAGCTCCGAGGAAGAAGCCTTCCGAGAGGAGGTCATCGACTTCCTTCGCCCCTACCGAAACCTCGAGGGATTCATCCAACAGGGCGAGAAATGGTCGGAGGTCAAGGCGCTCTTCGGCGCAATGGCCGAGCGCGGCTGGCTCGCCCTCGCGTGGCCCGAGTCGGAGGGGGGCCTCGGAAAGGGCATCGCCCACGAGTACATCCTGTGGGACGAGTTCGGCTACGAACGCGCCGCTCGCAACCCCCTCGCAGCGGGAATCGTCGCCAAGACGTTGATCCGACACGGCAGCCCCGAGCAGAAGGAGCGCTGGCTCCCCCCGATCCGAACGGGCGAACTGCATTTCTCGCTCGCCTATTCCGAGCCCGAGGCCGGTTCGGATCTCGGCAGCGTCCGGACCCGGGCGACCCGAGAAGGAGACGATTACGTCATCCGCGGTGAGAAGTGCTGGCAATCCTATGCCCAGGACATGGACTGCTTCTGGCTGCTCGCCCGCACTGGGGAGCCGGATAGCCGCAGCCGTGGACTCTCGCTGCTGATCGTCGACAAGGATTCAGAGGGCCTGCAGGTCGAGTCGCTGCCAACCCTCGATGGGGATCAATTGAACGCCGTCGTCTTCGACGACGTGCGAGTCCCGGCGAATCGACGGGTCGGCCCCGAAAACCAGGCGTGGTCGATCATGGGCGAAGCCCTCGCCGACGAACGACACATCCAATTCCCGGCCGGGCGGTTGCGCCGAGACCTCGAGGACATCTGCACGTGGGCGGAAGCACAGGGTTTCACCCGCGAGGCCTCGGTGCGCGTCCGACTCGGTGCGCTGGCGACGGATATCCGCGAGGCCGAAATGCACAGCCTGAGCGTGCTCGACGCCATGAACCAGGGCCGCGACGCCTCGGTCGCGGCGGCGGCGAACAAGATCGCCCACACCCTCGCCTGTCAGGCGATCGCGCGAGCGGCAATGGATTTCGGAGGGGAGCGGGCGCTGGTCGAAGGCGATCGCCCCGAACTACTGTGGCGACTGAGCCTGTGGGAGACCATCGGGGGCGGGACCACCGAGGTGATGCGCAGCATCGTCGCCCGCCAGGGACTCGGTCTCGGAGGAACTCGATGATGGCAGGAGACGTGGGCTGGCACGAAGCGAAGGGGCTCTCGATCGCCAACAGCCGACCGCCATTCCCGGGTGACGGGCCGCAGACGATCGCGGCGATCCTTGAGCCGACCCTCCGAACGAATCCGGAGGCACCGGCCCTGGTCGGTCGACACGGCCGCTACACCTATCGAGAACTCGATGCCGCCGTCACCCGCGCGGCCGCCGCACTGCATGGCCTCGGCCTGCGCGCGCCGGATCGCCTGGCTGCGTGTCTTCCCAACGACGTCGACATCGTGATCGCCTTCCTCGCCAGCCAACGTCTCGGACTCGTCTGGGTCGGTGTCAATCGACCGCTCGCTGCGGCGGAGAAGGCCTATATCCTGGGCGATTGCGGCGCTCGCGCCTATCTCGTCGCCGCGGATCTCGCTCATGAGATCGAGGGCCGACGCGAAGAGACCCCGGACCTCGAAATCGTTCTGCGCGTCGATCCGGATTCCCCGGGTTGCGAATGGCGCCAGACACTCGAGACCGCGGACGAAGCGTCGGTTCCCGAGATCGAGATCGACCCCTTCGCCGCAAGCGCGATCGCGTATACGAGCGGGACGACGGGTTTTCCCAAGGGCGCGGTCCACAGCCAACACAACCTGCTCCTGCCGGGAGTCGTCGCGGCGATTCGGAAGAATCGGCCCAGCCCGGATCAGCACGGGGTCGTCCTACCCATGACGATCCTGAATCTGATCGTGCTCGGCCCGATGTGTGTGCTCTACGAAGGCCGCTGCGTCGTCGCGATGGACCGCATCGACGCCGTGGGCGTGGCGGAATGGGTTCGCGAAGAACAGATCGGCGCCTTCGATGGCGTGCCCACGATCATCCATGATCTCCTCACGCATCCAGAGGTCACAAAGGAAGATCTCACCTCTCTCAAGGAACCGAGCATGGGCGGCGCCGATTGCCCACCGGAAGTCGTGAGGCTGTTTCGGGAGCGCTTCGGAGGCGAGGTCATCATCGGCTATGGAATGACCGAGGCGCCGACCGCGGTCACCTGGACGGACGGATCCGTCCCCGCTGGTCCGGGGCTCTGCGGTCGGCCGATTCCCCAGGTCGAGATCGAGATCCTCGACGACGATGGCGAGGTCCTACCCACTGGGGAACTCGGTGAGATCTGCGTCCGGCCCATTCGCGACGGTGAATTCGCCGGCGTCTACACGCCGATGCTCGGCTATTGGGGCAAACCCGAAGCGAGCGCCGAAGCGCTCGCGGGGGGCCGCTATCACACGGGCGACATCGGGTTCATCGAGGCCGACGGCAACCTCTACATTCGGGGCCGACGAAACGAGTTGATCCTGCGTGGCGGCGCGAATGTGTACCCAGCGGAAATCGAGCGCGTACTCGGCCTGCATCCGGAAATCGAGGCCGCCGCGGTGCTGGGCGTTCCAGATGAACGCCTCGGCGAACGCGTCGCGGCGGTCGTGCAGCGGAGCGCGGGGTCTAGCCTCGACGAAGCGGCGCTGAAGACCCACGTCGGGGCCGAACTCGCCCGCTACAAGGTTCCCGAGTTCGTTCGCTTCGTGGACGAGATGCCTCGCAACGCGATGAACAAGATCGTGAAGCCGAAGCTCAAACCCCTCTTCGATTGATCGACCGATCGGAGCGTCAGTCGAAGAGGACCGGAAGCGCTGTCGGGCTTCGAAATGCGAAACCGGACATGCGCGGGCGCTCGGCGGCGGGGTCCATTCTCAGATTCGGCAGGCGCTCGAAGAGCGAGGCAAGACCGACCTCGGCCTCGAGCAGGGCGAGACGCGACCCCGCGCAGTAGTGCCGCCCGAACCCGAAGGCGATGTGCTCCTCGCCTTTACGGTGGATGTCGAAGCGTTCCGGGTCTTCGAATCGCGACTCATCGCGATTCGCCGAGCCGATCCCGACCACCACGTCGGTCCCCTTCTCGATCCGAACGCCGCTCATCTCCACATCGTGACGGACCTCGCGCGTGACGATCTGGATCGGCGACTCCCAGCGCAGGGTTTCCCCGATCGCCAGGCTCATGCGATCGGGGTTCGCCCGAATCTCATCGAGCGCCGAGTCATGGGTCAGCAACCCGTAGAGCGTGCTTCCGATCAAATGGAAGGTCGTCTCGGCACCCGCCATGATCAACAG
>JAPYTP010000147.1:6290-13640 GCA_029941885.1 Myxococcota bacterium
GGCTCGACGAAGACGCGGATCGGGAACAGGTACGTGAAGTCGCGGACCAGCTCTGCGGCGCCCTTGCCAGAAAACTGGTCGATCAATTCGTTCGCGATTCGCCCGACCATCGACGGGAAGTCGCCGCGCAGCGCGCGAGGCGCCACCGCGGGCGTGACCAACGCGCGGTTGCGAAGATGCTCGCTGCCGTCCATGCCGACGATCGTACGACCGATCACAATCGCGATTCCACGTTCGCCATTGGAAGCACTGCTGAACGTCTCCGAGTCACGCAGCGCGGTCTGCACGTCATCGAAACGCGTCAGGAACTTCGCGGGACTACCGAATCCGGCGACCTCGAGCACCGGCGTTTCACGTCTCGCGCGGGCGTAGAGCGCGTAGGGGTTTTCGATCGGCGCGTTGGGCCCCGCCGACATCATCTCTGCGATCGTCTGAATCTCATCCGGCATCAAGACCCCCTCGTCCCATCGGGACCCTGTTGATTGGTTGGTTCGATCCGATCGGGGAGGCTCAGCATGCGATACATCGCAGCCAGCCCCTCGAGCATCTTGTCGGGCTCGGGATCGGGAATGAGGTAGGCGGTCACGAGGATTCGGGTGATCCAATCGACGAGCTGATCGACCTCCGCCACCCCCGCACGCACCGGTGCGGTCGCCTCGAGCGAGGGAGCGAGAATCTCGTGCAGTTCGGTGCGGATCGCCCCGAACTGCTCACGCAGCGCACGCAGGACACGCGCCGGGTCACTCTCGAGCATGCGCTGCAAGGCCGGATGCTCCTGGACCTGCCGAGTCGCCTGTTCGATCAAGACGCGCAGCCGTGCTTCCGGTGTCGGAGCACTGCGAGCCGCCAGAAGGACCTGGTCCCGAAATCGCTCGGCCTCGCGCCGCGACAGCGCGTAGAGCAACTCCTCGCGCGATCCGAAATAGCGATAGAGCGTGCCGCGGGACATCCCGGCGCTCTCGCAGACATCGGCCATCCCCAGCTTCGCGACCCCGTGCCGCGCGATGGCATCGCGGGCACCGTCGAGAATGCGCTGTCGGGTCAGGTTCGGTATTTCGCCCGTCACTTCGACCATCTCGCGATTAGAACAGGTGAGACAGCTTTCGTCAATTTGTTCTATCTAAATTTTTCCGTTTCATTTTCAGTCAGTTACGTGTCCAGTCGGTCCCGAATATGCTCGAGATGGTAGAGCGCCTTGCAGTTGTCGTGGAGCATCTTCTTCACCTCGAGTTGGGGAACACCCCGAAAGACCCGCTCGAGGGTGATCCTCGAATCCGGCCAATCGCTGCCGCTATGCGGGTAGTCCGTCGACCACATGATGTGGTCGAGGTTCATTCGGTGTCTCAATTCGACCCCGACCGTATCGAGCATGAAGGTCGCGTAGAACTGGCGATGGAAGACATCGCTCGGCATGCCGCTCATCTCGTCGACCGCACCGGTGTACCAGCGATAGCGGCGATACATGTCGTCTGCCTGTTCGAGCAACGTCGGGATCCAGCCGATATTGGCCTCGACCAACACGATCTTGAGCTTGGGAAATTTCTGGAAGACCCCGGAGAAGAGCACGTCGCAGACGACGTTCAGCGTCTGTCCTCCCGCCTTCGTCCACGCGGCCTTTCCCACGAATCGCAGGCCCGTCCAGAGCGCGCCCGGGTTCTTCGCCTGCTTACCCTGCCCCGTAGGTGCACTCGGCAGGAAGCTTCCGATGTGGATCGCGACCGGCATGTCGGCTTCCTGTGCGGCCGCCCAGAATCGATCGTCCTCCTCCTTGGGATCGAGGGTGCCGTTCGGGAATGAGGAGATGATGACTCCGGAATGGCCTGCCTTGATCGCGGTCTCGAGTTCGGCGGTCGCATCCTCGACACCGGTCGCCGGAATGATCGACTGCGGAATCAGCCGCCCACCGGAGTCGCGGCAGAACTCGTCGATCCACTCGTTGTAGGCGCGGACGCAGGCGATCTGGAGGGCCGGTTCCTCGGAGTAGATTCGCGCCCCCTTCAGTGTGACGCTCGGATAGAGCACCTGCGCGTAGATCCCGTCGACGTCCATTTCACGAAGACGGGCCGTCGTATCGAAGGAAGCCGGGCGCATCTCACGATAGCCGCCCTTCGCCATCGGGTTGATCTGGAAGAACGAGAGCCCGGCGGTCGCGGTGAGTCCAACGGGCCACTTTTCGCGCCCCTCGTCGAAGGACCAGAGATCGCCCTCGTCCGTCTCCAGGACCTTGGGCGCGCGAGCCTTCCACTTCGCCGGCACGCGCTCCTGCCAGAGATCGGGGGGCTCGTTGACGTGGGCATCCGAGTCGATGATCGGATAGTCGATGCTGTAGGCGTCCTTGAATATATCGCTCATTCGAGTTCCTTCTCACGCTGGGTTGAATCAGACTGCATGGGCCAGCCTAGAGCCGGGCTGCACGCAGCGCGGTTCGCCGAACCTTTCCGGCTTCGTTGCGCAGGCTGGTTTTCACGGCCTCGAAGCCGCGCGGTATCTTGTACTGGACGAGACGTTCGGCCAAGTGGCGCCGAAGCGCCTCCTCGTCGAGCTCGCCCTCGCATTCGACGATCGCGTGAATGCGCTGACCGAACTCCTCGTCGGGAAGTCCGATAACCGCGCAAGAACGAACCGAGCGGTGCTCGACCAGGGCGGCTTCGATCTCGGCGGGATAGACGTTGCGTCCGCCCGTCAGGATCATGTCGCTGCGCCGGTCGCCCAGGAAGAGATAGCCGTCCGAATCGAGGTAGCCCATGTCGCCCACGGACTCCCAGCCCTTGTGGCGCGGGTTGGCCGTTGCACCGACATACTCGTAGGTCGTGCCGGGTCCCGCCGTCGGCATCATGAAGATCTCACCCATCTCACCCGGCGGCAATTCGTTTCGATCGGTGTCGAGGATCTTGATCTTCGCGCCCGCCGAGGGACGTCCGACGGAACCGGGATGGGCCAGCCACTCCGTGCCACTGATGAAGGTCCCGCCGATTCGCTCGCTCGGACCAAAGGCTTCGTGCATGACCTCGGCCCCCAGCCATTCGATCCAGCAGCGCATCAGCCACGCGGGCAGCGGCGCCCCCCCACTCATCACGAACTCGAGGGACGAAACATCCCTCGCCAGGCGCTCACCCTCCGGCAAGCGCCAGATGCGGAGCATCATGGTCGGCACGAGACTCACGCGATCGACGCGGTGCGCCTCCACGAGCGCAAGAAAACGACTCGCATCAAAGCGCTCCATGACGACGACCTCGCAGCCCGCAAGGATGCCCTGAAAGGTGGCGCTAAAGGGGACTGCGTGGGACAGCGGTCCGGGGACGAGGACCGCGCGCCTGGCCTTGAACAGCGGCGAAGCGTTTTCGCGATCGTAGGCGGCGTCACTCTTCGGAAGGATGAGTTTGGGAATCCCCGTGCTTCCACCGGACGCCAGCGCGCGCTCGTGGGGAGCGGTCCGATCGGGGAGCGGCCCACCCGAGAGCGCCGCGTCCGGAACGAAGCCCGCCGGAACGCTTGCGCCCGCCGCCCGCTCGCCGGCGTTGATCCCCACGACCAGAGCGGGAGACGCGACCGCGAGAATGGCGTCCCGCTCGAGCGCGGGGAGTCGATCCGAGAGTGGATTCGGCACCGCGCCAAGTTTCCACGTGGCGAAGCAGCCGATCACGAGTTCGATCCCGTTGGGAAGACAGAAACTCACCCGGTCGCCGTGGCCGACTCCGAGATCGGCGTAGGCCCGTGCCAATCGGTTCGAGCGCCGATCGAGTTCACCCACGCTGAGTCTGTGCTCGCCGCAAACGAGTGTTTCTCGATCCGGATCGCGCGCAGCGAGATCGCCGAGTGCCGCGCCGTAGGATTGCCGGGCCATCGTATCTAGCTCCCCTCCGACTGCACACCGGCCCGAGTCGCGAGCGTGGCTTCCAGGCTGCGAGCGAGTCCGTCGAGCAGGTGGTCGGCGGCAGCGGTGAAGATCTCGTCGATGTCGATCTCGGCGAAGGCCGGGAGCAACGCGGCGAGTTCAGGCGTGTCGCTGAGATCCTGGGTCGAGAGTTGTTCGAACGAGCCCAGGTCGGCGCCGATGGGGGCGTTCGAATCGTCATTGAGCGGCTGATTGCGGATTTCGTTCGTGACGAACGACATCGTAAACCACGCGACCTCGCGGCACGCCAGCGCAGCCTCGCGTCGCTCGAAGCCGGCATCGAGCATCACGCGAACCAGCGTATCGAGCACCTGGAAGAGCGTCGGCGCGAGCGATCCCCGCAATCGCAAGAGCGGCGCGACCGCAGGCTGGGCATGCAGTTCGCGGCGCAAGGAATGCATCCAGATTCGGGCACGCGCACGCCACTCCCCGTCCGAGGGGATCTCGAGCTTGATCGATTCGAGCGCGAGCAGATTGATGCCCTCGAGCAGGTCCTCACGGTTGCGCACGTGTCGATAGAGCGACATTGGCGCCGCGCCGAGTTCCTGCGCGAGCGAGCGCATGCTGAGCTCCGTGCCCGGGCAGCGCTCGAGCAGACGCAGGCCCGCCTCGAGGATGCGCAGACGGGTCAGCCCCGGACGCGTCCCGTCTCTCGCAACTCGCTTCGCCTGCTGCCTCGGCGTCAAGATTTCCGGCCCCTTGCCAAAATCTGCGTACAGCGTACTCTGTCGATGCGTACAGCGTACCCTACCACAGCGACGGGCGCCGCGACGACCGCAGAACGCGGCCCAATCGAGCAGAAGGCGAGGAATTCATGGAGCCTAAAGGCAAGCGCGACTACCAGATCATCTCCGCGGACGGCCACACCATCGAGCCGCCGACCATGTGGGAGAGTTATCTGCCCACGAAGTTTCACGACCGGATGCCGAAGCTCGTGAAGGATCCCGAAGGGGGAGACGCCTGGGAAGTGGTCCCCGGTCAGCCTGTGATGCCGATCGGTCTCGTTACGAACAAGGGCGAGTGGGGCCGACGCTACGAGGACAACAACTGGTTCGGAACGAGCTACGAGAACATGCGCCAGGGCGCCTTTCTCGGGGACGCACGGCTCGACGAACAGGACATCGATGGCGTCGACGCCGAGGTGCTCTACCCGTCACAACGCACGATGGCCGCCTTCATGGCGCAACCGGATCCGGAATATCATCTCGCGGGACTCGACGCCTACAACCAATGGATGTGGGAGGAGTTTTCGGCGGCCGACCGCGACCGGCTGATCGGTCTCTATCAGATGCCGGGCGTCGGAATCGAGAGTTCGCTGATGCGGCTCAAGGAAGCGAAGAGTCTCGGCGCGAGGGGCATCATTCTCTCTGCCCTGCCCTCTGGCAACGCGGAACTCTCCGCCGATGACGACCCCTTCTGGGCCGCGGTCGAAGAAGCCGAACTCCCGGTCCACGTCCACGTAGGGCTGAAGCACGCGGGCATGGCGACGAACAGTCAGATGCCCAAGGTGCGAGGGGGCGATCACGAATTCGAGTTCGCCGTACCCAGCATGCAGATCATGGGCGGTGCGGTCGCCGAATTCTCGGGCATGTTCGCCAAGATGATCTACTCGGGGATGTTCGACCGCTTCCCGAGTCTCATGATCGTGATGGCCGAATGTGGTGCCGGTTGGGTTCCGCATTGCGTCGAACACATGGACGACCATTGGTGGCGCAACCGAGTGTGGTCGAAATCCGATCTGAAGGAACTGCCGAGCTACTACTTCCGGAAGAACTGGAAGGCCGGCTTCATCCGCGAGCCCTTCGCCGTGCAGAATCGCGGCTGGTTCGGTATCGACAACCTGCTCTGGGCGAACGACTACCCACACCATCGCCACGACTGGCCCTATAGCCGGCGGATCATCGAAGAAACGATGGCGGGCGTGGATCCCGCGGACAAGTACAAGATGATCTGCGGCAACGCGAAGGCGCTCTACAAGCTCGGCGAGTAGAACGAACCGACAGCGGTCTCGACTTCCGACAGCGGTTGGTCCTGGGAACGTCGGGGGGGCTCCGCTTTCGATCTCGAATCTGCGACAGCCTTCGTCTGCCCGGGCTCGAGTTCACAACGGGCCAGGACGAGTGGCCGCCGCTGTCGTCTTCCACGATTGCTTCGGATTCGCTCCGATGGAATTGCTGGCGGAGCATTTCGAGCCCACTCGCTTCGTGAATTTCGAGGGTTGGATCGACTATGAAATGCTCGTGGCCGATCCGCCCGATATCGTTCTATCCCTGATCGTCGAGGTGCGGCTTCTAGCGACCCCGGTTGCGGATGGGAGCCTCGGGCAGATCGCCTCGGTTGCGCGCTAATCTCCGCTCGGGCAGCACGCTCGCAAGAGCATCGATCACGGGGAACCCGTGTCCGCGTCCGCCGGCACTCGGAACCCAACGGAACAGGAATAGCCATGACCGATCACGATCTCTCGGAGGAAGTCGAAGAGCGCTTCCAGGTGCTGGAGAACAAAGTCATCCACCAGGAATACACGGTCGACGAACTCAACTCGGTCGTGACCCGGCAGCAGGACCAGATCGACGCGCTGATCGCCGAGTGCAAGAGGCTGCGCACGCTCATCGCCGAGGGCGGTGATCGGATGGTCGACGCAGGCGAAGAGCCCCCGCCGCCGCACTACTGAGCGGACACCCGAGACGAAATCAGTCCGTCGCGGGCTCCTCTTCTCGCACATGGGTCGGCGTCACCGCCTCGAGGGCGTAGTCGAATTTTCCCTTTTCTGCGAGGGCGAAGAACTCGGGCCCGAAGGGATTTCCACCTCGAAGCGGCATCGAACCCCGCTGGATCGTCCAGTCTTTCGGCGCGAGCCGCGCCGCCCGATCGAAGTGTTTCTCCGCCGCCGCTGCTCGTCCATCTTCGAGCAGATGCCAGGCGACGGCGCGCTCGACGCGCGCGAGCTGCGAGGCGTCGTCCGGAGTCGGCTGAGCCGCACGGATTTCATCCGGTGACATCGCGCCGGCCCCTGTGCGGACCCAGTCTCGGATCATGTCGAGGTAGGGCGCTGATACCTTCCGGTGGAAGGCAGTGAACCAGACCGGCAAGTCCTCGCGGCACCCTCACCAGGACGCATAGGCGATGAACAACACTTTCTTGCCGCGATGCTCAACGAGGGTGTGCATTCGCCCAGCGAGATCCGGCAGTTCGAAGTCGGGCGGGAATACAGACAGCACCCTGACAAAGGCCTTCCGGCTTGAGTTCCCAGCCGAAAGAATCTTCGAGCCCACGCACCGAGATCCGAATCCGACCCGGTGCCGAGGCGGTCGCCACCTCCTCGGCCAGTCAAAGCGTTCGTCCATCGTCGAGGATCGAATATTCCATGTCGGGCACTCTGGGTCCGCTTGGAACATTCGCTCCAACCCCCCGCCCCCGCAGTCGCGCGGGGCATCGAGCCATCCCCGTCCTATCTC
>JAPYTP010000148.1 GCA_029941885.1 Myxococcota bacterium
TCCCCAAGGAAGACTAGCTTCCTATGGGGTGTCCACTTTTCCGTGCAGGGTCACGCGGGGGTTGCGGCGCATTATTCTCTCGTGCTTCAGCGGTTGAGTGAAATTACCCAGCCCACCTAAAATTGTAAAACACTATTGTGCGAGGCAAATGGGAGGCGTAACGGGATTGAGTGGTAATGCGTTTCGCCTATCGGACGGGAATGATGATGATACGGATAGTTATCAGAGGAGCTGCGCATCGGTTTGTGAGTAGTGGCGCGACTCAAGACTGAAAACGGTCTCTCCCGAAAGCCACCCGAATCCCTTCCCCGGGAAGGGGCCGAGTAGCCCCGTCGGGTCTTAGTTGTAAAAATGCCTAGTATCGGTGGCGCTGAAAACGGGGCTTATTTTTCCTACCCTCGGAGAGATGCCCGCGTTCGAGGAGTCCACATGCCGGCCGATCAGTACCGCGGAGTTTTCTTTAATCACCTCGGGCAGACGATTCAGGATATCGCTCGTTCCAGGCGATTCTACGAGGGGCTGCTCGGGTTCCGGTTTTGGTGGGACTTCGAGGTGCCCGATGACCTTGCCAGCCGGGTCCTGATGGTTCCCTCGCCGTGCAGGCTGACGGCGACCTACCTCTGGCGACCCGACCTGACCCTCAACCTGATGCACTTCGGCGACCCGAAGGCGCGCGAGGCCTATCGTGCGCGCAAGCTGAACGAGCCGGGACTGACCCATCTCGCATTCTCGGTCGATGATGTGCCCGCACTGCTCGTGAAGGTCGAAGGACACGGCGGCGAGGTGCTCAGCGAGAGTCGAGGGGCCGAAAGTGAGTGGGGTCAGGCGATCTACATTCGCGACCCCGACGGACAGCTGATCGAGATCGTGACGACGGCCTGGCGAGGTATGCTGCCGCCGCCGCCCGGCTAGCCCGCATTATGCATGACGGTCTAGATGTGACGGGGAGTAGGAAATAGAAGCTGCCTTTTTCAAACCACCGCTAAGAACAGATCTGACAAGTCGACTTAGGATGAGGCGTATTTGCCCGCATCGGGATGCGACCCCATTGTACAGGCGTTGCATCATGCACATCTATGCCATGCGCCGCCCCGGAAGGGGCCGAGTAGCCTCACCGGGGGCTTAGTTGTCAGAATGCTTAGTATCGGCGGTGAGGAAAACGGGGCTTATTTTGCCTATAACCCTCGGTTTCCCTAGACGGAATTAGCCGAGTCCACCCAGCTTGGCGAAGGTGTCCGCCGCATACTTCGAGTCGTTGTATTCCTTGGCGAGTCGTATTTTTCCGTTTTCGAATTGAAATAGAAAATGGTAGGTGTTGTTGTACGTATCGCCGTTGATCAGTTCCGCGGTGGACTCCGCTTCGACCGCAACCCGGTCCCCTTCGGCGGTGATCCCACGAATGACAAACTTACAGTCGCCCTTCGTGAGGGCGCCGAACCCCTCGACTAGCTTTAGAAAGTCCTGTTTCTGCATCGTCCCTGTACCCGGCACCCACCAACAAATATCCGGTGCCACCAGTGACTCATCGATAATGCCCTTGCCGATTTGCTCAAGCATCTTGAGTGCGGTCGCTCGATTCTCTTCTGTACCCATTTCTACGCTTCCTTCTATTCTTTCTTGAGGGTGATTGCGGGTTGCCGGGCGTTAGGAGACTCGTCTGAATAGAGCTTCAAGACCTTCATCGCGTTCTCCCGCAGAAACTTTGGCCGGACGTGGTCCCGAGACGGAATATTAGGCCTGTCGCCCATGATGCGCTCGAACGAGAGACCCATCGCCGTCTCTACCTCTCCTATTCCCCCGGAAGGGGCCGAGTAGCACCGTCGGAGCTTAGTTGTCAGAATGATCCGCACCGCCGATACTAGGTGTCCTGACGAGTAGGGTCCAAGGGGCCGTTCCGGAAAAGTTACAGATCGAGCCTAACATCCCGCGTCATGTTGGTCTGACATGAAGGTTCTGGGAGGTCGAACACAGCGCGTGACAGTCGGTGCGATAGCCCCGCCGGATGGGACCCACGAACCCAAAATTAATTCTGGTATTTTCAAACTCCGGACGTGCAAAACCCTGTGCATGGGTAAGAACAACGCTCGCACCGTTTAAGGGGGGTGGGGGGTCGGCCAAGGACGCTCTCAGCGAATCTGCGAGTCCCATCTCGATCTGCGTGCTTATCGAAATGGGTATTGGACAGGTGGGTCATCAAGCCACCATGGGGCTCGGACCTGGACTACTGAAGGTTCTCGGACACTCAACCGCAACGGACCAGATGATGTCGCTAGTGGAGGAGTGATACTCAATACCAATGAGCGGGTCAGGCCCCTCTTGAGGCATTCAGCTCTCTCTGGTGGGACACTTCCGTCGATATCACGCAACTGTCGCCCCGAGTGTCGCCTTCGGAACAAGGAACGATCCGCTCGGTCTCGTAATTGTCGGCCAAGTTCATCTGACATTTCGAACCGATGCTCGTTTCGTTCGCGCCCTAGAACACTCAGCGGTCGAGGCTTCGCCTCGACGAGCGAATCAGGATGCTCTCACCACAAGACATGATCGGATCGCCACGTCTCATGCGTGTAAGGCGACATGAAGGCGACAAACGAACGGATTCGGAGAGACGACTCTAGCCTTTGCTTCAGAAAGTCGTGCTATTCCGCAGACCTAAATGGAGCCGACGATCCGACTCGAACGGACGACCTGCTCATTACGAGTGAGCTGCTCTACCAGCTGAGCTACGTCGGCCCCGGAAGCGAACGCGGTGTCTCCTTGCTCGGCCGACCGTCGCCGGCGAGTGCTGATTTCCGCACACCGGAAAGCAGCCCAGAAACTCTATGTCCGCCCATAAGGGCAACCCGTGACCCGATCTTTCTTGAAATCCGATTGGGATCTCTCGAAGTGCGGTGGGGCTTGATGACCTATGGTGGCCATCGGGGCGCTGAATGTAGCGCGGGGCTTGGTCTCCGCCATTGCGGGTTCTTCACACCCCGCGTGTTGTGGACCGGAGAGTCATGCGCGCCTCACCGGCAAGTCGCCTTTGGGATTTGACCTGGCCGCCTCGTGCAGATTACGATGGTCGGCACGCGAGTGGGAGACCTTGAGATGCCCGTGCTTCCCCTGATCGATTTGATGCTGCTGTCCGGCTGGACGGCACTGCTGGTCGGTTTCGTTCTGAAGATGACCTACCTCACGACGAGCTATCGCCCCACGATCGCGTCGCTGACTCCCCGTGATTTCTTGATGATCGCGGTCGCAGCGATGCTCTTCGCGATCGCGCTGGCGGCGCGTACCTGGGTCGCGAGCCAGTCGCCCGCGCAATCCGCGGCACGCCGTCGCGACGAGACCCTCGAGGCCTATCGCGCGCTGCATCGTGGGCAACCGCAATCGGCGGATCTCGAGCCGGGCGAGTTCGCGGGCGATGACCGAGATCAAGCGAATCGAGCCTCCTGAGACGCTTTGCCCGCGATTCGAACTCGCGGGCAGGGGAGTGAATCAGGCGGGGTGCTTCGCACGGCGCTCACGGATCCCAGATGCAGAAAACCCGAATGCGGCTCCGCGTGGAACTCGATTCGGGTTCATCGACTGGGAGTTGCGCAGATCTCAGGCGGTCAGGTCCTCCCGGCTCGCGCGGTCCGGTCCTTCGCCCCTCGCCCGGAGGCGATCTGGGCGTGTGTGGCGAACTCGCTTGCTCGGCAAGGCGACCCGACGAGCCGGGCCAATTGGATTAGCGGCGATACGTCGCGGGGCGCAGTAGGTCCGTCGCTGAGACCGCGAGTTCTCGATACAGAAGGGCGGTGACGACGATTGCGTTACTGGCTCGGCGGATGGCTTGGGTCATCTTGATGGATCCTCTGGGAAGACCGCGGCAATCGCTGGGGAGGCGCGGGGAAGGACTTCACTCGAATAGGGAAGTAGCCCCCTAAAGGGTCCAGGTGGCGGGAAAAAACCATCCCGTCCCCATTCATTTGATACAGTCCCGCCGCGAACGCGGACCGCTGACGGAGAAGATCCTTTGACATCAAGCAGTTCGGGTGAATCTAGCCGGTTGGTCTGGATCGATGGGGCCTACCGGCCCTGGGCGGAAGCGACGGTGCATGTGCTCTCGCACTCGCTCCAACGAGGGTCGCTCGTGTTCGACTTCATGTCGGTGCACGATCTGAAGACTTCGGCGATCGCGGGAGGGGCGCCCCGTGGGGCATCCATTTTTCGGCTGCGCGAGCATGTCGAACGCTTCTTTCGTTCCTGTGAGTTGATGGGGCTGCCCATCGAGCAGAGCCCAGAGCAGATCCGCGAGGCGATTCGGGCCACGGTTCGAAAGAACGCCGGCGCGCGCGCGGTCAAGATCAGCGCCTATTTCGCGTCGGTGGAGATCGACGTCGTCCCGGTCGACACGCGCGTGACCGTTGCGATTGCCGCCTACGATCCCAAGGCCGATATCCAGGATCGCTTCGTCGAGCCGCCTCCCGAGAAGCCGCAATTCCTGAAGCTCTGGATCGAGAAGGAGAGGGCCAATCGACGGGATGACATCGTTCCGCCCCAGGCCAAGGTCGCGGCGAATTACGCTTCGCCGATGACGGCGAAGACGCGCGCTCAGGCCGAGGGCTTCGATGAGATCATTCTGGTCGACGAAGATGGCCATCTCGCCGAGGGGCCGACGACGAATCTCTTTCTGGTCGACGAGGCGGGCGAGCTGCTGACCCCGCCGGGCACGAAGGTGCTCCACGGCGTGACTCGAAGCTCGATCATCGAAATCGCCAAGGCCGAGGGGATCACGGTTCGCGAAGCGCCCGTCAAGCCCGAGGCGATTCTCGGCGCTCGCGAGGCCTTCCTGACGGGCACCAACGCCGGCGTCTGGCCCGTCGAGTCCGTCGATCGCCAGAAGCTCGAGTCCTGCCCCGGGCCGATTTCGACGACCCTGCGAAACCGATTCCAACGGGTGATCCAGGCTGAAGATCCCGAGTTCACCCACTGGATGACGCCCGCCCACGACTAACGCATTCCCGAGCCTCAACCCAACACCCCATCGAATCGAACCAGAATGTCCAAGAAGAAGACCGAAGACACGCCCGTGAAATCGCTTCCGAGGCACCAGCAGATCGTGCTTTCCGGTACGAAGCCGACGGGCGAGAACCTGCATCTCGGCAACTATTTCGGCGCGTTGCGTCAGTTCGTCGATCTGCAGGAGTCCCATGACACGGCGCTCTACTTCATCGCCGACTACCACTCGATGACCACGGTGCGGAACGGGGCCGAACGTCGCCGAAATACCGTGGCTGTGGCGCTCGACTACCTCGCGGCCGGCCTCGACCCCGATCGTGCCATCCTGTTTCGCCAGAGTGACCTCCCGGAGGTGGCAGAGTTGACCTGGATCCTGACGTCCGTCACGCCGATGGGGATGCTCGAGCGGGCCCATGCCTACAAGGCGGCGATGGACAAGGGCGAGGATATCGACCACGGGCTCTTTACGTACCCGGTGTTGATGGCCGCCGACATCCTGCTCTACGGCTCCCATCTCGTGCCGGTCGGAAGAGACCAGAAACAACATATCGAGATGGCGCGCGACATGGCCCAGCGCTTCAACCGCCTCTATGAATGCGATGCGTTGGTCTTGCCCGAGCCCTATATCCTCGACGACACGGCGACGGTTCCCGGGACCGACGGCCGCAAGATGTCGAAGTCCTACGGCAATACCATCTCGATGTTCGCGGCCAAGGGAAGACTCAAGAAGTCCGTGATGGGCATCGTGACCGATTCGACGCCGGTCGAGGATCCCAAGGATACGAACCAGACCGTCTTCGATCTCTGGTGCCTGTTCGCGACCCCGGAAGAGCGCACGGAGATGTTCGACCGCGCAGCGGCCGGCGGCCTCGGGTATGGGGACGTCAAGAAGGACCTGCTCGCCCGGCTGATGGACTATTTTGAGCCGATGCGCGCTCGCCGCGCCGAGTTCGAAGAGAAGCCCGAAGCCGTCGAAGAGATCCTCCACGCGGGCGCCGAGCGCGCGAAGGCGCTTGCGACGCCGGTCCTCGAGGCCTGTCGCCAGGCAGCAGGGATCGGTCCGACGTAGCGCTTGCCCAGCCGGTCCCCGGCCTTTTCTCGGTTCTCACAGACCCCCCTGCCTGTCGGTCTGGCGGGGTGGGGTTTGCGCGGGATCCGACCTGGATTTCCAGCTCAATTTGTATTTCCGGTGCGCCGATGACGCAGGTTGGACGCAGCCCTTTCGGGCTGCGCGGAGGTCTGCGGGATGCGGTTTCGGGAATCTTGGGTTCGGGGAACGGTCGCGCTCGCGCTCGTCGTTCTGGTGGCGGCTTGTAATCAGATCGAGGCTACGCCCTCGGGCGATGGCTCGGGAAGTGATCCGGCGCCGGAGTTGCTTGTGCGCGCAGAGGGGGGCGATGTCTCGGCTCAGCATGCCGCTGGACGCTTCTACAAGACGGCGGCGGGGGAGGCGAAAGATACCGAACGCGCGAGGCGCGAGGCCGAGGCCCTTCGCTGGCTCACGCTGGCGGCGGAAAACGAGAACGCCCAGGCCCAGACCGATCTGGGCGTGATGCTCGTCAGTGCCGAAGGCCAGAACCGGAATCTCGCGGAGGGTCGGCGATGGCTCACGCGTGCGGGGGCGGCCGGTCAGGCGCCGGCCTTCTTCGTGCTCGGTGAACTCGCTCGGAGCGGCGAGGGCTCAGCTCCGAACCCGGTGGGGGCGGTTTCGTTCTGGACGAAGGCGTCGGACCTCGGCCATGTCGGAGCGCTCCATCGACTCGGGGAAGCCCACGAACAGGGCCTCGGTACCGATCCCGATATCGAGACTGCGCTCGGCTTTTATCGCGCGGCCGCAAGCCGGGGCTACGCGATCTCGCAGTATCGCCTCGCGGTCATCTTCGATGAGGGGGGGGTGACCGAGCGAGACGCGCTCGAAGCCGTCAAGTACTACCGGATGGCCGCAGAGCAGGACTACGCCCCGGCCCAAGCCCAGCTCGGATTTCTTTATGCACGCGGAGATGGCGTCGTTCAGCGCTACGACGAAGCCCTGCGCTGGAGTCGGATGGCTGCGGAGCAGGGCGACGCCGACGGATGCAACAACCTCGCGGTGCTCTACCTGAAGGGTCTCGGGGTCGAACAGAGCTTCCAAGAGGCGCTGCGCTGGTACCGACTCGCCGCTCAACGCCACCATCCCAGGGCCCAGAACATGCTCGGCACGATCTATCTGACCGGCCAAGGTGTCGAGATCGATAACGGGGAGGCCGAACACTGGTGGCGGATGGCGGCGGAACAGGGGTATGCGTCGGCCCAATACAATGTGGGTGGCATGTACTCTCGCAAGCTCTCGGCGACGCTTACCCGGAACGAAGCCCTCGATTGGCTCGGCCGCGCAGCGGAGCAGGGCCATCGCAGCGCGACGAAGGAACTCGCCGAACTGCAGGCGCTCGCTGCGGAAGAAGCCGAGGCCGAGGCGGAGCGGGCGAGCGTCGCAGAACCGCAGCGGACCACGCTCTAGCTCGATCGGCGCTGTCGGCGCGCGATGGATCAGCCGGCTTCGATGACGCCCATCAGTGCGGAAGCCACCTCGTCCGCGCTTCCGGGTCGATCCTCGGGAGTCTTCGACATCAACCGCTGAATCAGATCTGCCAGGGAGCGGGGATAATCGTCGAGTCCCTCGGAGGGGTCGGGGCGCTCCGCGTTCCGGTGCTGCTCCGCGACATCGCCCTCTCGAAAGGGGAGCCGTCCCGTGGACAACTCGAAGAGGGTGACGCCGAGGGCGTAGAGGTCGGTTCGGCCGTCGCTCACCCGCCCCGCGGCCTGCTCCGGAGCCATGTAGAAGGGCGTGCCCGCGATGATCGTGGAGCTGCCGTCGCGGACGGCTTCGAGAATCTTGGCCAGGCCGAAATCCATGATCTTCAGGACCTTTTCGCGGGTCACGAAGAGGTTCGAGGTCTTGATGTCGCGGTGGACGATGCCGTGATCATGCGCGAACTGCAGGCCGGCACACACCTGGGCGCCGAGGCGCGCGGAATCCCGCGGACCGAATCGGCCGCGCTGCTTGAGAATCGTGTTGAGCGGCAATCCTTCGAGCAACTCCATCGTGATGAAGAAGCTCCCATTCTCCTGGTCCGCGTCATAGAGGGTCACGATATTGGGGTGATTCATGCGTGCGGCGGCTTGCGCCTCACCGAGAAAGAGCTGGACGGCTGCCGGATGGTCTCGCAGGTTCTCGGGCATGCGTTTGAGCGCGACGGTCCGTCCGAGTCTCCGGTCGAGCGCTTTGTAGACGAGCCCCATTCCCCCGCGACCAACTTCCGCGAGGATCTCGTAGCGCTCCTGCGA
The DNA here is from genome assembly GCA_029941885.1 of Myxococcota bacterium. Classification (GTDB taxonomy): domain Bacteria; phylum Myxococcota_A; class UBA9160; order UBA9160; family UBA4427; genus UBA4427. The sequence continues at coordinate 8,308 of JAPYTP010000148.1, forward strand.
GATGAATGCGGTCGCGCCGGCGGGTGGCACAAAGGCGGTCGCGTGATGTGCCCGGGCCGCCCCCGATAATTTCTTGCGGAGCCCCTCGATCCGGCTCGCGATCCGAGGGAAGGTCGGGTCGCGATCGCGAAGCGTCTCGAGCACGGCGAGTGCCCGCGGAACGTCACCGCTGTCTTCGAGCAGTTCGGAGAGGTGAATCTCGAGCTGGGGTGCATACTCGCCGGGAGCGAGTGCATCCAGACAACGTTCGAGCTGGTTCGCAGCGAGATCGGAATGCCCCTCCTGCTCGTAGGCGAGGGCGAGCAATTCGCCGGCGCGTCCGCTTTCGGGGTCCGTCGGCCCGATCTGCTGAAGCAGGCGGATGGATCGAGCCCGGTCGCCACATTCGGTCGCCAGGGCAGCAGCCCGCAAGATTTCGCCCTGCGCCTCGAGTGCCCCGATCAATCCGTCGCGATCTCCCGCTGATTCGAAGCATCGGACCGCTTCCGGCCAGTCTTCGAGGGCGGCGAAGGCGCGGGCCGCCTCGGGCCAGGCGTGACCCGCGTCGTACATTTCGGCCGCGCTTCGAAGTTCTCCGGCATTTTCGAAGAGCGCTGCGGCTCGGTCGAAGTCGGAGATCGAGCGACGTAGTTCCGCCGCTTCCCGGTCTCGCCCGGCGTTCTCGAGCTGTTCGGCTGCTTGCTCGGTCCGGCCCTGTTCCTGATGAAGGCGGGCGAGCAGCAGCGAGGCGACGTCGGGCTGACCGTCGCGATCGAGGGCGCGGGCGGCGTTGCCGAGATCTCCTTGCAGGAAGGACTGGACCGCGGGGGGACAACCCTTGAAGATCAGACCGTGCGCGGTGGCCAGATCGATCTGGTGGAGGCTCGGCTCGTAGCTCGTGATCTTGATGGAATGTTCGAGGACGCGGTCGCCCGAACCGATCACGATCTCGTGGCTTCCCAGCGCGAGGGTGATGTTGAAGATGCCCTGGCCGGCATAACGAAGAGTCTGGGGAGCACCGGAGAGCCCGAGGCCGACGTCGCGCGCCGGCTGTCGGTCCCAATGGATCCGAAATTCGACCGGGGCCTCGACCGAGCGAAGGGCATGCTCGATCGAGGCACTCGAACCGGCTTCGATTTCGACTTCGATCTCTTCGTCGACCCGCATCAGCTGTGCGCGGGAGTCGGCAGAACGCAGCGTTCCTTCGATCGAGAGGAACCAACTGCCCGGCCTGACTCGATCGAATTGTGTTTCGCGACGAACTTTCTTTCTTGCATGAGGCCGACCGCTGCGGACGCTGGAAGATCGACTTCGTCGACCGCTGCGTCGATTCAGGCGGACCTCGAAGTCGCCTTCGATCTCGTCGGGAAAGTTGAGGCGTAGCGTTAGGCCGCCCGTTCCGCGCCGCTGTCGAATCGTCCATCCAACCAGGAAGAGAACGGCGGCGAGGCCGGAGAGTGCGATGGCACCATGGCGACCGGTCACGTAGTCGTGAAGAGTCATTGCGGCCTCGGAGGCCGCGAGCCAATCGCGATAGGGCGCGAGGAGCGAATCCGCGACTGATTCGCTTTCGCCCCATTCGGTGATCTCGCTCACCCGGTTTTCGAACGAGCCTGCCGATGCCGCGGAGGCTGAGAAAAGCCAGACCCCGCAGACGAATGCCGCGCTGATTGCTCGTCGCTGAATGCACATATCTGGTGAGTTCATCGGCGGAATCAGCTGCCAGATGAAGCATTGCGGGCAATGGACTACGGCAAGCGGCGTCCATCGGTCCGGGATCCGGGGCCGGGACTCGGGACGGCCAGAGGCCCCTCAGTCGCGTCTTAGGAGCCAATAGCGATTGAGGTCCCCCTCCGCGCCATCGGCCCGAAAGTCGGCGATCGGACGGAGTCCGAGTCGCTCGGGCCAGCCGGCGAACTCCGCATCCGAAACCTGGTGGCAATAGCGTGGTGGGGCCGTGGGGTCATTTCCGAATCGGAGCAGGAAATCCCCGGGATCGAGTTCCGTCCGGTCGACCGGCACGCCGAGGACATCTCCGATCTTCGACCAGTCGACGAGCCGCCGCTCGAAGCGCTCGCGCCCCGCAAATTGCCAGGCGGTCAGCGCGAGCAGGCCGCCGTGGGCGAGCCGCTTCGCGGCGGCACGCAGAAGGGCGAGTCGGGCTTCCATCCCGGGAACGTGATGGAGCACCCCCATCAGCGCCACGAGGGAGAACTCCTGGTGCGGTAGGTGGCGACCGGGCTCGCTCGCCTCGAGAAAATCTTGCAGGACGAATCGGGCTCGATCGCCCAGCGGCGGTTCGAGGCTCTCTCGAGCGGCCTCGAGCAAGGCGTCGTTCGCGTCGGTCCCCGTGTAGTCGAAGTCGACCCCACTGTTCTGCAGGAAGTGGGCGAAGCGTCCGTTTCCGCAGCCGATGTCAAGGATCTGGTTGCCTTGATCGGGCAGGGCCTCGACCACGCGATCCCAGCCCGGCCAGGGGAGATCGGCGCGACTCGCATCGAAAGCCTCGGCATGGGCCTCGTAGAACGCCAGCGACAGGGCGTGGAGCTGTTGATGTGTGCGTTCGTTCATGGTCGCGGCGAATACTAGGACGATCGCGTGCCATCGCCCTACACTCGGCCGCGAGGAGTGCCCCTTGGCTGAGACCGATGCCATTGCGCCCAACGAGGCGCCCAACGAGGCGAAAGAGGAGTCGGGGGGTTCCTCGCTGTCCTCCGGCAAGCGTGTCCCCGGTCGACTGCGTGGGCGGGGACCGGATCGGGACTTCGACCCCGAACCGATGCGTGAGGTCCTGCTTCCGCTCTTGCGAGCGATCGAGGCGATCGCCGACGACGCCCCGGATCCGCTCGCCCCGGAAACGATGGACCGGTTGCTGCGGCGCCATCCGAAGCCCGGCGGCGGGTTCTTCTCGCGCAGCGACCTGATCGCAGGCTTCGGCGCCTTCGCCGTCGACGAAGCGTTCCGATTCGACCAGGATCGCTTCCGTCGACGCGTCCAGCGGCGCCCCGTTCGGACACAGAGTGGTGTCACTCCGCTGACCGTGTTGACGAAGCCCTTTCCGTGCCCGGGCAAATGCATCTTCTGTCCGAACGATGTCCGAATGCCGAAGAGCTATCTGTCGGATGAGCCGGGCGCGCAGCGGGCGGCGAATAATCGATTCGATCCCTATCTCCAGACCTGGAATCGCCTGGCCGCTTTCGATGCCACGGGTCACCCCGTTGACAAGATCGAGATGATCGTCCTGGGAGGGACGTGGTCCTTCTACCCGGAGGCCTATCAAGTCTGGTTCGTGAAGCGTTGTTTCGACGCGATGAATGATTTCGGGGCGGGTCGCGATGGACGGGACGATTTCGATCCGGGAACACCGGACTTCGGGCGGATCGATGCCGAGGTGCGAGGGGAGGAGTTCGACCGAAATCCCTACAACGAGCGGGTGACCCGATTCCTGAAACAGGCGCAGGGCGGGGAAATGCTGCTCGAGCATGAGGGCTCGGATTGGGAGGCCCTCGCCGAGGTACAGCAGGCGAATGAGACCGCCGGGGCGCGGTGTGTCGGACTCGTCCTCGAGACCCGCCCGGATCACGTGACCGAAGAAGAGGTGCTGCGGTTGCGTCGCCTCGGCGCAACGAAGATCCAGCTCGGTGTCCAGAGCCTCGACGATTCGATCCTCCTGGCGAACCGGCGGGGTCACGCGGTCGCGGAGACCCGCGCTGCCTTCGCCCGGTTGCGGCGTGCGGGCTTCAAGCTCCACGTGCATTGGATGGCGAACCTGCTGGGCGCCACACCGGAGAGCGATTGCGAGGATTTCGCGAGGCTCTTCGAAGACACGGACTTCCGACCGGATGAATTGAAGCTCTATCCGTGCAGCTTGATCGAGACCGCCGAGCTGATGGGCCCCTGGAAGAGAGGGCAATGGCAGCCCTATTCGGCGGATGAGCTCCTCGTGGTCGTGGCGGAGTCGCTTCCGAAGGTGCCACGCTATTGCCGGGTCACGCGCGTGATTCGGGACATCTCTTCCGATGACATCGTCGTCGGGAACAAGCGAACGAATTTTCGTCAGATCGCCGAACGGGAAATCGAGCGGCGGGGTGAGACGCTGGTCGAGATCAGACGACGGGAGATCCGGGGGGAGAGTTTTGACCCCGAGCGGCTCGACTTGCGAGAGACCGAGTACGCCGTGGGCAGCGGGCGTGAGGTCTTTCTCGAGTTCGTGACACCCGAAGATCGGATCGTCGGATTCTTGCGGCTCTTTCTCCCGTCGCACGCGTCCTTCGTCGAGGAACTTCGGGATCACGCGCTCGTCCGCGAACTCCACGTCTACGGTGGGGCCGTACGGATCGGAGCGGCCCCGGGCGAGGCTGCCCAGCATCGCGGACTCGGCACGGCTCTGCTCGACCGCGCCGCGAGCGTCGCGGTCGATGCGGGCCACACGGTGCTCTCGGTCATTTCAGCGATCGGGACGCGCGGCTATTACCGAAAACAGGGCTTCACCGACGGCACGCTCTACCAACATCGCTCGATCCGCTAGCGCCACGCCTCCGCCCGCGCGAGCGGGCGAAAACAGCTTTATCCGGCGCGCTTCAACGGGACGAACAGGGTCGCGTCTCCGCGTCGCACCAGGACCAGGACTCCCTCCGGCGAAGCGTCCAGACGCTTCGACAGATCTCCCGCGTTCTTCACCGTCTTGCGATCGAGTTCGACGATGATGTCGCCCCGACGGATTCCGGCTTCGGCTGCCGCGCCAGTGGGGTCGACATCGGTCACGATGACCCCGTCTGTCTGGTCGAGGCCCAGCTGGTCTGCGAGTGCGGGGGTCAGGTCCTGCGCACGCAATCCGAAGGCTTCAGCCCCACCCACCTCCGGCCTGACCGACGCGGTCTGTTGGGGGTCGTCGAGTCGACCGATCTTGATCTTGAAGTTCTTCTTCTTGCCCTCGCGCACGACGACGACCTTGGCCCGGGTTTCGACCGGAGTGTTGGCGACGACGAGGGGGAGGTCCTTCCATTCGTTGATCGCCTTTCCGTCGAATTCGATGATCACGTCGCCGCGCTCGATTCCGCCCTCAGCGGCGGGTGTATCGGGCAGCACCTGAGAGACGAGTGCGCCGCGGGCCTCCTCGAGATCGAAAGTCTCGGCGATCTGCTTCGTGACGCCCTGTATCTGCACGCCGAGCCAGCCCCGCGTGACCCGCCCGTCCGCGCGCAGTTGCGGAAGAATCTGCTTGGCCTGATTGATTGGGACCGAAAAGCCGATCGTGTTGGCGTTGCTTCGAATGGCGGTGTTGATGCCGACGACTCGGCCGTGGA
>JAPYTP010000149.1 GCA_029941885.1 Myxococcota bacterium
AACCCGAACCCGAACCCGAACCCGAACCCGAACCCGAACCCGAACCCGAACCCGGACCCGAACCCGAACCCGAACCCGAACCGCCGGCGGGGTTGAGGAATCGGCTGTTACGGACGAGCGAGGCCCTGGTCGGGCGGCTGGGCGATGTGCTGGGCGGTCGCAAGGTCGACGACGACCTGCTCGAGGAACTCGAGGAGATCCTGTTCACCGCGGATCTCGGGGTGTCGACCGCCGAGTCGCTGCTCGAGACCGTCCGCACCCAAGGGCGCGGTGCCGATGGCGAGCGTGTTCGGTCGATCCTGAAACAGGCAATCGGAGAAAAGCTCGCTGCGGCGGAGCGAAGTGACGACGCCTTCGGGGTCGACTCGAAGCCACACGTCATCGTGGTGCTCGGGGTGAACGGTGCGGGCAAGACGACCACGATCGGGAAGCTCGCCGCGCGGCATCGGGAAAAGGGGCGCAAGGTCCTACTCGGCGCGGGGGACACGTTCCGCGCGGCGGCGATCGAGCAACTCGAGGCCTGGGGTGAGCGGGTGGGATGTGAGGTGGTCAAGGGAGAAGCCGGCGGCGATCCGGCCTCGGTCGCCTTCGATACGGTGAAGGCGGCGCTTGAGCGCGACGTCGATGTCGCGATCATCGATACGGCGGGACGGCTCCAGACGAAGAAGCCGCTCATGGAAGAACTCGGGAAGATCGTTCGCGTGATCGGACGCGATATCCCGGAGGCTCCCCACGAGATCCTGCTCGTACTCGACTCGAATACGGGCCAGAATGCGATCTCCCAGGCACGCCTCTTTACCGAAGTCGCGGATGTGACAGGGCTCGTGCTGACCAAGATGGACGGAACGGCGAAGGGTGGGGTGATCGTGGGGCTCGCCGACGAATTCCAGATTCCGGTGAACTTCGTCGGGGTCGGTGAAGGGATCGAGGACCTGCGCGAATTCGATGCGGCAGAGTTCGTGGACGCGCTGTTCGGGGACGACGGCTGAGACTAACGGCACGATTGCGGAAGAAGCGGAGGGATCTTCGCCGTCGCTTTGCGACGCCATCGAAAGGAGGGGGATCGAATGGCCCGATTCATTCTTGCGTTGGATCAGGGGACGACGTCGTCCCGTGCGCTGCTCTTCGACGAGGGAGGTGAGATCGCCGGCGTCGAGCAGTTCGAGTTCTCTCAGTCCTTTCCGAAGCCCGGCTGGGTCGAACACGACCCCGTCGAGATATGGGACAGCCAGCTACGTGCAGCGCGGGGTGCGCTCGAGAAGGCAGGGGCGAGAGCGAGCGATGTCGCAGCGATCGGGATCACGAACCAGCGCGAAACCACCGTGGTCTGGGATCGCAAGACGGGCGAACCCATCCATCCAGCGATCGTCTGGCAATCCCGCCAGTCCAGCGGCGTCTGCGATCGGCTGCGGGCAGCGGGTCTCGAGGAGGAGATCCGCGAGAGGACGGGCCTCCTGATCGATGCCTATTTCTCTGGAACGAAGATTCGCTTCATCCTCGATGCCGTCGAGGGATCGCAGAGCCGGGCGGAAGCGGGGGAACTGTGTTTCGGGACCATCGACACCTGGCTGATCTACAAGCTCACCAAAGGGCGGGTCTTCGCAACCGAGCCGTCGAACGCATCGCGGACGCTTCTCTTCAACATTGCCGAGGGTGCGTGGGACGACTTTCTGCTGGATGCGCTTGGGATTCCGCGCGCGATGCTGCCCGAGGTACGCGATTCGAGTGGCGTCTTCGGGGAAACGGATCCCTCGATCTTCGGGGCGGCCATTCCGATCGCCGGGGTCGCGGGTGACCAGCAATCCGCTCTTTTTGGGCAGGGCTGTGTCGAGCAGGGCCGTGCGAAGAATACCTACGGTACCGGCTGCTTCCTCTTGATGAATACCGGCGCGGAGGCACCGCGCTCGGAGGCAGGATTGATCACCACGGTTGCCTGGCGCAAGGATGATCGTTTGGAATACGCCCTCGAAGGCTCGATCTTCGTCGCCGGGTCCGCGGTTCAGTGGCTCCGTGACGGCCTCGAATTCGTTTCACATGCAGCCGAAACAGAAGCACTCGCGAGAAGCGTTCCGGACAGCGACGGCGTCTATGTCGTTCCCGCCTTCGTGGGGCTGGGGGCACCCTACTGGGACGAAGCCGCACGCGGTACGATCGTTGGCCTAACACGGGGTTCCAGTCGCGCCCATATTACTCGCGCCACGCTCGAGTCGATCGCGTTCCAGACGCGAGACGTCATGAACGCGATGGGCCAGGACTCCGGAATTTCACCGTCGGTGCTGCGCGTGGACGGAGGGGCGTGTGAGAACGACTTTCTGATGCAGTTCCAGGCGGACATACTCGGGATCGCAGTCGAGCGTCCGGCGGTTCTCGAGGCGACGGCGATGGGAGCTGCGGCCCTGGCGGGGTTGGGTGTCGGGTTCTGGCGCGATCGATCCGAACTCGACACGAAGGTGGGACCGGCGACGCTCTTCGAGCCGGACATGTCGGAGGACAGGCGCGAGTCGCTCTATCGCGGCTGGCTCCGCGCGGTCGAACGGTCGCGGGGCTGGGCAAACGAGGACGCCGATTCGGGGGTGCCATGAGCCGTCCGCTCGTGATCGCACATCGCGGGGCGTCCGGCGAACGGCCGGAGAACACGCTGCCCGCGTTCGAACGGGCGATCGAGCAATCGGCCGACATGATCGAAACGGATCTTCATCTGTCTCGGGATGGCGTCGTCGTGATTCATCACGATGCGGCGCTCGATCGACTTGGGGCGATCGGGGAGATCCGTGATCGAACGGCAGCAGAGCTGTCGATGCTGGACGCGGCTCCCGGGGCGGGCACAGCGGAGAGGATGCCGACGCTGCTCGATCTCCTCGACCGCTTCGGATCGAGGATGGAGTTCAACCTCGAGCTGAAAGTAGGAGTCGCCGCCCCCTATGAAGGACTGGAGGGGATCGTCGTCGAGGAACTGGAAGCCCGCGGACTCTTGTCGCGGATGCTGCTCTCGTGCTTCGATGATGCGGTCCTCGGTCGGCTTCGAGCGCGCTCGCCGAATGCCCGCCTGGCGGTATTGGTTTCCCCGCGGGACCCTGCCTCGATTCTCGAACGAGCGAAGCGGGTCGGTGCGGAGTCGATCAACCCGCATTGCTTCCTGGTCGACGCAGAACTCGTCCGGACCGCCCATCGCGCGGGCATCGCGGTGTATCCGTACACGGCGAATGAATCCCCCGAGATGGAGAGGCTGCTCGATTGCGGTGTGGACGGGGTCATCACGAACTACCCGAAACGTCTACGGGAACTCGTAGACGCTCGGGAAAACGCTTGAGCGGAGCCGGGTTGGCACCCCATGCTGCCGTTCGCCCAGGTTGACTTTCCGAGACCATTGGCATAGGGTCGCAAGTTCGAAAAACGTTGGACCCGCGGTAACTTAGCTCTTTTGTCGGCGCGCCTGGACTTCGTTCACTGGCCAAGCTGATTTCTCCACTTGGCGGCTCCTTATAAAGGGGCACGACGAGCGCTCCAGCTCGCGAAAGCGAGTGTTGAGCGTCGGAGCAGCCAGAAGGATGTGCGAAGCCGGCACGCGCTGCGAAGGTTGGGCCCAGCGCATCGATCCTACGGAGCCCGACTCGGGGTGTGACATGACGCGCTTGCGGTGGACAGCCCCTCACGAGGGGACACCAGTGATGCGAGCCTTCGACTGTCCGCCCTGAGGCGCGTGCCGGCGGTGGGACGCGCGAGGCAAGTCGGTCGTCGCGGGCCCGGGGAGGGACGATCGAGTCGAAGCCAGGCGGGTCTCGAAATCTGCCGGATCAATACACGCCACCCTTGGCGAGCCTTGCCGACAGGCCGGACGGCAGACCAGGGTGCAAGCCACTCCCGCTGCACGCTCGAGTGCAAGAAAGCCGGATGCGCGAATGATGCGATACGGACTCCCGCCGAAGCAGGGGCTCTACGATCCCGAACTCGAACACGACGCCTGTGGCATCGGGTTCGTCGCCGACCTCAAGAACGCAGCGAGTCATTCGATCGTCGAGCAAGGCACCGCGATCCTCTGTCGCCTGACTCATCGTGGCGCGACGGGCTCGGACGAAATGACCGGCGACGGCGCGGGGATGTTGGTCCAGACCCCGGACAAATTCCTGCGCAAGGTGGCGGATGCTTCAGGCTTCGATCTCCCGGAGTTGGGGGCCTACGCCTCGGCACTCGTCTTCCTCGCCACCGACGCCGACGAACGTCGAAGACAGATCGCGATCGTCGAGGCCGTCGTTTCCGCCGAGCGCCAGACCGTCCTGGGGTGGCGCGATGTTCCTACGAATCCTGATGCGATCGGACCGATCGCCCGATCGGGGATGCCCGAGATCAGTCAGCTCTTCATCGCGGCAGCAGAAAGCCTCGACCAGGCCGCTTTCGAGCGCAAGCTCTACGTGATTCGCCGCCTGATCGAGAATCGGATCGACACCCTCGGCTCCGCTTTCCACATTGCCAGCCTCTCCTCCAAGACCTTCCTCTACAAGGGCATGTTCCTGGCGCATCAGACCCCGGAATTCTTCCCTGACCTCCAGGACGAGGATCTCGAATCGCGCTTGGCGCTCGTCCATCAGCGCTACAGCACGAATACCTTCCCGACCTGGGACCTCGCCCAGCCCTTCCGATATCTGGCTCACAATGGCGAGATCAATACGATTCGAGGCAACCAGAACTGGATGAATGCACGGGAGGGGACGCTTCGGTCGCACCTCTTTGGCGAAGATCTGAAGAAGGTCTTTCCGGTGATGAGAAATGGGACGAGCGACTCGGCTCGCTTCGACAACGCGCTCGAATTCTTTCATCTGACGGGGCGTGATCTACCGCAGTCGATGCTGCTGATGATCCCCGAGGCCTGGGAGAACCAGGAGGGAATGGATGAGAACCGGCGCGCCTTCTACGAGTACCACTCGTGCATGATGGAGCCCTGGGACGGTCCAGCGTCGATGTGTTTCTCGAACGGCGACGGCGTAGGGGCGGTGCTCGACCGCAATGGCCTGCGCCCGTCGCGTTATGTACTGACGAAGAATGGTCTGCTTGTGATGGGTTCCGAGGTGGGAACGCTGCCGATCGATCCCGCCGAGATCGAAGTGAAGGGTCGGCTCGAGCCGGGCCGGATCTTCTATGCCGACCTCGAAGAGGGACGGATCATCGCGGATGCCGAACTCAAGGGGCGCTACATCCAGCGCAATTCCTACAAGACCTGGGTCGACATGCATCGTGTCGAACTCGCCGACCTCGGAACGGTCGAAGCGGTCCATAAGCCGAATCCCGATATCCGGCTCTCACTCCAGCAGACCTTTGGATACACCCTCGAGGACCTCCGGTTCCTGATTGCACCGATGGCCACGAACGGGAAGGAAGCGCTTGGTTCGATGGGCGAGGACTCCGCGCTCGCGTGTCTTTCCGACAAGCCGAGGCTGCTGTTCAGCTACTTCAAACAGAATTTTGCGCAGGTCACCAACCCCGCGATCGATTCGATCCGTGAGCGACCGGTCATGACCCTCGACTCGACGCTCGGCGAGGAGAAGAACCTGCTCGAGGAGACGCCGGAACACGCGCAGATGCTGCGCCTTCATCGTCCGGTGCTACGCGACACCGAACTCGAAGCGATTCGACAGATCGACAAGCCGGGATTCAAGACGCGAACCTTGTCGACACTCTTCAAGAAGACCGAGGGGGGGGACGGCCTTCGCGCGGCGATCGACCAGCTCTGCCGCGAGGCTTCGCAGGCGCTCGAGTCGGGCGCGAATATCCTTGTCCTTTCGGATCGCGGAGTGAGCCCGGAATTGGCCCCGATCCCCGCGCTTCTCGCGACGGGCTCGGTTCATCATCATCTGATCCGTGAGAATTCGCGCACGCGCTGCGGGATCGTCGTGGAGACGGGCGAAGCACGAGAAGTGGCACATTTCGCTCTGCTGATCGGCTATGGCGCTGGCGGCATCAATCCCTACCTCGCCTTCGAGACGGTTCAGGACATTCTCGACGAGAGGGCCTTTGCCCCGGCGGATCTCGACTACGAGACCGCCGAGGAGAACTATCTCAACGCGATCGACCTGGGACTTCTCAAGATCTTCGCGAAGATGGGTATTTCGACGCTGCAGAGCTATCGCGGTGCCCAGATCTTCGAGGCGATCGGATTGAACGAGGAAGTCATCCGCCTCGCTTTCGTAGGCACGCATTCACGGGTCAAGGGGGTCGGTCTCGACGTGATCGCGCGTGAGGTCGAGATGCGACACGATCGCGGATTTCCGGAGAACGAGTTCGAGTATCCCGAACTCGACCCGGGCGGACTCTATCAATGGCGACTTCGGGGCGAGCAACACACGTTCAATCCGGAATCGGTCTCGAAGCTTCAGCACGCGGTTCGCGAGGAGAGCTGGGAGAGCTTCGAGCAGTACACCGAGGCCGCAAACGACGACGCAGTCCGAATGCGGACGTTGCGGGGGCTGCTCGATTTCAAGTTCGATCGCGATCCGGTTCCGCTCGACGAGGTCGAGTCTGTCGAAGAGATCGTCGTTCGCTTCTGTACGGGCGCGATGTCCTACGGATCGATCTCGGCCGAAGCGCATGAGACCCTCGCCATCGCAATGAATCGCATCGGCGGTCGGTCGAATACCGGCGAGGGCGGTGAGGACCCGAAGCGCTGGACGAAGGACTCGAACGGAGACAGCCGGCGCAGCAGGATCAAGCAGGTCGCGTCGGGTCGCTTCGGAGTCACGAGTGCATACCTCGTCAACTCGGACGAGATGCAGATCAAGATCGCCCAGGGTGCGAAGCCCGGCGAGGGCGGGGAACTCCCCGGCCACAAGGTCGATCAGATCATCGCAGATACGCGCTATTCGACACCGGGCGTCGGGCTCACTTCGCCGCCGCCGCACCACGACATCTACTCGATCGAGGATCTGTCACAGCTGATCCATGACCTGAAGAATGCCAATCGTCACGCGAATGTGAGCGTGAAGCTCGTCTCCGAGACGGGGGTTGGCACGATCGCCGCGGGCGTCTCGAAGGGCAAGGCCGACGGGGTGCTCATTTCGGGACACGACGGCGGCACGGGCGCCTCTGCACTGACTTCGATCAAGAACGCTGGATGCCCCTGGGAGATCGGACTCTCCGAAACCCAGCAGACGCTCGTCCAGAACGATCTCCGTGGTCGCATCAAACTCCAGGTCGACGGGGGCTTCAAGACGGGCCGTGACGTCGTGATCGGAGCGCTGCTCGGGGCCGACGAATTCGGGTTTGCGACGGCGCCCCTGGTGGCGTTGGGCTGCATTCTGATGCGGGTCTGTCACCTGAATACCTGTCCGGTGGGGATCGCGACCCAGCGTCCGGAATTGCGCGAGCGATTCGCGGGGCAGCCCGAACACGTGACGAAATTCTTCTTCTTCATTGCGGAGCAGACTCGCCAGATCATGGCGAAGCTCGGGTATCGCACGATGAACGAGATGATCGGTCAGTCGGGTCGTCTCGAAATGCGAAAGTCCATCAATCACTGGAAGGCATCGGGTATCGACCTGTCGGATCTCCTGTTCCGGCCCGACGTGCCCCACGACCTCCACAACACGGGGGGCCAGCAACACGGACTCGACAAGGCCCTCGACATGCAGCTCCTCGAGCTGGCCGAACCCGCTCTCGCGCGGGGTGAAAGGGTCCAGATCGAGTTACCCATCCAGAACATCAACCGTACGGTCGGCACGATCCTCGGTTCAGAGGTCAGTCGGAAATACGGTCTGGATGCGCTGCCCGACGGCACGATCGAGATCGAGTTCACCGGCTCCGCTGGGCAGAGTCTCGCTGCCTGGCTGCCCAAGGGCATCCAGATCCGAGTCACCGGCGACACGAACGACTATTGCGGCAAGGGCCTCTCGGGCGGCCGCGTTATCATTCGAACTCCGGCGGAAGCGACCTACGAGCCGACCGAGAACATCATCGCAGGGAACGTGCTGCTCTACGGCGCGACGGGCGGTGAGGCCTTTTTTCACGGTCTGGCTGGAGAACGATTCTGTGTTCGGAACTCGGGCGCGCACGCCGTCGTCGAAGGCGTCGGGGACCACGGTTGCGAGTACATGACCGGCGGTCGGGCGATCATCCTCGGAAAGACGGGGCTCAACTTCGCGGCGGGCATGAGTGGCGGGATCGCCTACGTGCTCGACGAAGAGGGGGATTTCGCGAGCAGAATGAATCCCCTGGCGGCGGTCGATCTCGAGCCCCTCGATGGCGACGACACGGAGTATCTCCAGAACATGCTGCGTCGGCACTTCGACTACACGCGCAGTCGACGGGCGGACGACATCCTGCGCAAGTGGGACACATTCGCTCCGAAATTCGTGAAAGTCTTTCCGCAGGAATATCGCGCTGCGCTCGAACAGATGGTCGACAAGGACGACTCGTTCGGATCAGACCCAATTTGAACCCAATCTACCTGGGGGCATCCCTCCCACCGGCGGGATCAGAACCCCAGATAAGAAAACAAGCGTCGAGGCAGACTCTTCATGGCCAAGCCGACCGGATTTCTCGAGACCAAGCGACAGAGCGTGAGCTACCGCCCTGCAGACGAGCGCACGAAGGACTTCAAGCAGGTCCAGCTCCCGATTCCCGACACCGAATTGCAATCCCAGGCGTCTCGGTGCATGGACTGTGGGATTCCTTTTTGCAGCCATCCGAACAATGATCGAGGGGGTTGTCCGCTCGGAAATGTCATTCCCGACTGGAATGACCTCGTCTATCGAGGCAAGTGGGAAGAGGCGATCTCGAGACTCCACTCCACGAACAATTTCCCCGAATTCACAGGATCGATCTGTCCAGCCCCCTGCGAGTCGGGCTGTGTACTCGGAATCAACGACGATCCCGTCACGATCAAGAATATCGAGCTCAAGATCGTCGCCCACGCCTGGGAGAATGGCTTCATCAAGCCCGCGGCACCCGAGAAGCGCACCGGGCGCTCTGTTGCCGTCGTGGGCTCCGGGCCGTCCGGTCTCGCGGCCGCTCAGCAACTCGCGCGGGCTGGTCACACTGTCACCGTCTTCGAGAAGAGTGATCGGATCGGCGGTCTGCTGCGCTACGGAATTCCCGAATTCAAGATGGAAAAGTGGATCATCGATCGGCGTCTGGAGCAGATGAAGGTGGAGGGCGTCTCCTTCCAGACCGGTGTGCATGTCGGCGAGGATCTGACGGCGGCGGATCTGCGAAAAAATTTCGACGCGGTCCTGCTCGCGATGGGGGCGGAGCAACCCCGCGACCTGCCCGTCGAGGGGCGTGACCTCGAAGGCGTCCATTTCGCACTCGACTTTCTCCCGCAGGCGACCAAGCGGGCGCTCGGCGATGAACTCCCGCCCGAGGAGGACATCCTCGCCGGCGGGAAGCATGTCGTCGTTCTCGGAGGGGGCGACACGGGTTCCGACTGTGTGGGGACGAGCCACCGGCAGGGAGCCAAGTCGGTCACGTCGATCGAACTGCTCGAAGAGCCCCCCCATGGAACCAATCCGGACACGCCCTGGCCGATGTGGCAGATGATCGCGAGGAGCTCGAGTTCTCACGACGAAGGCGGCGAACGGAAATATGCCATGATGACGAAGAAGTTTGCGGGGTCGAATGGCCGCATCGAGAAGCTCCACGGTGTGGAAGTTCGATTCGGTGACCCCGGCAAATCTGGACGTCCGACCATGGAAGAAGTGGAAGGGAGCGACTTCGAACTTCAAGCAGACCTCGTCCTCCTTGCTCTTGGCTTCCTCGGACCGGTTCAGTCGGGTCTCGTCGAAGATCTGGGACTCAAGCTCGATCCTCGAGGCAATGTAGAGGCCCAGGTGAACGACTATCGCACTTCTGAACCGGGGGTTTTCGCCGCGGGTGATTGTCGTCGCGGACAGAGCCTCGTCGTGTGGGCGCAGTGGGAAGGTCGCGAGGCCGCCCGCGCAGTCGACCGCTATTTGATGGGCGATTCTCGCTTGCAGCAGCGCAACACGCCTGGGAATTTTCCCGGCTAGCACTTTTACGGCTGCACACCGAGAGTTTTCCCGCAGTCGCGGTCGGAAGAGGGCGCGCCTTTCTTTTCGCCCTTGTCTTCACCGCTCCCGCGGTGAGCAACGCGCGACTGTCCCCGCCCTCTTGTTCCACGTTGGGCGCCATCCCAAATCCGTTCACCCATCTCGCCGGGATCGTGTAGTCTACTCCTATCGGCGCTGCGGATCGGAACCGCGAGGACGGGGCACAGACGTTGACACAAGATCGTGTGCAGGCGGGCATGCAGGAAGGTGTGCGGAGGGATCGATACGATTTCGATCGGCTCGAGCGGTCCGTTGAATTCCTCATCGAAGAACACGTACGACTGAGTGGCGAACGCGAAGCGCTTCTCGAAGAACTCGTCGAGCGGGAACAGCGCGTCGGGGCACTCGAGCTGCAACTCGACCGGGAGCGCAGCCATCGACTGACTGCCGTCGAAGGCGTCGACAAGATTCTGACACGTCTCGAACAGCTGCAAGCCAGCGTTTCGACCGTCATGGAGTCCGCATAGCATGGGCAGAGATTCGGTCGCAGTCCGTATCGCTGGACACGAATACAAGATTCGCAGTGACGGCGACCCCGAAGCGCTACGCGAAATCGCGACTTACGTCGACCGTGCGATGGTGCGCGTTCGAGACCGCACGGGGACGGTTGACACCCTCGATGTTTCCGTGCTGACGTGTCTCAATCTGGCGCGGGAGATACTCGCTCTTCGTGAGGAGCGGACTCCTGCGGGCTCGACCGCGGTCGACGAAGATAAGCTGAGGAGCCTGATCGAACGGGTCGAAACGACGCTCGGACAGGTGTCGGAAACGTCGTCGGCCGACCTGGAAGAATCAGATGTCGCGCTGGCCTCGACGGCGGGAACAGAGGGGCAGGGCGAGCGGAACGATTCCGGGTCATCGACTCGAACACTCGAATTGCCCAGCGTCGAAGCATTGCGAGATCGCGCTGCAGCGAGAGGTGAGACGGACGATACCTCCGTCGCCACGGAGGAACTTCCCGAAGCCCTTGTTGCAGCGGGCGGCCGGGATCGCGCTTCCTGATCGTTTCTTGCGCCCAGACCGATTCGAATCCGGTCGGGACGGGACTCACGCGCTCGGCTCTTTCGACCGCGAACTCGTAGGCTTTCTGAATCTCCTTCTATCCAGCGGGTCATTTGCTCGATGTCACTCGTCCGTCCGTCCGAGGACAAGAAACGTCTGCGGTCCACGATCGGTCGTGAACTCGAGAGTGTGACCGACATGCAGGCGCTCGCGGTTGGCGTCGCGATCGATCGCTTTCTGTGTGCCTCACAGGGCTGGCTCGAGGCCAGCGAGCTGGCGGTCTTCGCTTCGCTGCCGCGGGAGGTCGATACCCGTCCCCTGATGCGATCTGCGGCTGCGGACGGGAAGACCCTCCTGCTGCCCAGGATCATCGACGGCGGAGTGCTCGAATTCGCGGCGGTTTCGGACCTCGACGCCCTGGTTCCGGGTCGATTCGGGATTCGGGAGCCCGATCCCCGGCTTCCGGTCCGACCGCTTTCGAGATCCGCTCTCGTGCTGGTGCCGGGCGTCGCCTTTGATCGCCGCGGCGGACGCCTGGGGCGTGGTGCGGGCTATTATGATCGCGTTCTGATGCCGGTGCGTGCCGGCGCGGAAGGGCCCCTCTGTCTGGGCATTGCGTTTGCTCTCCAGGTGGTCGAAAGCATTCCGATGACCCCCCTCGATGTGCGGCTGGACGGTCTCGTGACAGAAGACGAGTTCCTTCTGATCTCGTGAACGCGGCGGCTGTGGGCGATCGGGGCCGGCCCGAAGAGGGGCTCGAGAGACGCGAATGACGAGGAGTAGATGACGGAGTCAGCGATCCAAGACGAAGTAGAGCGCCAGCTCGCGATCATGCGAGAGGGGGCTGAGGATTTCTATGGCGAGGAGGAGCTCGCGGAGCGTCTCGCCGCATGTCTCAAAGAGGGGCGTCCGCTCCGGGTCAAGCTCGGAATGGACCCATCCTCGGCGGATCTGCACCTGGGCCACAGCGTTGTGCTGACGAAGCTGCGCCGCTTCCTAGAGCTCGGTCACACTCCGATCTTCCTGGTCGGCGACTTTACGGCCCGCATCGGGGATCCCTCGGGCCGAAACAAGGCGAGGCCCGCTCTGTCGGCGGATCAGGTCGAGGAGAACGCGAAGACCTATGTGGCCCAGGTGGGTCGCCTACTCGATGTGTCCGCTGTCGAGGTCCGCCGGAACGGCGAGTGGATGGACGAGATGAGCCCGAGCGACTTCGTGCGGCTCTGTTCGCAGACGACCGTTGCGCGCATGCTCGAGCGAGACGATTTTTCGAAACGCTACGCGGGTCAGGTTCCAATCTACATCCACGAATTTCTCTATCCCTTCGTCCAGGGATACGATTCCGTCGCGCTCGAAGCGGATGTCGAATTGGGCGGGACTGATCAGACCTTCAATCTCTTGATGGGGCGAGAGCTACAGAAAGCGTACGGACAGGCCCCACAGGCCGTCATTACGCATCCCCTCCTCGTTGGACTCGACGGCAGGGAGAAGATGAGCAAGAGCCTTGGCAACAGCATCGGGATCACTGACGCGCCTGCGGAGATGTACGGCAAGGTGATGAGTATCCCCGACGATGCCATGGCACAGTGGCACCGGCTCCTGTCGATGGGCGACTGGGCGGAATTGGGCCGCGCGCTCGAGGGACTGGCAGATGCTCCAGGCGACCCGATGTCCCTCAAGCACGAGCTGGCGCACCACATTGTTTCCAGGGTGCACGACGAGAGGAATGCGGACAGCGCCCGCGAGCAATTTCGACGCGTCGTTCAGCGCAAGGAGGCGCCTCAGGATATTCCCACCCTGGCGATCTCCCTTTCGGATCGACCGGCCATCAAGCTCTTCGAGCTCCTGGTGGAAGCCGAGCTCGCCGCGAGCAAGAGTGAAGCCCGGCGGCTGGTCCAGCAAGGCGGCGTGAGCGTGGATCGGCAGCGAATAGAGGACCCGACAACGCTAATCGAGGCAGGAAAAAGGCTGGTCCAGGTCGGGAAGCGGCGTTTCGCGACAATCGTCATTTCATGAATCGTAGTGTTTTCCGCATCATTCCCCGCGGGACGATAGAAAGCGCCTAGAGGCCCTAGAAAGGCCCTTGCGCTGCAGGCATGCCTCACGTAGTTTTCGGCGCCCGCCGCGGAGAACATTCGCAGGGGGGATTCCTGGCCAAAACGAATGCTTGCAAGTCACCCAGTTCCGTGACGCTGGCTCGCTACGGCACAGGAAAAGTCTCGGGGAGTTCTCAACAGGCTCCCAGGACCTTGGTCGATCTTTGAAAACTGAATAGCGTGTGGTCCGTTGAGTCGGGGATGCTTGACGACGCGGACCGAGACACAAAAATAGATACATGTCCCCCAGCAGGACTTGTTAGGCAAAGGGGAGACCCGACGTCTGCAGGACCTGCTTGCGATTATGACGACCGGATTCGCGCCAGCGCGAATCCAATCAGTCGTCAGCCAAATTTAAACTGGAGAGTTTGATTCTGGCTCAGGACGAACGCTGGCGG
>JAPYTP010000150.1:0-3855 GCA_029941885.1 Myxococcota bacterium
GTCGTGGCGATTACGCATGATCGCTACTTCCTCGACAACGTTGCGGGTTGGATCCTCGAACTCGACCGGGGTCAGGGCATCCCCTGGCAGGGCAACTACTCCTCCTGGCTCGAGCAGAAGAATAAACGTCTCGCGGTCGAGGAGAAGCAGGAGGGAGCTCGTGCGCGCACCCTGTCGCGAGAGCTCGAGTGGATCAAGATGAGCCCGCGCGCACGTCAGGCCAAGGGTAAGGCGCGGATCAGTGCATTCGAGGAACTCGTCAAGAAGGGCGGTGAGCGTGCCCCGGACAAGGTCGAGATTGCGATCCCGGTTCCGGAGCGATTGGGCGACGTCGTGGTCCACGCAGAAGAAATCTCGAAGGCCTTCGGCGAAAAACTCCTCATCAACGACCTCTCGTTCAAGCTGCCACCGGGTGGAATCGTGGGGATCATTGGCGCGAACGGCGCGGGCAAGACGACACTCTTCAATATGATCTCCGGCTCGGAGAAGACGGACGCTGGCGATCTGCGACTCGGCGAAACCGTCGTGCTGTCCTATGTCGATCAGGAGCGGCGCGATCTCGATCCCGACAGAACTGTCTGGGAGGTGATCTCGGGCGGCGAAGAGAAGATCATGATCGGTAGTCGTGAAATGCCCTCCCGGGCCTGGGTCTCATCGTTCAACTTCAAGGGCCCCGATCAACAGAAGCGGGTCGGCTCCCTCTCCGGCGGCGAACGCAATCGGGTCAACCTGGCCCTGCTCTTGAAGACCGGCGGGAACGTTCTATTGCTCGATGAGCCGACGAATGACCTCGACGTGGACACGTTGCGCGCACTCGAGGATGCGTTGGTCGACTTTCCGGGCTGCGCGGTCGTGATCTCCCATGACCGCTGGTTCCTCGATCGGATCGCAACCCATATCCTTGCGTTCGAAGGCGAATCTCACGTCGAGTGGTTCGAGGGCAACTACGAGGACTACGAGGCGGACCGACGCAGGCGCTTCGGTGCGGACGCGGATACGCCCCGCCGGATCAAATATCGGCGGATCGACGCTTGAAGTTTCTTCCGTCCCAGCTCGCCTATGTCCTCGATAACGGGGAGATGAAGCGGAATCTTTCCGCGCTGGCGCGTTTCGTCGCGATCCTGGTAATTTCGATCGCGCTCTTCTCGGCCGGTTTCCACGCGATCATGGTCTTCGAGGGGCAGGAACATTCCTGGCTGACGGGTCTCTACTGGACGCTGACCGTGATGAGTACGCTCGGGTTCGGGGACATCACCTTCGAGAGTGACCTGGGGCGCGTCTTCACGATCGTCGTCCTGGTCTACGGGATCGTGATGCTGCTGATCGTGGCCCCCTTCACTTTCATCCGCTTTTTCTATGCGCCATGGCTCGAGGCCCAGATCCGGATGCGCGCGCCACGCGCGCTCGAGGCCGACGTCGAGGGCCACGTCATCATCTGCGGCTATGACGAGATCGGGCAAGGCCTCGTCGCGCGTCTCAAAGAGCTCGCGATCCCCTGCGTGATCGTCGAGCCCGACGCGGCGGAGGCGGCGGTCAGACATTCAGAAGGTGTCAGTGTCGTCACCGGACGGCGTGATGCGCGAGAAACATACGAGGCGATGCAGGTCCAAAAGGCTCGCCTCGTGATCGCGAATCTGGGTGACGCCGAGAATACGAACATCGTCCTCACGATCCGGGAAGTCACTTCCGACGTGCCGGTCGTGGCCTTCGCCGAAGCCGTCGATTCGATCGACGTGCTCGAACTGGCCGGGGCGACGCACGTGGTTCCGCTCAAAGAACACCTGGGTGCGCAGCTCGCTGTCCGTGTGGCTGGGGGGAACCAAACAGCCCACCGGATCGGACGCTTCGAAGATCTCGTGATCGCCGAGTTCCCGGTCCACGGTACGCAGCTCGTCGGTCGTACGATTCGCGATACGAACTTGCGAAGGCTGACGGGTCTGAACGTGGTCGGAGTGTGGGAGCGGGGCCGTCTCGAGCCCGCCGGTCCGGAGACCGTGCTGCACGAGCACAGTGTTCCGGTCGTGGTCGGAACCGACGAACAAGTCACCGATCTCGATGCGCTCTTCGTGATCTATCAAGAGACGGACGTTCCGGTTCTCGTGATCGGTGGGGGGACGGTCGGTCGCTCCGTCGGCAAGGCACTACGCAATCAGGGTGCCCGCGTGACGATGCTCGATAGCGATCCGGGCCTGCGCTCCGAGCTCGAGGAGATCGCAGACTGCGTGGTAATCGGGGACGCGTCGAATCTGCAGACGGTGAAATCTGCGGGCATCGAAGAGGCGCCCTCGGTCGTGCTGACGACCAACGATGACGCGACCAACATCTTCCTGACGGTCTACTGTCGGCGCTTGAACGACGAAGCTCATATCGTGAGCCGCATTAGCCACGATTGGAACCTCGAGGCAATTCACCGCGCGGGAGCAGATTTCGCCCTGAGTCGGGTATCGCTGGCGATTCAGACCCTGATCTCGATGGTGTTGGACCGTGAACTGGTCGTCGTCGGTGAGGGGACGGAACTCTTCGTCGAACCGATTCCTGAGCATATGATCGGGAAGTCGCTCGAAGCGAGCGAGATCGGTAAGAAAACCGGGCTGAACGTGATCGGGATTCGGTCGAATGGGGACTTCGACGCGAACCCGACCGCGTCGAGGGAACTCGTCGCTGGCGGGGAGCTGGTGATGCTCGGGACCTCGGAGCAGCGCCGCCACTTTCTCACACTCAAGCCCACGACCTAGCGCTCGGCTGGCGTCGGGAGAGGGCGCTGGCGACCGGCCCCGTGGGTGGCGCGCTGCCTTTTTCTGATCGGCCTGGATGTGATCCCCCTGTCGGAAATGTCGCGGTTGCCCACGCGGTCGCAAGCGAGAATCAACGCCCGACTCGCGAATACTGAGGGTGGATCAGATCAATGCGAGTACAATCACGGGGAAGGGCGGTGTTGCCCCGTCAGCCCAGGCCAGACTGTCGCGAGGGATCACCGCCCATCGCATGGAGGCCCCCCCCACCATGTCCAGCCCGACGAGCCAATCCGTTCCGATTTCTCACCTGAAAACCGTGCCCTCCAGATCGGCGGCGAGCCGTTCCCAGGCGAACCGCACCTTCTCGGGAAAGCGGGCTGCCACCCGCCATCGATTGATGGACGCCTGTGGTGCCATCATCGTGCGCGGCGGCTTCGAAGCGGTTTCGATGACGTCCGTCGCGGAAGAGGCCGGCATCACGAGACAGACCGTGTACCGCTATTTTCCGAACTCCCGCGAGGTCGTTCGCGCGACACTCATGCGCGGGGGACGTGAACTCCTCGAGGGACAGCTGCTCGTCTTCAGTGAAGACGGTGACCCTCGGGAGCTCCTGGTCGAGGCGGTCATGTCGGCACTGCGGCTGATCGAGAACAATTCGTTGCTGCGCACTGCGTGGGCGTCGCGCGATTATCCTCAGGCGATGCTGCGATCGACATTCGATCCGGCCTTCGCCTCGCGAGGGATTCGAGGCCTCGGCCCGATCGCGTTGCGACTCGGCTGGAATGAGCGGGAGACGCGCGAGGCCTTCGAGGTGATCGCGCGGACGGTCATGTCATTCCTGACGATCCCGCCGTCGCCGTCGCTTTCGGAGGCGGAACTCCGAGACGTGCTCCACCGCCGTTTCCTGCCCGCCGTCGGGGCCTGAACTCGCACTCCAGCCCGTTCTCGAGATCCCGGACCGCTCCGCGAATCGGCCTCCGAGCCGTCTTGATGCGCGTCGACGCACGGGCCGAACTGGGCGAAGCTCCGACTTCCAAAACACGCTTGTAGAGGGACACCCTCGTGGTTCGAGGGTGCGCCACCACGCGAACCAGAACGCGAACCAGAACGCGAACCAGAA
>JAPYTP010000150.1:3955-13527 GCA_029941885.1 Myxococcota bacterium
GTTCGAGGGTGCGCCACCACGCGAACCAGAACGCGAACCAGAACGCGAACCAGAAAGAGTGAAATGATCCTCAAGGACAAGGTCGTCATCGTTTCCGGAATCGGTCCCGGTCTCGGGCAGGAACTCGCCATCAATGCCGGCACGCAGGGCGCAAAGGTGGTGCTCGCCGCGCGCACGCAGTCCTTTCTTGAAGAGGTGGAGGCCGAGGTGAAGAAGACCGGCGTCGAGACCCTCGTCGTGGCGACCGACATCACGGACACCGACCAATGCCAGAATCTCGTCGATCAGACCATCGCTCGTTTCGGTCGCATCGATTCTCTGATCAACAGCGCCTATAGCGGAGGCACCTTCTGCAGTTTCGAGGATGCGGATCTCGACGACTGGCGGAAAACGATGGAGGTGAATCTGTTCGGTTCCCTCGGTCTCACCCAGCTCGTCGTCCCCTCGATGAAAAAGCAGGGCAAGGGCGCGATCGTGATGATCAACACGCTCGTCGAGCGCAAGCCGTTGCTGATGCAGGCGGCCTACGCTTCGTCGAAGGGCGCGCTCAGTGTCGCGACACGCATGCTCGCAAAGGAACTCGGCCCCCACGGCATCCGCGTGAACTCGGTCGCAATGGGCTGGATGTGGGGCCCCCCGGTCGAGGGTTTCATCAAGGGCACCGCGCAGGAGACCGGAGTGAGCGTGGAAGAAGTGATCGCGGGGATCACGAAGGATATCCCGATCGGGGTCATCCCGGACGACTCGGACTGTGCCAACGCGGCGCTCTTTTTCGCGTCGGATCTATCGGCGGTGGTGACCGGTGCCAACCTGAACTGCAACGGCGGCGAGTTCATGGCCTGATCGGTTCGGTCTACGGCGTGTTCGGCGTCGCCCATGAAATGCCGGCGCGGCGAATCGAGCGCTGAATCCGAGGAGGGAACGAATGTCCAGGCTACGACCGCTCGAGCGCGAGCAACTCGCCGAGTTCGAAGAGTTCTTCAAGATCATCGAGGAAACCATGGGTTTCGTGCCCAATAGCATGCTCACGATGGGGCGATCGCCGGAGATTCTGCGCGCCTTCGCCGGGTTGTCGGGGGCGGTTCTCATGCCCTCTTCGATTCCGCGGGAGCTCAAGCAACTGATCGCCCTCGTCGCGAGTCATTCCGCGGGCTGCCGCTATTGTCAGGCGCATACGGCCCACGGTGCGGAGAATGTCGGCGTCGACGGGGACAAGATCGCCTCGGCCTTCGAGTTCGAGACGAGCCCACTCTTCGAGGAGCGGGAGCGGGCCATCCTGCGGATTGCGCGGGATGCCGCCTGCGTGCCGAATCGAACGACCGATGCCCAGTTTGCCGCGCTTTCGTCATTCTATGACGAGAAGGAGATCGTAGAACTTGTCGCGGTGATCTCGACTTTCGGTTTTCTGAACCGATGGAATGACACCATGGCAACGGAACTCGAGGCCGGTCCCCTGGCATTCGCCGAACGACGGCTCGGGCCGCAGGGCTGGGAGCCCGGAAGGCATGCGGGCTCGGGGAACCGCGGGTGATTCGCGGCTGATGCCGTCTGGCGGGGAAAAGGAACGGGCATGAGCAGAGTGGATTTCGAACCGAAGCACATGAAGGTCGGCGTGCTGACCGCGGCGCTCCAAGAGCTGACGCCACGAGATCGCCGCGATCGCGATCCGGACCTCGCGGTCGAAGAGTGGTTGTCCTTTGCCGAGGAAGTCGGGGCAGACTCGATTCAGCTGTCTGCGGCGTTCCATCCAGAATTGGCCGATCTCCCCCCGGAAGCATTGCTGGATCCGGTCGCGAATACCCTCGATCTGCGTGCCCCTTTAGACTCCGTACGAGCGAGCCGCGTGCTCGCGGCGGTGAAACAGACGAACGTCGAAATTGCCGACGTCGCGTTCTTCGACAACATGCTCCACGCTGATCCCGTCGTGCGCCAGAAGAAGCTGGACTTCATGTTGCGGGTATTCGATGCGGCGGTCCTCCTCGAATGTCCGGCGGTCTGCGGGTTCGTCGGGAAGCACGAGGGCCGTACGATCGAAGAGAACCTGGCCGATTTCGAATCGAGCTTCGTTCCACTGCTGCGAGAAGCGAAGGCCCGAGGCCTCGTCTATCGCGTCGAGCAATGTCCCATGCCCGGTTGGACGACCGACGATTCCTTCCACAATAACCTCGCGTATACGCCGGCGTCCTGGATTGCACTCCACCGCATCTGCGAAAGGCATGGAGTAGGCGACCAGTTTCGAATCCACTACGACCCGTCCCATGCGATCTTGATGGGTCAGGATACGCGCTCGATCTTCCAATACCTGAAGGACGAGGGATTCGCCTTCCTGATCGACGGCTTCCACGTCAAGGGTCAGGTCGTCGATCCAAGAGGCCTTTCGGGATGGGGCTATGGCGGGCAAACCCTGGGCCGTGGCGACTACGTCGGCGGCAGCCCGTCGGAGGATCCCGCGGATCTCGGCAACGCATGGAAGAAGCAGACTGCGATCTGTGAACATGAACTTCCGGGAACCGCTCGACACGATCCACTCGCCTACCTCACCAACCGCAGCGTCGACTGGCTCGATCATCAGCTGGCCGCGCGGGAGTTGCTCGAGATCGACTTCGAGCGGGCGCCCCTGATCGTGGAACACGAATACGGACCGGCGCGCGTCCAGGACAAGGATCTGCTCGCACCGATCCTCAAGGGTTCGATCGAATTTACGCGGAAGATCGACGAGGCGGCGGCGGCAATGTTCGCGCTCCAGAACGAGGTGCTTCCGTCCCAGGGAATCCCCGTGCAGGGCGTCGGCCGTGAGGCCTACCGGAGCTAGTTCGAGATGACGAAGCTGAATGTGGCGATGATTGGCTATCGGTTCATGGGGCGCGCGCATAGCAACGCGTGGCGGCAGGTTCGGGCTTTCTTCGATACTCCGATCGACCCGGTGATGAAAGTCGTGTGCGGGCAATCTCCTTCGGGAGTTGCGCAGGCAGCGGATCGGTTGGGCTGGGAAGAGAGCGCAACGGACTGGCAGGACGTCGTCGAGCGCGACGACATCGATGTCGTCGACATCTGCACGCCGGGAGACTCGCACGCGAAGATCGCGATCGCCGCCGCAGCCGCGGGCAAGGCTGTTTTCTGCGAGAAGCCGTTGGGCAACACCCTCGAGGAAGCCGAGAGCATGCTCGCCGCCGTTCGCCGCGCGGACGTGATCCATATGCTTTGCCACAACTACCGTCGTGCACCCGCGGTCTCTCTCGCGAAAAAGATGATCGAAGCGGGCGAGATCGGCGAAATCCGGCATTTCCGTGGCGTCTATCTGCAGGACTGGATTGCCGATCCAGAAACGCCCCGCAGTTGGCGGCTCGAGAGGGCCCGAGCCGGAAGCGGGGCGCTCGGCGATATCGCTTCCCACTCGCTGGACCTTGCGCGCTATCTGGTCGGGGAGATCACCGAAGTTTCAGGGATGCTCGAGACCTTCGTTGCGGAGCGACCTCTCGAAGACGGGAGCGGGCGGGGGGTCGTCGACGTGGACGACGCTGCACTCGCAATGCTGCGATTCCAGGGAGGGGCAATCGGGTCGATCGAGGGCTCGCGCTTCTGCCCGGGGCGCAAGAACTACAATCGCTTCGAGATCAACGGATCCCGAGGCAGCCTTGCCTGGGATCTCGAGCGAATGAACGAACTCGAGGTCTACAGGGAAGTGGGACCGGACAGCGGGTTTCGCACGATCCTCGCCACGGACGAGGCGCATCCCTTTGTTGAGGCCTGGTGGCCACCGGGACATGTTCTTGGCTACGAGCATACGTTCACGCATACCGTCTTCGATCTGCTTCGAGCCATCGACTCGGGTGTCCCTGCGCAGCCCAATTTCGAGGACGGTGTGCGAAACCAACGGGTCCTCGACGCGATCGAGCGCTCGAGTGCGAGGCGACAATGGGAGAAGGTGTGAAATGCGAAATCGGGTGAGGATCTTTCTCGCGCTGGGGATCCTGCTGGGCGGCGTCCCGCTTGTGGGGTGTGACACGCTGCGTGTCTTCTTTCCCTCCTCTCACCACGACGCGGTCGCCCCGTCGATTCCGGACGATCTCGCGCACCCGGCAATCCTCGTATTCAGCAAGACGAACGGCTTTCGCCATGGCGAGGCGATCGATGCCGGGATTCCCGTCTTCCGGGCGATCGCAGCGAAACGCGGCTGGGGCGTCTTTGCGACCGAGAACGGTGCGATCCACACTCCCGAACTCCTTTCGCGCTTCGACGTCGTGGTCTGGTTCAATGTGAGCGGAGACGTGCTCGCGGACGAACAACGCGACGCGCTACTCGATTGGATCGGTCGAGGGGGCGGTTTTTTTGGCGTCCACGGGACCGGCGGCGATTCCAGTTATGACTGGGAGGAACATCGGGACGTTCTGGTCGGCGCTCAGTTCATCGGCCACCCGATGAATCCACAATTTCAGGAGGGGACGATTCGCGTCGAAGCGCAGGAGCATCCCGCGATGCGCCACCTCGGGCCGACCTGGGTGCGCGTCGAGGAGTGGTATTCCTTCGAGGAGAGCCCACGTGGGCCGGGGGTCCAGGTGCTCGCAACCCTCGACGAATCCACGTTTTCGCCGCGGATGCAGATCATGATGATCGACCGCGACCTCCGGATGGGGGACGATCATCCGATCATCTGGACCCACTGTGTCGGTCGCGGGCGCGCCCTCTACTCCGCTCTGGGCCACCAGGCGGTTGCCTACTCGGAGCCCGAGCATCTGACCTTCCTCGAGGAAGCGACGGCGTGGCTGATGTCGACCCCATCCGAGGGGTGCGAGATTCCGAGCCTCAAGTGAGAGTTCGATAATCGGTGTAGCCCTCGGGCCCGGGCGTGTAGAGGCGCTTCGGGTCGAATCTGTCCAGTTCCGCTTCCGCCTGGAAGCGCGCGACCAGGTCGGGGTTGCCGATAAACGCGCGGGCGAACGAGACCGCGGCCGCCATGCCCGTATCGATGACCCGCTGTGCATCGGGCAGCTTGTAGCTGTCGTTGACGATCAGCGCTTCGCCGAATTCCGTACGGGCCAGGGCGATGTTGTCGAGCGCGACGTCGTGGAGCCGGATCACGTGACAATAGGCGAGCCCGAGGTCATGCACGGCACGCAGGAAGGCCGTGAAGGTTTCTTCCGGATTCTCGTCCGAGAGGTCGTTGAAGGGGTTGCCCGGACAGATCCGGAATCCGACGCGATCCGCACCATCCACGGCGGCCATCGCCTTGAGTACTTCGACGGCAAAGCGCAACCGGTTGTCGAGGGAGCCTCCGTACTCGTCATTGCGCTCGTTGGATCCGGTGGACAGAAATTGCGCCGGGAGGTATCCGCTGGCGCAATGGGCCTCGACGCCATCGAAGCCCGCTCGATAGGCGAGTTCCGTCGAGCGCGCGAATTCACCGACGACCCCGGCGATCTCCTCGAGGCGGAGCGCCCGGGGTTCGGAAAAGGGCTGCATTCCCGCCGTATCGGTGAACATGTCGCCTCGGGCAGGAATTGCGGAGGGGGCCACGGTTTCGGAGCCGGGGTCCTTGTTGTCGGCGTGAGTGATGCGCCCGCAGTGCATGATTTGGGCCACGATCGTGCCACCGACTGCGTGGACCGCGTCGGTGACCTTTCGCCAGCCCTCGACCTGCGCGGGGGTGACGAGCCCAGGCGTCCGGCAGTAGCCCTTGCCGTCCGCGCTCGGGAAGATCCCCTCGGTCACGATCAGACCGGCGCTCGCCCTCTGCTGGTAGTATTCGACCATCAGGTCTGTCGGCTCATCTGCTCCGCCCGCTCGAGAGCGGGTCATGGGCGCCATGACGATTCGGTTGCGCAGTTCCAATCGGCCAAGCTGGATGGGCGAGAAAAGGACGGACATCGATTCGATTCCTATGGCTTTTGGCGGCGAAGGCCGGTTGTCGATCAGACGAGCAGGGGCGCCAGGGTCTCGAGCAGATCCTCGTCTGGGCCGACCCCGCCGTCGGCACGGAAGGTCTGGATACAGACGTGGTTCGCACCGGCATCGAGGTGATCCTGGAGGCGGGCCGCGATGTCGTCGGGCTCGCCCCAGTAGACCATCGCATCGACCAACCGGTCCGATCCACCGTCCTCGAAGTCGGCCTCACTCCACCCGAACTGTTTCAGGTTGTTCTGGTAGTTGGGCAGTCGGATGTACATCTTGAGAGCGTTGCGCGCGATCTCCCGAGCCCGGGTTGCATCGGTCTCGGCGAGCACCATCTGCTCCGGGCAGAGTAGGGCGTCAGGCCCCATCACGTCGCGGGCCCGCTTCGTATGCGCCGGCGGGACGAGATAGGGGTGTGCGCCCTGTGCGGCAGTGGCAGAGAGTCCGAGCATCTTGTCCCGAAGCGCGCCGAGCACGATGGGCGCGTCGACCTCAGGGACCTTGCCCAGGTAGAGCGCCTGATCGATCGCTTCGAGATAGTCGCGCATCGTGGAGAGTGGCTTCGTGTAGTCGTGACCTCGCTGACCCGAGACGAGATGCTGATGGGAAACGCCGAGTCCCAGGATGAAGCGGTTCGGCGCCAGTTCGGACAGCGTCTTCCAGATCGCCTTCGTCGCCATCGGGTCGCGAGCGTAGATGTTGGCGATCCCACTGGCGTAGATCATGCGCTCGGTTCGAGCGGCCAGGAATCCGATCAGGGAAAAGGGGTCGCGGCCGACGGCCTCGGGAATCCACATCGCGCTGTAGCCCCAGCCCTCAGCACGTTGCGCGAGTTCTGCCGCCTCGTTTGCGCTCAGGTGGTCGAGCCACGTCCAGATTCCGATCTTGCCCAGCTCCATGATCCGCTCCTCGCGATTCGGTGACGGTCGTACGCTAGCAGCACGGGTAGCGGCGATCTTCTTCGCGGGCGCGGGATCTTGCATTCAGTTCTCCGCGCCGTCTGGACGAAGAGAAGCCACTCGATCCAGCCACGACAGGATCGCTGCCCGTCGCCGGCCGCCCGCGAGAGAAGAGCGGAGGAACACAAATGGAAATGCAGGGAATATGGGTTCGCCGGTTGGCGATCGGAATTGGAGTCGTAGCATTGGGTTCCGCATCGATCGCGGGGGACGCTGCCGCCTATCCGGGGGGGACACCGGACTTCCAGACGGATGTCGCTCCGTATTGTGCGGCATGCCACTCGTCGACCAGCGTGGAGGACCTCTACGGATTTGGCGATCGCGCGACTGCCGAACTCGCGCGCAATAAACATTTTGGCGCCATCCGCGCCGGGACCGGACCGTACGCAGCATTGTCCGAGGCCAATCGGGTGAAGCTCGTGGAGTTGCTTTCGGCGGTCGACAGGAATTCGACCATCACCCTCGAATTTCCGCCCTCGGTGGTACCCGGCTCGACCTTTCAGGTGACGGTCAAGGTGACCGGCGGGGCGGGACCCTCCGTCGGCGTCGGTCTCGTCGATCGCCCTCATCGCTTCTTTGCCCGCCCGGCGTCCGCGCTCGGGTGGGAAGTGGTCGGGGCGCCGACGGTCATCGGTTCCACGGGGCCCCAATCCGCCTGGATTGAACGCCTCCCCGAACGCGAAGGTCGCAGCATCACATTCGTGAACGTGGAAGGCGTGATCTCGAACGCGGATATCGACAAATGGTCTCGCGCGAAGATCATCTTCACGCTCAAGGCCCCTAGAGAAGTGGGGGACTATCCGCTGGTGGGTGCCTACTTCTATGGAACCGAGACGGGCACAGCTCTCTCGACACAGATGCATCCGGAGTTTGGGCCGCAACCGCTAGGCGGTGCGCTCGGCAAGTCGGGGCGCGTGAAGTTTTCCAAGCAGGCGGTGATCAGCGTCAAGGAAGCGGACCCTCAGCCGGTCGCCGAGATTCAACCCTGACCCGACGTACGTGATCGACTGCCGCTTTTTCCGGCCGATGTCTGGCAGGGAGGCGGCCGGACATCGGTGACCGTTCAGTAGGTCGCGAACTCGCCCGCCTTGAGTCGGTCGAGATAGCGGTCCAGATCCGCCTTGACGACCGGTGCGAGCAGGATGACGCCGGCGATATTCGGGAAGGCCATCCCGAGAATCATCAGATCGCCGAAGTCGAGCACGACACTCGCGTTCTGGAAGACCACCCCGCCGAACGTGAAGGCCAGAAAGATCAGTTGATAGACGAGGATCGAACCCTCGCCGAAGAGGTATTTCCAGGAGCGCTCTCCGTAGTAGCTCCAGGAGATCATGGTGCTGAAGGCGAAGAGCACGGCCACCACGGTCAGGACCTTGGGGAACCAGGGAAAGACCGTTCCGAATGCGGACGCGGTCATCGTGATCCCACTCCCGGCCGTGGGATCGTTCCACGCCCCGGTCACGACGATCACGAGCGCCGTCGTCGTGCAGACCACCACGGTGTCGATGAAGGGCTCGAGCAGCGCGACCATTCCCTCACGGATCGGCTCATCGGTCCGCGCCGCCGAGTGAGCGATTGCGGCGGATCCGACGCCGGCTTCGTTCGAGAAGGCGGCGCGACGGAAGCCTTGAATGAGGGTACCCACGAGGCCACCGACTCCGGCGTCGAGGCTGAACGCGTCGCTTACGATCAAGCCGAGAGCTGCGGGAACCGCGCTTGCGTGGCTCAAGACGATGGATACTCCGCAGACCATGTAGATCAGACACATTCCGGGAACGAGGATCGAAGCGACTTCGCCGATGCGACGGATGCCGCCGATGATGACCAGGCCGACCAGCACGACGAGGACGAGGCCAAAACTGATCTGACCGAAGCCTGACGCGAGTGCTGGAACTTCTTGCTGGACAATCGCGAAGCTCTGATTCGCCTGGAACATGTTGCCGCCGCCAAAGCTGGCTCCGATGCACATGACCGCAAAGACGACCGAGAGGACTCGACCGAGGCCACCGAGCCCACGTTCAGCGAGTCCGACTTTTAAGTAGACCATCGGCCCACCCGTGACGTGCCCGTCTTCGTCGATCGTTCGGTACCGCTGGGCGAGTGAGCACTCGGCGAATTTCGAACTCATCCCGATCAAGCCGCCGACGATCATCCAGAAGACCGCGCCGGGACCGCCGATGCCGACCGCAAAGGCCACGCCGGCGATATTGCCCAGGCCGACCGTGGCGGAGAGGGCCGCGGACAGGGCCTGGAAATGGCTGATCTCTCCCACGTCGTCGGGGGACGAGTATTTTCCCCGTACGCAATCGATTCCGTGTCGGAAACCACGAAAGTTCACGAACTGGAAGCGGAACGTGAAGAACAGCGCACCCAGCACCAGCCAGGCCACGACGATCGGGATTTGGACAGCGTCCCCGCTCCCGTTGTCCCAGAAGGCGAGGTCGAAGAAGATCACGTCGTTGATCGGGGCGACGATCCAATCGGCGAAGATGCGCTCGGCGGCGCCGAAGAGGCTGCTGGACTCGGGTGTCGTATCGGCCGGCATGATATCCAAATCATACGCGATTTCAGGCAGATGCGGGCCTATTTGCGAGTTGGCTGCGATTTTGAGCGGCTGGCGCGGTCGACTAGTCTCTTCGCCCCATGACGAATCCAGAAAGCGACCCGAATGCCGACGCTCGCCCCACGCGGACCCTTTCCGAGTACGCCTCGAAGGAAATCGTT
>JAPYTP010000151.1 GCA_029941885.1 Myxococcota bacterium
GGATGCTCGTTGTCGTGCATCAGTTGATGGAGATTGCCCACCTGCTCGAAGGGCGAGCGGTTGATCGTTCCGACCGCCCCGAGGCGGTGACTCGAACCCGAGTGGATCAACTCTCCCCGAGCTGTCCAAACCGCGTGATGATCCGCGCCAACTCCAGGGGGCGATCGCCCTGAACACTGTGACCGGCTTCGGCGACATCCTCGAGCTCCAGCCCCGGAAGTCGGCGCCGCATCTCCGCCACGTCCTCTTCGCTTACCACCGGCGATCGCTCGCCACGACATAACAGGGTGGGAGCCTTCACCCGATCAACATGGTCCCAGAGGGTCGAAAAATAGACATCTGCATCGGATTCCGAGACCTTCTCCCTACCCCCTCCGAGGCGGTCGACTTTCGACGACGGGGGTTCCAGGGAAAGTCGTCGATCGTAGCGCCAGGTCCAGCGACCATCCGGAAGGGCCCTGGCGTTGTGCAACACGCCACGGCGCAGGGAGCTTCGGGTCCGGGTCGGGTTATGTTCGAGGGTACGCTCCAGAATGGCGTCGAAACTGTCGAAGAACTCCGGGCCCCGCACGAAGTCGATGATCGCCTTGGCCTTGGTGCGATCCACTCCCGGCGTTACATCCACCAGCAGCAGGCGCTCGACGCGCTCGGGGTGACGCGAGGCGAGAACCAATGAGCTGAGGCCCCCCATGGACATTCCAACGACCAGCCGAGCCCGCGGCGCCAGGCGTTCGATGGCGACGTCAAGAGCCTCCGCGATCTGCAGGGGCCCGTAGGTCCGGTCGTCACGCCAACTCGAGTGCCCATGCCCCGGCATATCGATCGCGACCAGCGGACGATCGAGCGCCAGGGCGACGGTGTCCCAGGTGTGAGCGTTCTGAGCCCCACCGTGAACGAGCACCACCTCGGCTTCCCCTGCTCCCCACACCAGGGCGCTGACCCGCTGATCATCAGCGATCGAGATCTCCCGGCGTGCGACGATCGGATTTCCGCGCCATTCGAGGCCCGCTTCCTCGGCATTTTCCCGGAACATGGAAAACTCGTCGTAGTCCATCCTCGACCTCATTTCCGTGGAAGCATTCGGGCCGCGCGTGCTCTTGAACGCGGCAACCGATCTTTCACGATTCGCAGTGTAGTGAGTCGGGCCGACGCGTGGCTACATTGTGAAGCCTGGAGAACAGGGAGAGCGCCATGCACGACGTGTTGATTCGAGAACGACTCGGTCCCATCGAGCGAATCTGGCTCAATCGACCCGAGCAGGAGAATTGTCTGAACGACGCGATCTACGAGGGACTGACCCGCGCGTTTCGCGAGATCGCTCTGGACGACTCCGTGGGCGCCGTCATTCTGACGGGCAAGGGGAGTGCGTTCTCGCGGAGTGCGGACGGCGACGAAATCGGCGAGAAATATTTCGGGAGCCGCAGCGCGTACCGCGCTTTCCTCACCCGTGTACGTGACCTGCACGTGTTGATGCAATCCGTTCCCCGCCCCATTATCGCCGCAGTCAACGGAGTCGCTTCGATGGGAGGAATCGAACTCGCCCTGGCTTGTGACCTGATCGTCGCCTCGAGCGAGGCGAGCCTGGGCGACGCACATCCAGGAGGTGTCGGCGGCGGTGGAGCCTCACAGACGCTGCGTGAGGCGGTCGGCACGCGCATGACACGCTGGCTGCTCTTCACGGGCGAGCTCCTCACGGCGCAGCGGGCGTTCGAGGTCGGCCTGGTTCAGCAGGTCTATCCCGCCGCGGGCTTCCAGGACTCGGTGCTCGCACTGGCCGAGAAGATTTCGGCACGCCGACTCGGTGATTCCCTCGCGCGGGTAAAGGCGCTCACGATCGCACGCGAACCGACCCTGGCCGATCGAGAGCTCGAAATCGGACATTCCGTCGACCACTATTTCGACCCCCGAACCTCGCAGGGGCTCGACGACGCCCTGGCGGACGATCGGGCCGAGAACGAGGGCACGAAAACTCCCTAGGACAGGACGATCTCACTGAAGCGCTGCGAGTCGGTGTGTTCCTCGATTTCGACGATCTTGCCGTCGCGGCAAATATAGACCCAGACGTATTCGTTCTCGTAGTCCCGGCCATTGGCGGCCTTCGAAGTCGCGTGCTGGCGAACGACTACTTTGTCGCCGTCGGCCACGATCCATCGGACGTCGATCTTCATGGTCTTTAGGTCGAAGAATTTCTCGCCCGCCTCGGCCATGGTCTGCAGGACTTCCCGTTGGCCCTTGGGCGCACCGAGACCTGCAGAGATTGGCGGCGTCCAGCAGACGTTCTCGTCGAGCAGAGCGGCGATCTTCGAGCCGTCCCCCGCAGCCTGTGCGGCGAGGTAGTCGAGCACGAGCGCGCGGCTGGCTTCGGTCTCCATAGGTCATCTCCTTGGTTTGAAAATCGACTGTAGCTCGAACGCACTCGCGTCGAGCACGCGTTCATCGGCGAGTTCCGGCCGAGCCCTTCTCAGGCGCTCCGCCCCGCACACACAGCGAAATGCTGGCCGGTCACCGGACGCGAGAGATCAGACGCCAGGAAGACCACCGAACCAGAGATTTCATCGGGTTCGGGCAGATAGCCCAGGGCCGTTTCCGCGGCGGCCTCGTCGTGGAGCACCTGGGGATCGACGCCACGCTCCCTGGCCCGGCGAGCGAAGTCTTCCTTCAGATTGTCGCTGTAGATGTAGCTCGGGTGGATTGCGTTCACACGAATGCCGAAGCGCCCGAGTTCCTTCGCAAGCACGCGGGTCAGGGTGGCGAGAGCGCCCTTGGCCGTCGCATAGCCGCCACTGTTCTCACGCACCAGGAGGGTGCCCGTGGTATTGATCATCACGATGCGGCCCTCCCCCTGCTCCCGCATATAGGGTGCCACCGCACGAGACATGTTGACCGATCCGTAGAAGATGACCTCCATCATGTCCCGCCAGTCGTCGAGATCGGCGTCCAGGGTCGCGGCACGGGGCCGGTACAGGTAGGCGACATTCACCAGTGTATCGATCCGCCCGAGTTCTTCGTGGACTCGAAGCGCGGCGCTCCCGCACTGGTCGACGTCGGTCACGTCGGCGTGCAGATAGCGGCTGTCGTGGCCGGCGGCGGTCATCTCCTTCGCGATCTCCTCCCCCACCGCATCATCGATTCCCGTGAGCACGACCTTCGCCCCGTGCTCCGCGAGCCCGAAGGCGATCGAACGACTGAGCCCGCCGCCGATTCCCGACACGATCGCGACTTTTCCCTCTAGCAACATCACTGGACCCCGTCTGTGGAGCCCCGATTCTAGTCGGCCCCGGACCTCGGTGGGGCATGGATACGTGTGTCCGCTAACGTCGTAACCACGATCCGCTTCCAGGTGCGAACCGAGGAGGAGAGAGCGATGCGAGCCGCTGTACTGCGCGAGGTTCCCGGACGTGTCGAGATCGAGGAGATCTCGATCGATCAACCCGGACCGGGTGAGGTCCTGATCCGAACCGCCGCCGCCGGCGTCTGCCATAGCGACCTTCACGTTCTCACCGGCGACCTGCCGATCGCCCTACCGCTGGTACCGGGTCACGAGTCTTCGGGAACCGTCGAGGCGGTCGGTGAGAACGTCCACTCCCTGAAACCGGGCGATCCCGTCGTAACCTGCTGCTCGGTCTTCTGCGGACATTGCGAGTGGTGTCTCACCGGACGGGCCTACGGCTGCACGAATGATGAGTCGCCTCGCGACAAGGAAACCCATCCGCGCCTCAGCGTGGGGAGCGAAGCGATCGGCCAGTTTTTCGACGTCAGCTCCTTCGCCGAACAGTTATTGGTCCCCGAACGGGGCGCCGTGAAGATCCGTCCGGAGATGCCGCTGGACAAGGCCGCGCTGCTCGGCTGTGGCGTGCTCACGGGGATGGGAGCGGTATTCAATACCGCCGCGGTCACCCCGGGTTCGACGGTCGCCGTGGTCGGAGTGGGCGGTGTCGGATTATCGGCCATCCAGGGCGCCCGCATCGCGGGGGCACGGCGCATCTTCGCCGTTGACCTCGTGCCCGACAAGCTCGATCTCGCGATGTATTTCGGCGCCACGGATGCCGTCGACGCGAGTCGGGTCGACCCGGTCGAGGCGATCGTGGACATGACGGAGGGCGGGGTCGATTTCGCTTTCGAATTCATCGGGCTCGCGAAAACCGTTCGACAGATGTTCGATATGACCCGGCGATCGGGCACCGCGACGGTCGTCGGCGTGATGCCCTCGGACGCAACGCTCGAAATGACCGCCGCGGACTTCATCTCGGGCAAGCGTTTTCAGAGCTCTCTCATGGGCGGCGGAAGTTTCTACGTCGAAGTGCCGCGCTATGTCGACTTCTACCTGAACGGCATGCTCAAGCTGGACGAGATGATCTCCGCCACGCTTCCCCTCGAGCGGGTCATGGACGCCTTCGAGGCGATGAAGGCCGGGACGGTGGCCCGGAGCATGCTCGTCTTCGAACCCTGAGTGACGCGCCGCGGGTGCCTCTTCTCGACCGCCCGCGCTGTCCGGGCGCGGCGTCAGTCCCCGTCGATGACGGCGAGAATTCGAGGCGGCGAGAGCGGCAGATCCACGAAGCGCTTTCCCGTCGCAGCGGCGACGGCGTTCGCCACACAGGCAAGCGGCGGCACAATGGGCGTCTCGCCGACTCCCCGCACGCCGTAGGGGTGCAGGGGGTTGGGCACCTCGACGATGACGGTGTCGATCATGGGGAGGTCCGAGGCGACCGGGATGCGATAGTCGAGGAAACCGGCGTTCTCGAGCACGCCCGATTCGTCGAAGATGTACTCCTCGTTGAGTGCCCAACCGATGCCCTGGGCCGCGCCACCCTGCATCTGACCCTCCACGTAGGTTGGGTGAACCGCCTTGCCTGCGTCCTGGACGGTCGTGTAGCGAAGCACCGTGACCTTGCCGGTTTCGGGATCGACCTCGACATCACACAGATGGGTCGCGAAGCCGGGGCCAGCGGTGGGCGCGTTGAGTGCCCCGTGGGCGATGATCGGCCCACCGGTTGCGGGCATCTGCTTAGCGATCGCGGCGATACTGAGCGGTTCCACGGTTTTCGCGTCCCCGTTCGTGGCAACCGCTCGCCCGTCCTCCCATGCGACGTCGTCGAGTTCGACGTTCCAGATCTTCGCGGCCCGCTCACGCAGCTGCCGAACGATGTCCTGCGAGGCCTGAATGATCGCCATGCCCGTCGCATAGGTCGTTCGGCTGCCTCCCGTGACGTCGGTGTAGCCGACACTCTCGGTATCGCCGACGTGAGGCATGACCTGCTCGGCTCGGATCCCGAGTTCCTCGGCCACCATGATGGCCTGGGAAGCGCGTGATCCGCCGATATCCGGATTGCCGGTCGCGACGACCGCCGTCCCATCCTCGTTCACCTGGACCGTGGCACTCGACTGCATGCCGCCGTTGAACCAGAAGCCCGAGGCGACGCCGCGGCCCTGGTTGGGCCCGAGAGCAGCGCTGTAGTTCGGGTGATTGCGCGCCTCTTCGAGCGTCTCTCGAAAACCAATCGCCTGAAATTTCGGTCCATAGGGGGCGACGTCGTTCTCCTGGACCGCATTCATCAGGCGCAGCTCGATCGGATCCATGCCGAGGCGTTGGGCGACCTCATCCACGACCTGCTCGACGCCGAAATTCGCGATCGGCGACCCCGGCGCACGATAGGCCGCCACCCTGGGCTTGGTGGTGACGATGTCGTAGCCGTCGATCAGGTAGTGGTCGAGGCGATAGGAGGCGAGCGCGCACATACAGGCCGAGCCCACGGGCGAACCCGGGAATGCGCCGGCCTCGAAATGCATCTCGACCTCGGCGGCGACGAGTCCGCCATTCTTGCGCGCGCCCATCTTGACCCGTACGCGGGCGGCGGAGGTGGGTCCGGTTGCGCGAAAGACCTCTTCTCTCGTCATCACCAGCTTCACGGGCCGTCCGGCTCGGCTCGCCAGCAGGGCGGCGAGCGGTTCCAGATAGATCGGGATCTTGCCCCCAAAGCCACCGCCGATCTCGCT
The DNA here is from genome assembly GCA_029941885.1 of Myxococcota bacterium. Lineage (GTDB taxonomy): Bacteria > Myxococcota_A > UBA9160 > UBA9160 > UBA4427 > UBA4427. The sequence goes on from JAPYTP010000151.1 coordinate 5,998, forward strand.
CGGGGTCACCTTGATCTTCGAGACCTCGATCCCGAGCACGATCGCGGTCGCTTCGCGCACAGCGAAGGGCCCCTGGGTGCTACACCAGATCGAGATCTTGCCGTCCGATAGTGCGTCGGCGACCGCCGCGTGGGGCTCGATATAGCCCTGGTGAACCATCTGCGTCGTGAACTCGCGTTCGACCACCAGATCGGAATCCGCAAATCCCTTCTCGACGTCTCCTCCCGAGAAGACCGTGCGCCGCGCGACATTGGTTGGACCGCTGGGAATTGGAGCCGGTCCCTGGCAGACGAGGTCATCGTGCAGGATCGGCGCACCCGGCGCCATCGCGCTCTCGATGTCGAGCACCGGAGCGAGGACCTCGTATTCGATCCGAATCTTTTCGGCTCCGCGCCGCGCCGCTTCGAGGGTCGTGGCGGCGACCGCGGCCACGACGTGACCGTGATAGAGCACTTTATCGCGGGCGATGATATTGGCGGCGAGATCGGGGCTGTCATTGTAGAGCGGACGATCCCCCTCGCGGGTCACGGTCGGGAAGTCCCCTCCCGTTACGACCGCCTTGACGCCATCGACCTCGAAAGCCGGACTCGTGTCGATCGACACGATCTTCGCGTGGGCATGAGGACTGCGGAGAACCGCGGCCTGGAGCATCCGAGGCAGGCTGAAATCCGCTCCGAATTTCGCACGCCCGGTGACCTTCTCGAATCCGTCGTGACGGATGGGACGTGTTCCTACCTGATTGAATTTTCGCTCGCTCATTGGACACCCTCATTCACCGCGACGTCCGCATCCGAGGGGGACGGAATGACGTCGCTCGCGATATCGATCGACTGAAAGTCTGGCCGCAGGGACCTCCCCGAGGATAGGAGAAAAACTTCGGTGCCGCGGGGCATCCCGTGCGCGCCGCTTCCCTCGGCTCCCCATCCCTTACCGAGCCTATACTACCGAGGTCATGGCCAAACTGGAAAACCTCGAATTAGGACGCGCGCGCCTGCCCGAAGCCGCTCGGATCGCCGGGATGTCGAGGCGATGGATCGAACACGGACTCACCTGGCGCTACCGACGTGAACAGGTCGCAAACCAGATCCGCAATCCCGAGACCGAAGTGGTGGTCGCCCGCGATGGCGAAATCGTCGTCGCCTTTGCAGTCATGGAGTTCCAATTCGATGTGCGCCGGGCTCATCTCGTGCTGCTCGCGGTCGAGCCGGCCTATCGTCGGAGCGGCGCGGGCGAGACGCTGTTTCACTGGCTCGAGAAGATCGCCCGTCGGGGCGGAATCACCGGAATTCAACTCGAGTTGCGCGCCGACAACGGAGGGGCTCGCGCTTTCTACGAAGGCCTCGGGTTCAGGGCGACGGGAATCCGCCGGGACTACTACGATGGACAGCAGGACGCGCTCAGTATGGACTGCGCGATCGGACGCGCCTCCGAATAGAAGAAATGTCCACTCACGGTGCTGCGAGCCCAGAAGACCTGCGGGCCTCATCCCGCAATATCCGGAGGCTGTCCCATTGAACGAATGTCATCCTGGTGCCTGTGCTCGACCCGTTTCTTCCGGGCACCCTCGCCTTGCCCTCCGACAGCGCGTCCGTTACAGCTATCTCTTCTCGAACGGTTCACCGCGATCCGTGCACGGGCCGAGCGGGAGGATTCGTGAAATATCCCTACGCAATCGTCGACGCCGACAACCACTACTATGAGCCCGACGATTGTTTCACCCGACATCTCGAGCCCGAGTATGCCGACCGTTCGGTGCGAATCGTGCGCGAGAGCGGCGGTGTGGGCGTCCCCCATATCGGAAAGGATCCCGCCTACTATCTCGGAGCGACACCGGCGGATCTCATGGGACGTCCAGGCGTTCACGCCGCAGCCAAGGATCTCCGATACCGGGCCCTGGAAGACGAAGATCTTCTTTGCCCCAAGGAAGTGCCCCGCTTTTGCGACCGGGACGAGCGTATCCGATGGATGGACGAGCGGGAGATCGCCGCGGTCGTCATGTGGCCGAGCCTCGGGCTCGGTGTGGAGTGGCAGTTGCGGGATGATCCCGAGGCCTGCGTCGCGAACCTGCGATCATTCAACCGATGGCTCGACGAGACATGGGGATTCGACTACCAGCGAAGAATTTTTTCCGTCCCCACGATGACCCTGATCGATCTCGAATCAGCGGTCCGGGAACTCGACTCCGTGCTCGAGCGAGGTGCGCGCGTCGTACATGTGCTCTTCACGACCGTTCGCGGCAGGACGATTGGACACCCGGAATTCGACCCCTTCTGGGCCCGCCTCGAGGAGGCCGGCGTACCGGTCGCCTTTCACGGGGCGGAGGCGGGCTACTGCGACCTCTTCTCCACCGCCTTCGGCGAGCCTCCCCGACCGGCGGCCAACCGGCAATCGGCCTTTCAGCGCGCCGTCCTCTGGGAGAGGCCGATCATGGACACACTCGCCGCCCTGGTGCTCCACAATGTCTTCGGTCGATTTCCAGGCTTGCAGGCGATCAGTGTCGAGAACGGATCGGCCTGGGTGGCCTATCTGCTCCGGGTCATGGACAAGGCCGAAAACACGGGAGCCGCCGGCGAGTGGATCGGAGGGCGGATCGAAGATCGCCCGAGTGAGATCTTCCGACGACATATTTCCGTCGCGCCCTTCGACGACGACGATATTCGCGGATTGGTCGACCTGCTCGGCGCGGATCGGGTTTTGCTCGGCTCCGACTATCCCCATCCCGAGGGAATTGCCGAACCTCGCAGATTTCTCGACGGTCATGGACTCGACGACGCGGAAACGCGACAGGTCTCTCGCGAGAACAGCGCGAAGTTGTTGGCACTCTAGTGACCGGGCGCGTCTGTGAAAAAGTGGCGATCGTGACCGGCGCGGCGTCGGGGATCGGACGTGTTACCGCCGAGACCCTCGCGCGAGAGGGCGCTCGAGTCGTCATCGCCGACATCGACGTCGAGGGCGGCCGAGTCGTTGCAGACGCGATCGTCGCCGAGGGTGGGCAAGCGATCGCAGTCCGCGTAGATGTGGGCGAGGAGAGAGAGATCGTCTCGATGGTCGAGGCTACGATGGACGCGTACGGGTCACTGCATGTGCTCCACAACAACGCAGCCATCACCCACCCCGAACATCAGCGGCGCGACGGAAGCCTGCTCGACCTCGACATCGCCGTCTGGGACGAGACCCTGCGGATCGATCTGCGTGGGCCCATGCTCGGATGCAAGCACGCGATTCCACGCATGATCGAGAGCGGCGGCGGTTCGATCATCAACACCACCTCGAACTCCGCCCTCGCCGGCGATCTCACCCTCACCGCCTACTCCACCGCGAAGGGAGGCCTGAACACCCTCACGTTGTCGGTCGCCACCGCGTTCGGCAAGCAGGGGATCCGCTGCAACGCGGTCTCGCCGGCCCATATCGAGTCCCCGTCCCTGGCCTCGGTCGTCCCGCCCGAGGTCGTGGAAATGTTGCGATCACAATGCCTGACACCGGAACTCGGACGGCCCCAGGACGTCGCAAATCTCGTCCTTTTTCTCGCGTCCGACGAATCGTCCTTCGTCACGGGGCAGATTCTTCGGGTGGACGGCGGAGCGCTCAGCCATCTCGCCCATGTCGCGCAGCTCCGTGATTCGGGCCGAACCACGAACCGATCGGACAGCGACTGAAACGCGAGCCCGGCTTTCGAAGGGTGCGGCGCGAGGGCGCTCCCGGTTCCCACTCTCCGGTCGCCGTACGACCTGCTACTACATCGTCGCGTCGCTCGACGCGGCCGTGTTCCCGGCACGCCGCACCCAAAGACCGGAGGCGCACTGACATTGCTTCGGTTCTCTCCGGGACGGTCTTCGCGGTCGAGTGCCCCACGCTCTAATCTGCGGCGGCCACCTCGAAGTCGGTCCGGGCATCGAGGTCGAGAGGCTCTGGTTGCCTCGTGTCGCCGACCCCGAAATCTCGAACGATCGAATCAGACTCCGAATACGCGAGAGGCGTTTCCATGCGCGATTTTTGCCATCGCCCGGTGATCCACGTCCTGGCCCAGGGTCTCGAGCGCCTTTGCGGAATCGGGCCAGATCGTCACGCTGTGCGGATAATCCGAGGACCACATCGCACAATCCGCGAGCCAGGGATGTGCCGCGATCTGCTCGAAACCGACGGCATCGTCCAGAACCGTGACGAAGAGATTCTTCCCCATGTACTCAACGGGCCGGTGCGTCGTCTCCAACGTGGCGTCGTGGAGTTCCGTCCGGACGTCGAAATTCTGCTCCATCGTCTGAATCCAGAACGGCAGCCAACCGAAATTGACCTCGGCCGCCACGATCTTCAAGTTCGGATGTCGGTCGAAGACGCCGCTATAGATCAGGTAGGTGAAAGGGCGAACGGCGGCGAAGAAACGCCAGACCGTACCGCCCGCAGAAACCTTCAGGTCCGCGATACCGTCCCAATCCGCTTCCTGGCCCCGCCCGCCGAAGGTGCGATGAAAGTTCAAGGGGATATTCGCTTCCGCCGCCCGTGCAAAGAGGGGATCGTAGTAGCGATCGTGATAGGGTCGCACCGGTAGCCCTGGAATGAAGACCGCCTTCGCCCCCGACTGGAGCGAGCGATCGAACTCCGCCAGGCAGATCTCCATGCCGTCGTCGACGGGGATGAGCGGAAGCCCGACCAGATTTTTCGGCGCCGCTCCCTGGAACTCACCGAGGATCCAATCGTTGTAGGAACGCATGCACGCAACTCCGAGTTCGCGGTCCTCCATCACGTAGGTCTGGATCGAGTAGGCTGGGAACACGACGGAGACGTCGATGCCATCCTTTCGCATGTCCTCGACATGCGCCTTGCCCTCGTAGTTGCCCGGCAGGATTTCATCGAAGCGTAACCCGGACATCTTCTTGTCCGGCCCCGCTCGCCCCGCCGTCGACTCGATCCCGAAAGTTCGTTTGGGGGGGCCGCCGTCGAAGCTCCAGCCATCGCCTCCATCGGCACCTCGCAGCATCTTCGGTGCCCGATCCTTCAACCTGGACGGCAGCGCATCGTAGACGTGCGGCGGTTCGTTGATATGGCAATCGGCTGAAATGATTCGACTGGGCCCGGAGTCTTCGCTCATTGGATCCCTCTGTGCGCAGGACTGGCGCGCTCCCCAAACACTATCCGCCAGGGCCCCCCCCTTTCAACCACCCGCTATCCTCGAGTATTCTCGGGCCAGGTGAGCCCCGCCCGCGCTCGGGCACCAGCCGGCCCGAATTCCCCGATTGGAGACCTCCGATGCCCGCAACCGTAGAGACCGTGACCGGCCCCCTCTCCATCGACCTTCTCGGCGCGACGCTGATCCACGAGCACGTGGTGACCGGAATGCCCGGCTGGGACACAGATCCCAACGCTCCGCGCTGGAAGCGCCACGACATGATGCAGATCGCGAAGGACAAGATCGCGGAGATGCAGGACGCGGGAATTCGCTCCATGGTCGATCCCTGCCCTTCGGATCTCGCCCGCGACATCGAGTTCTCTGCTGAGGTCTCCCAGGCGACCGGCTTTCCGATCGTCGCCGCCGCGGGACTCTACAACGAATATTTCGGACTGAACGCCTATTGGAAGATGCGCGGTATGACCGGAGGGGACGTCGTACAGGAAATGGCGGAGGCCTTCATCACGGAACTCACCGCCGGGGTGGGCGCCTCCGGCGTAAGGCCCGGCATCATCAAGGTCGCCACCGGCAGCGGCGCGGTCACGGACTATGAGCGCCAGGTCTTCGCCGCCGCCACCCTCGCCGCCCTGGAAACCGACGTCCCCATCATCACGCACACCGACGACGGCGTGCTCGGGGAGGATCAGCAGGCGATGTTCGCAGAGGGCAATCTGCCCGCGAATCGCGCCATGGTGGGTCACAGCTGTGGGACCAACGACCATGACTACCACTGGCGCCTGGTCGAGGGCGGAACCTACGTGGGCTTCGACCGCTTCGGACTCGAGGCGGTCAACTCGGACCAGAATCGCGTCGAGTCGATGCTCAAGCTCATCGAGCGTGGCGCGAGTACGCGACTACTGGTGGCCCACGACACGGTCTGGTGCTGGCTCGGCAGACCCTTCCCACCCAATGCAACCTGGCGTCCGAGCCGCTTCTGCCAGGATATCGTCCCGATGCTCAAGGCCGGTGGGGCCACCGACGAGCACATCGACCACGTCCTCGTCCAGAACCCGAGACGCTATTTCGCGGGAGAGCCGCTACCCGCCCTCGGCTAGCCGGATTCTTGGACACACGTGGGCCCAGGGATGGCCTTCGACCGCCAATGCATCGATTGCGGCACCACAGATGCTGCCGCCGAGCCGACTGGCACCCAGCGCATGAAACAGGCGCATCAACGCCTGCCGCTGCGCAACGCCCATCGACCCCAGATAATGGAAGGGAAGCAGGGCCTCCGCGCCCTCGGCCGCGATGATCTCCAAGAACCGGTCGGCGATGAGATCGACGGCATCTTTCCAGCCGATTCGTTCGAAGCGGCCACTGCCCTTCGGGCCCACTCGCCTAAGCGGATGCAGGAGTCGGTCCAGCGAATAGGTCCGTGCCTCGAAGTCACGCACTTTCGCGCAGAGCACGCCTCGGGTGAACGGATGATCCTTGGCTCCCTCGATTCGAACCACACGACCGCCTTCGACCCGAGCCGACCAGGCGCAGGTGTCTTGGCAATCGAGCGGGCAACAACCTTTGATCTGCTGAGCGTCGGCCATCGTGGGATCCGATCAGAGGGTACGAAAATGAAACGGCCGATCAATCGCGCAGCCAAGGAACCGTCCTCCGAGCGTCAGTTCGGAGTGCCCGATGCTCGTTTAACACTCCCCGAGAGAGCCGAGGAGAGGCCCCGGACCAGCGACCTAGGCAAGCCCATGAGCCGCCCAGAACGGGTTGGGAACTCGAAGTGGCGTCGAGCACTCTCGACTTAACGGCGAGCGCGGATCCCATCCGACCCTCCCTCCCCTACTCGAAACGAGATCGCGCAGACGGTGTCGGCTATGTTTCCGTCGGTCGGGCATCTTCCCCATTCGCCAACACCTGCTCGACGAAGGCGCGATCGCGTTCCAGATGTGCGGGCAACAAAAGGAGAAAATGTGCGCGCCTATCTGTCGGTCATCGGTTTGCTGTGCGCGATCTTCGGATCGATCGCGGCGTACCTCTATGTCCATTCAGCAGCGAGCGAGAATGCTGACTACACGCCGCCCTCCGTCACCATCGCGGCA
>JAPYTP010000152.1 GCA_029941885.1 Myxococcota bacterium
CGGTTAACAGCCGCCTGCTCTACCAGCTGAGCTACCGGGGAACGATGGCTCGGGATGCGCGAGTTTAGGCGAGGAGGGCCCGATCGCAACGCTCAGGAACCGGCAGTTTGCCCCTCGATCGGCGGCAAAACCGATTCGACTCGTCGATCAGAGCTCGTCGAAGCGAATTTCGAGGACTTCGAACTCCCGAACTCCCTTGGGCACCTTCACGCTGACGTCGTCGCCGACTTCCTTGCTCATGATGGCCTGGGCGACGGGGGAAGTGACCGAAATCCGGCCGAGTTTCGCGTCCGCTTCGTCCTCGCCAACGATCGTGTAGCTGACCTCGTCCTCGGTCTCGATGTCCGAAAGGAGCACGGTCGCTCCGAAGCGGACCTTGTCGGGGGACTGCCCCGTGGTCTCGATGACCTGGGCTCGGGCAATCCTGTCGTCGAGCATGGCCATGCGGCCGGCGATATGGGCCTGCTTCTCCTTGGCGGCGTGGTACTCGGCGTTCTCGGAGAGGTCACCGTGGGCGATGGCCTCCTCGATATCCTTCACGTTGGCCGGGCGATCCACGCTCTTCAAGCGCTGGAGTTCTGCCTTGAGTGCGTCAAAGCCACGCTGGGTCATCGGGACTCGCTGGTCCATTGTCTTCCTTGTCACGCGCGCGGCGGGGCCACGGCGTCATTCTGGTCTCTTGCAAGCAGTTCAGGCGGACGCTTCGCTCCAGATCGCTCGTCGGCACGCACTCGAATCGGACGGCGTGCTCGGGCAGGAGAAATAGACCTGGGGGGATGTCTTGCCGAAATAGGCTACCCAGAGCCATCCTTCTGAGCAACCGAATTGATCGAATGGGGCTAAAAAGCTTCATTTCTGGATGGAGCATCGCATGTGGGATGAGGACGAATCCGAGTCGGGGGAGGGGGAACCGTCCGATGCTGGTCCCGGACACTTCGTTCGTTCGGCGCTGATCTTCTACGGCGTCATGGGGTGTGGAGCCCTGCTGTGGCGGATGAGTTCCCCGGGCGAGTCGATTCTTCACCCGGCCGCCTCCGTCGATCCGGCCAAGGGGATGGCCTTTGCGTTGGGGGCCGGCATCGTGGTCGGGCTCCTCGCCGTCGGCCTCTCCGAGATCCTGACACGCGCTACGGCGCTCGGGAAGTCGCTCGCGGATGTGTTGGGGGAGGGTCTCGCGGGCATCGGTCACGCCGATGCCTTGTTGTTGGCTCTCGCGAGCGGGATCGCGGAAGAACTGTTCTTCCGGGGTGCTCTGCAGCCGGCTGTGGGGATCTTCTGGGCGAGCATCGCCTTCGGGGCGTGCCATTTTCTGCCGCGACGCGAACTCGCGCTCTGGAGTCTCTACGCCGTGGGGATGGGATTCGCCCTGGGTGGGCTCTACGAGTGGACGGGCCAGATCCTCGCTCCGATCGCCGCCCACGTGGTCGTCAACGGCGTCAATCTGCCGCGGCTGGCGCGCCGTGTCGAAGATCGAAGTCCAGATCAGCAGGATTGATCACGCGACTCGCTCGATCTTCAGGCCGCCGTGAAGACGCTGGCTACGTCGCTTCGAGATGACAACGACGGCCGCCCCGCGAGCGCCGCTACGTGCTGGTAGGGGATAGGAGGGCGATCGCGTCGATCTCGACCTGTGCGTCGAGTGGCAGTGAGGCGACGCCGATCGTCACGCGAGCCGGCGCTGGATCCGCATCGAAGACTTCGGCGTAGACGGCGTTGACGCGCGGGAAGAGGCTCAGGTCGGTCAGGTAGACGGTTGCCTTGACGACCCGGTCCATCCCGCTGTCCGCGGCTTCGAGAACCGCGCGCAGGTTCGCGAGGACCTGCCGGGTCTCATCCTCGATCTCCCCTTCGACCTTCTTGCCGGTGATGGGATCGAGCGGGATCTGTCCGGAGGCAAAGACCAGTTCGCCTGCCCGAATCGCTTGGGAATAGGGCCCCACCGGCGCTGGTGCCGACTCCGTTCGAATCTCTTCGCGTTCGTTGGGTTTCGTCATCGCGCGCACCTTACCCCACCCGACGTCCCGTTCGCGAGCGTCGAAGTCCCATTCGCGCGCGAGCGCGCGCTACAGGAGCGGTGGCTCGGGGAGGAGTCGTTCTTCCAGGACGCGGATCAGGTACCCGAAGAGGAGGAGGTTCGGAAGGCGGCCTCGGGTATCGCCCTTGATCCCGGCGCCGTCGGCAAAAGCCTCGGCGTACCGCGAGAAGAATTCGATCGTCTCGAAAGGGATGTTCTTTGCGAGCATCTCATTGACTTGCTCGGCGGGAAGTTCGTCGAAGATTTCTGCAAACTCGCTGGCGATGTCTTCGTGGGTCATGTCCGTCTCCGAGAAACGTTCGGCGTGACAGTTCGGGTCCACGCACGTCTCAGCAATTTCAGCAGTTCGTCTCGGCAGGCAAGATCTCGGCGAAGAGAACTCGTCGCTCGCGAGCGATCTTCACACTACGCTCTGAGACTGTCAACCGTCGTGAGCCGGCAAGATGCCCGATTGCGGGGGATTAGAGACCTAACGAGATCCGATCTACGTTTTGCTTGCCAATGATCTTCCGTCTCGGTGAAGTTCGATTCCCCTTCGCGAACGGGGGAGCACGATCGAAGTTGCCTGTTCCCCGTCGCGGGGAATTATTATGATGCCGATCGGTCGTCTTTTCGGGACGTACCGCAATGAAATCAGTACGAATATCGATGCGACGCTCAGGAGCGATTCGATTCTTGCTCGGCTCCGAAACGCCTGGCGCCCGTGCCTCGGACCGAGTCGAAGGTGAAGGAGGATGAGCCCCACCGAAACGACGCCGAAGCCCATCGCGTCGGCCGGCGTGAAAGGTTCATCGTATACGACCGTTGCCAGCAAGAGCGTGATCGTGGGCGCGATGTAGTGAAACATTCCGACAGCAACCAGTGGGCTCTCGCCCGCCCTCGAGGCGCGCGCGTTACGCTCGGAATGACCGAAGCGGGTCGATCCAGACTGGGGGGCGACTCAGTTGATCAGGCCACTTGCCATCAAGTCGGCGACCTCTTCCGGGGCGAATCCGAGGTCCTCCGACAGGACTTCGAAGCTCTCGCCACCGATCAGGGGTGCGGCGAATCGCGGGCCGCTCTCGTACCCGGTGATCTGGAAGGCATGGCCGCTATAGCAGACGCGACCCATCTCCGGGTGCTCGATCGCGTGGTGGAAGCCCCGGTGGCGGTATTGTGGATCGTTCAGGAGGTCGCTGCTGCGTTGAACATGTCCGGCAGGGACTCCAGCGTTCGTGAGCGTGTCCATCGCCTCGCGTGGTTTGCGGTCTCGGGTCCAGGTCGCGAGGGCTTCGTCGATGAGGTCATGGTCCGCGAGTCGGCCGGCGACGACATCGAGATCGGATGATCGTGCCCACTCGGGGTCGCCTAGCAGGAGACGGAGTGCGATCCACTGATCGTCGTTCTCGACGGCGATCGCGCACCACTCGTCGTCGCCGGCACAGGGATAGACGCCCTGGGGTGCGGCATCGAGAGATCGGTTCCCGTTTCGCGTGAAACGAAGATCGGTCGTCTGGCGCGCCATCATTTCCGGCGCCAGGAAATGCAGGGCCGCCTCCATCTGGCCGAGGTCGATATGCTGGCCCTCGCCGGTGCGCCGTCGATGATCGAGTGCGGCGAGAAGCGTCGCCGTGAGAAAGCGCGGCGCAACCGTGTCGGTGTAGGCGTTCCAGGGACCCACGGGGTCTCGATCTCGCCATCCCGTCAGTTCGAAAAAACCCGCAACTCCTGCTGCGTGGTAGCCGTAGCCGGCCATCGAGGCGCAGCGGCCGGTCTGTCCCATTAGACAAGTGCTCACCATGATCACGCTCGGGTTGGCAGCCCGTGCCGCCTCGTAGCCGATTCCGAGCCGATCGACCGCGCCCGGGGTGAAGCTCTCGAGAACGACGTCCGCCCAACCGAGCAGACGTTCGGAAACTTCGCCTGCGCGCTCGTGTTTCAGGTCGAGCGTGAGGCTTCGCTTCGACGTGTTGAATTCGCCGTAGAATTGCGATCGATTCCAGCCCTCTTCGTCATCCTTGTACGGTCCCGCCGTTCGTAGATTGTCCGCTCGGGTCATGGATTCGATCCGGATCACGTTCGCACCGTGGTCTGCGAGATATTTTCCCGAGATGGGCCCGACGCCGACCCAGCTGAAATCCGCGACCTTGAGACCTTCGAGGGGGAGGGCCCGGTCTGCCGATCGGATCTCGCTTTTTTCGCGGAGCGGGAGGCGCTTTCTCGGAGCTGTCTGGAGTTCGGCGAGAATCTCGCTCGTGTGTTCGCCGAGCCGCGGGGCGCGGCTGCGGATTTCGAGTGCGGTCTTGGAAAGGCGCGCAAACGGGCCGGGCGCGCGCACGGCCTGTCCGCCGGGTAGCTCGATCTCTCGAAAATAGTCGCGGTCCTCGAGTTGCTCGAATTCGAAGAGGTCGTCGAGGCTCATGACGGGTGCGATCGTCGCTCCGATCTCGAGTCCGGGCAGAAAGAGTTCGCGTTTCGTCCGCGTCGCGAAGAAGCGGTCGAGGGTCTCGGTCAACTCCTCGAGGGAAATTGCGAATTCGCCCCCGCGAAAAATTCGGTAGTCATAGGACTTCCAGACCTCGCGTTCGATCCAGGCGTCGTCGATCGTGCCGGACGCCCGCATCCAGGGCATGAGCTTTCGGGTCAGCGAGCCCAGACCGAGCGCGACGACATAGCCGTCCTTCGCGGGATGGACGAGAGGCAGCCATCGGGGACCGATCTGCAGGACGGAACCGTCGCGCTGGTAGTCGAAGCCCTGGGTCGACTGCGCCGTCATGCCGTTCAACATCGTCCAGGTCATTGCGCTTTGGGCGGAGACGTCCACGAAGACGCCGCATCCCGTGGTTCGCGCCCGTGCATGGCCGATCAAGGCCGCGATCGCCGCCTCCGCGCCAGCGTGCCGCCAGACCTGGGGCACGCTGAGTCGGATCGGGGCGCGATCGGCTTCGCCCTGGAGCGACATCGGGCCGCCAAGGGCAGCGACGGTGAGGTCCGCGGCGGGGAGGTTTGCGTATGGGCCGTCGATACCGAAGGGAGTCACCCGGACGTGGACGAGTTCGGGATTGGCTTCTCTCAATCGTTCGAAACCGAGACCGACCGCGTCGAGTACGCTCGGCGGGCCGGAATCGATCACGAAGTCGGCGCCCTCGACCAGGGAGAGTAGTGCCCGCCGGTCCGGCTCGAGCTGAAGGTCGAGTTCGATGGACCGCTTGTTGCGGTTGTAGGCGGCGAAGCTCAGGCTGCGCTCGGATTCCTCACCTTCACCCAGCAGGGGACCGACCCGACGAGCATCGCTGCCCCCCATGGGCTCGATCCGGACGACGTCCGCGCCGAGATCGCCGAGTATCATGCCGGCGATCTGGCCACGGACGTCGGTCAGGTCGAGGACGCGATATGGGGCGAGTAGGCCCATCGCTCGATCGGACCGACTACGCGTCCGCTGAGAAGGCGCGATCGACGAAGCGCCAGCCGCTTTCCGTTTTCGTGAGCTGGTCCAGATAGCGTCCGGTGACGATGACCTTGTAATCGGGGCTGGCGAGGTATCCGATCAGGAATGCGGAGCCGGTGGCCGTGTCGCCGTTGCCGTCGAGGACGATATTCGTCGCGTTGTGGCGCATCAGCGGCATGGCCTTGTGGGTCTGCGTGCCGAACTCCCCGATCGCCTCGGCTCCCTCGATCTTGCCGTTTCCGGGGTCGAAGGTGCCATCGGGAACGAAGCAGATCCCGAAGGCCTTGCCGTCCCCGGTGTCGATGGCCGTGTTGTAGCGCGAGTAGAGCTGGAGGATTTCCGTGGTATCGGCGGTTGAGAGGGGCATTCCGGTATTCCTTCTTTTGGGGGACTCTTGGGGTCTGCAAGTCGGGAAGAGAGGAAGAAGACGCTACGTGATGCGGAGCGACACGCAAGCGATCCGGAGGTCCCCGCTAGCGGGGGGCGGCGGCACGCTCCCGCGCTACGTCGGCCCAGGGTTCTCGATCCTCGGGGCCTCCGAAAAAATCGGGGTCGAAGAAGCTATCGACGATCGTGGCCGTCGTGGCGTTGCCTCGGGGCCAGGCTTCGGCCGCCGCCGCGAGTCGCGCGACGATCTCGGGATGAGTGCTCGCCACATCGTATTCTTCGTAGGGATCGGCGAAGACATCGTAGAGCCGTGGTGGGTCGGTTCCGTAGAGCTTCCAGGGCGCTCGATAGAGCGCCATGCCCGCGAAGCCGGTCGTTACGTAGTCCGGCGTCTCGCTGCCCGAGGGCGCGCCGCGAAGGGAGGCCCACTGGCTGCGGCCATCTAGATCAGCGGGGATCGCCTCGGGGTAACCAATGGCTTCGAGCAGGGTGGGGAGCAGGTCCGACATCGTCATGAAGCGCTGGTGAATTCCCTCTTCGAGTCGGCCGGGCCACCAGATTGCCGCGGGCACCCGGCTACCGCCCTCTCCGAGATTGCCCTTCGCCCCACGAAGGCGCCCATTGCTGCTTGCTCCGTCGAGCACGTTCGCAACGAGGAACTCGAAACCGTCGATCGGAATCGGGCGATCGAAGATCGCGTCGAAGAAGCGAGCGGCCTTTTCCAACCCGGAGGAGCTGACCCCAGGAACGATTCCGCCGTTGTCGCTCGAGAAGAACACGAGGGTGTCGTCGAGGATCCCTTCTTCTTCGAAGCCCTCGAGAATCCGGCCGATCGCGGAGTCGAGTTCGCTCACCATGCCGGCGTGTAGGCGTCTTTTCTCGTTCTCGATCGATGCATAACGTGCCAGCGATTCCTCGGGCGCCTCGTTCGGGAGGTGCGGGGCGTTGAAGGCGACATAGAGGAACGTGGGGCGGTCACGGTCTCGGGTGGCGAGCAGACGCAGCGCTTCGTCCGTGATCAGATGAGTCGTGTACCCCTCTTCTCGAACCGTGACGCCGTCACGCTGCCAGTCGTGGCCGCCGCCGTGGTTGTGATCCCAGTAGCCGACGCCACCAGTAACGTGGCCGTAGAAGGATTCGAAGCCGCGGGCCTGCGGAAACATGTCGGGGGTATAGTGGCCGAGATGCCATTTGCCCGTCATCAGGGGTTGGTAGCCGGCCCGCGCGAGATATTCCGGTAGCAGGATCTCTCCTGGCGGAAGCCCACCGGTTTCGTTTTTCGAAAGCGGTCGGGTGATTCCGAGTCGCATCGGAGATTTTCCAGTCATCAGCGCGGTTCGCGTCGGACTGCAGGTCGGTTGGACGTAGAAGCGATCGAGCTCGAGACCCTTGCGCGCGAGTCCATCGATATTCGGTGTCAGGATCTCGCTGCCGTGGTAGGAGACATCGCCCCAGCCGAGGTCGTCCGCCAGCAGGATCAAGATATTCGGTCGGGTGGGTGAAGCCTTTGCCCGGTGGGCGGGGGATGTCTCGGGGTGGGGGTCGGCGAGCGCGGGGAAAGGACTGGCCACGGTCGCAAGGAATGCGAGAACGAAGAGGCCGGGTAGGAAACGGGGGCCTCGAAGAGGCCGCGAATCGCGCATTGCGGGATACTAGGGCCTCGCGCAGTTGATTGTCCCTTCGATCGAGGTCGCGCTATAACCCCGACCACGCGCGCCGGACGAAGGTGGGGCGTCACTTGCTCGGCCGGGACCTGGACTCGTCCAGTGGGATAGAAGCGAGGGGAGGAACAGCGGATGGCGAAGGACGACGCGGTCCTGGTGGGCATCGTGATGGGCTCGACCTCCGACTGGCCGACGATGGAAAGCGCCGCGCTGGTCCTGGAAGCGCTCGAGATTCCACACGAGACGCGAGTCGTTTCCGCGCATCGCACTCCCGATCTACTCTTCGAATACGCTGAGAGCGCCGCTCTGCGAGGGCTGCGCGTGATCATCGCGGGAGCCGGCGGGGCCGCTCACCTTCCGGGCATGCTGGCCGCGAAGACCTGGGTGCCCGTGCTCGGGGTTCCGGTCGAGAGCAAGACTCTCAGCGGAATGGATTCCCTTCTCTCGATCGCCCAGATGCCCGGGGGTATTCCGGTCGGGACACTCGCGATCGGAAAATCCGGCGCGAAGAATGCGGGTCTGCTTGCCGCGGCGATGATCGCGACCACGGATGCGGGCGTACGGAAGCGGCTCGAAGAGTGGCGCGCGCAACAGACGGCCGACGTGCTCTCGAATCCAGATCCATCACGGGTCGCCGGATAGTCAACAGCGCTTGCGACCTCGGGTGATCGAGGCGCGTGCCGAGGGAGTTCGGGTTCGATGAAGGTCGGGATTCTCGGGGGTGGCCAGCTCGGGCAGATGTTGGCCAACGCCGCGCGTGACCTCTCGATCGAGACACTGGTCCTCGATCCGAAGCCCGACGCAGTCGCCGCACAGATCACCCGTCATCTGATCGCGGATTGGGAAGACCCTGCGGCACTCGATGAACTCGCGGGGTGCGATGTCATCACATACGAGTTCGAGAATGTTCCCGTCGCCACCGTCGAGCGACTGAGTGAAGATGTTCCAGTTCATCCCTCGCCCGATGCGCTCGCGTTTTCCGGCGATCGCATCATCGAGAAGAATCTGTTTCGAGAGCTGGGGATCGATACGGCGACCTTCGCGGCGGTCGATTCCCGAGCAGATCTCGATCATGCGGTCCGAGAAATCGGGCTTCCCGCGATTCTCAAGACGAGGCGTTTCGGGTACGACGGCAAGGGGCAGGCGGTTCTTCGCAGTGCATCGGACCTGGACGCCGCCTGGGAACGTCTCGGTGAGCACGCACTGATCCTCGAGGGATTCGTTCCCTTCGATCGCGAGGTCTCGGTTCTGGCGGCTCGCGGGCGCGACGGCGAGATGCGCTGTTGGCCGGCAACCGAAAACGTTCATGTCGACGGCATCTTGCATATCTCCCGTGCGCCGGCGCCCGAGGTTTCAGCGGAGCTGCTCGCGTCCGCGGTGGCCGGTCTCGAAGCGGTGATGGCGCGACTCGACTATGTGGGGGTCCTGGTCGTCGAGTTCTTTCAGCTCGGCGAGCGGTTGGTGGCGAACGAGATGGCCTGCCGTGTCCACAACTCGGGTCATTGGACGATCGAAGGTGCAGAGGCGAGTCAATTCGAGAACCACATGCGTGCAGTCACGGGGATGCCCCTCGAATCGACCGGGGTCGAGGGTTTCGCAGCGATGGTCAATCTGGTCGGAGAGATCCCATCCCTCTCGCCGCTCGAGGGAGAGGCCGGAGTCCATCTTCACGTCTATGGCAAATCCTCCGCACCCGGTAGGAAGCTCGGTCACGTGACGGTGCTAGCGGATTCCCGCGAGGCACTCGAAGAGCGACTTCAGCGGGTCCTCGACGTCGTGGGCGATCGCGCGAGCGACGCTTCCTGAGTCCCGACGGTTAGCGCGGAGCCGAGTCGAAGATCCTCGGGTCGACGTCGGTCGTTCGCCGCCCGTATTCCGTCATGTTGTGGGGCCATTGAGTCACGATTCGACCCGAGGGACTTCTGTAGTAGCCGAGGCAGTTCGCCTGCCAGACATCCACGCCGTCGATGTCCTTCTGGATCGCGACATTGTAGGCCTCTGTCGCATCCTGCCTGACCGCAAGCCATGCGAGGTCCTCTGCATCGATTCGCTGGATCTGTCGAATCGCGAAGGCGACCTGATGTTCGATCATCTCGAGGATCGATCCATTATTCGTGTTGGGGCCGTACATCATGAAGAGGTTCGGAAAGAGCGGAATCATGGTGCCCAGGAAGGCATAGGCTCCGTCGCTCCAGACATCTTCGAGTCGCGCCCCCTCGCGCCCGGTCACGTCGATCGCCGAGAGGTATCGCGTCGTGTCGAAGCCGGTGGCCAGGATCAGCGTGTCCGACTCGCGTAGCTTCCCGTCGACGGTGACGACACCCTTGGGGTCGACTCGTTCGATCGCGTCGGTCACGAGCTCGACGTTCTGCCGATTAAAGGTCGAGTAGTAGTTGTTCGAGAGGAGCGGGCGCTTGCAGCCGTAGGGATGCTGTGGAACGAGCTTGCTCCTGACCTCGGCATCTTCGACCTCGAGGAGGGCGCCCCGCCCCGCTTTGTCCGCGGCGGCCAGCAGCTTCTCGTTGTCGAAGGTCAGGACCGGTTCGATCCCCTTGAAAACCTCTTCGCGCATTTCACGTACGAGGTCCGGCTGATTTCGGAATCCGTCGAGCTGCTCCTGGCTAAAAGGCGTGTCTTCCTTGGGCAGCACCCAGTTCGCGGTTCGTTGATAGAGGTCGAGCTGGCTTGCTTCCTTGGCGATTTCGGGCACGAACTGGACGGCGCTGGCGGCGCTGCCGATGACCGCTACGCGCTCGCTCACGAGGTCGTGGTCCTGGCGCCAACGTGCCGAGTGGAACAGGGTTCCCGCGAAGGAATCGAGGCCCGGGATGTCCGGATAGTTGAGTTCGTTGAACATGCCTATGGCGCTCAAGAGGATGCGCGACTCGTAGACGTCACCGCCGTCGGTGGTCACGCGCCAGACGGATTCCGCGTCGATCCATTCTGCGCGCTCGACCGTCGTATCGAAGCGGATGTGCGGGAGGAGGCCATGCTTCTCCGCACATTCCTCGAGATAGGTGAGGATTTCGGGCTGCGGTGAGAAGGGTCGCGGCCAGTCGGCGCGGCAGTCGAAGGAAAACGAATACAGGTGAGAAGGGACATCGCACGCCGCACCCGGATAGCGATTGTGATTCCAGGTGCCACCGACGCCGCTGCTCTTCTCGAGGATCACGAAGTCGGAGCGACCCGACTCCTTCAGTTTCACGCCCGAACAGAGGCCGCCGGGGCCCGCTCCGATGACGAGATATTCGTGCCTGATCATGATGTCGTGGCTTCCTTCGTTGGATCGTCCTCGGACGAAGGCTCCTCGAGGCGACCTTCGGAAGGCCAGTCGAAGCGCTCGAACAGTGGAGCGAGTTGTTTGCGGATCTCTGCTTCGTCGAGACCGAATTCCTCGAGCGAATAGCGGTGTCTCGACTCGTGTGTGCCGGCCCGTTTCTGGGCGTCATCGAGGATCGCCTCGAACTCGGGCGACATCTCGAATCCGAGGTCCGCGTACACGCTTCGGACGACTTGCTTGGGATGGGCGATCAGGTCGCGGTAGTCGATCTCCGTGACCATCAGCTCGGGATGGCGATCCAGGACTTCCTTCGGATACCAGTAGCTGTGGATCGACTGCTCGGCGATCAGCTTGAAGCCGTTCTGCATCCGCTCTTCGGTCACTCCACGAATCTTCCAGAATCCGCGCATGAGTTTCAGCAGGCTCGGCACGGTTTCGAGGGGGTTTCGGTAGGGAATAACGAACTTTGCGTCGGGGAAGAATTCGATGAGTGTCTCGATGCGGCCGGTGAAGGTCGGATTCTTGCTGAGATGAATCTTCTTCGAGCCATTCAGGTAGAGCTGTCGCCGGATGCACTCCCGATAGAAACGCATCATGCGCCGCCGCTTCTTGCTGGGCCATTCGTCGACGTAGTGAAAGCCAACGACCGAGAGGTCGGGTACGCGAAGGGACCAGGAGCCGGACGAGCACGAGTAGGTGAGGATGCCGTCATCCTCTTCTGGGTAATTGGCCGCCTGGTGATGGGCATCCTCGGTCTTGGAGTAGCGGGCGTCGCTGCGTGCCTGCGCGCGACGTTCGAAGAAGCTCCCCAGATTCTCCTGGTCGATGCGAGCGGAGAGGCGGATCAGCTTTTTCGGGATCAGGGCCGACCAAAAGAGTTCGTACATCATGAAGCACGAGAAACGATCACCGTCCTGATAGAGAAGGTCGTGGAGGTGGGTCGTCCCGCTGCGTCCATGACCGATCACGAACACGGGCTCACGGACCTCGGTCTTTCGCAGACCGGGAAAGAATATCGGATCGAGCGAGAAGCAGATCGCGTTGATTCCAGCGATGAGCGGGACGCGCAGGAGAAGGAGAGAGAAGAGCTTTCGCCGTCGGCGAAGGTCGGTCTCGTTCCACGCGTAGCGGAGCATTCTTCCCCAACAGGCAAAGTCGAAATAAAACATCAGCCGTCCTCGCCGCTGCTGCCCTTCCCGCTAGTCGTGGGCCACTTCGTAGATCGCGTACTCGACGCAATCGGGGTGCATTCGTCCTTCGCCTACCGCGATGGTCGGCGCCAGCCAGGCGTATTTCGGATCCGCACATTCCATGCGGACCTGGGTCAGAAACTTGTTGTCCCCGTACTCGGTCGACTGTCCTGCTGCGAGCTTGGCGCCGACGACTTCATTGAAGTCCATCACGCCGCTGTAGCGTAAGTAGACATGCGCCCCGTCGTCGGTACGGAGCATCAGGCGCACATCGACCTGTCCGAAGCCCTCTCCGGCGTCGAGGAACCACTCGCCACCACCCGGCAATACGGTGCCCCGGACACGCTCGCCCTCGAAACTGCCGCCCGTCGCGTTGAAGATGCGTCGCGTCCCGATCGGCATGGGACCGATCTCGATCGGTCCATCGACGGTGACTTTCATCTGCAGGAGGTGGACGAGTTTCATGGGGGTGGAGCTCACTGGGATTGTTTCGTGAATCGAAAGCGAAGGGAGAGGGAATCCCAGAAGCGGGCGCGACACAACCCGCCACCGGGCTACGCTCGGGCTGTGTTTACCGAGTTCGAGCACCACGCCGCCCACGTGAACGGCCAGCGAATCCACTACGTACGGGCGGGAAAGGGCGACCCGGTCGTGCTTCTGCACGGCTGGCCACAGACCTGGTACATGTGGAGGAAAGTGATTCCCGCACTTTCCGAGCGCTACACCGTGATCGCACCCGACCTTCGCGGATTCGGCCAGTCCTCGAAGCCTCTCGACGGCTACGACAAGCGTACGGTGGCGTGCGACATCTACGAGCTCGTGACTTCGCTTGGCTTCGAGAAGATCTTTCTGGTCGGCCACGATTTCGGGGGGCCGACCGCCTATGCCTACGCCTGTGCCCATCCCGGAGATGTACGACGTCTCGTGGTGCTCGACGTGGCGATCACGATCGATGAGGCAGAGCAGGCTGACTACTACAAGCGGCTCTTTCATCTCTCGTTCAATTCCCAGCCGGATATCGCAGTGGCGCTCGTGACCGGACGCGAACGGATATTCTTGACCCATTTCTACCGAAACTGTTACAACCCAGGCGCCTTCAGCCTCGAGGACATCGACGAATATGTGGCCGCGTTCTCGGCTCC
>JAPYTP010000153.1 GCA_029941885.1 Myxococcota bacterium
GGTGCTTCTTCCGCCTTGGGAGCCGCTGCGGCCGTCTCGTCGGAGACCTGCTCTGCGCTCTCGTCGGCCCCAGCTGCGGCGGCGGCGGCGGCTTCCGCCTGCGACAGCGCGGCCTGTCGTTCGGACTCTTCCTGCTCCCGGCGGGTGGCGGCCTCTTCGGCCTCGCGCTGGGCTCGCTCGGCCGCGCGTTTGGTCTGCTCGAGCTCCGCCTCGGTTGCCACGGCCTTGCGGGCGTCGACGTCTGCCACCTCGTCGTCGGCGAGGATCGTGAGGAATCGCAGAACCGACTCTTCGAGGCGAAGGGTTCGCTCGAGCTCCGGCACGACCTTGCCGTCGTTCAGGAATTGAAGGGTGTAGTAGTGGCCCTTGTGAAATTTTCGGATCTCGTAGGCCAGCTTGCGCTTGCCGTGATCCTCACACATGAGGCGAGTCGCGGCGCCGGATTCCAGGATTCCGTCCAATTTGGTCAGGATGGCCTGGCTGCCTTCCTCCGAAATTTCCGGCTGGACGATGAAAGTCGTTTCGTATTCCCGCAAAAGATTTCCTCCCGGTCAGGCGCATCGTTGCGCCCGGGCGCTCCACTCACGAGCCTGATCCGCACCCGGGGAGGGGTTGGAAGAGGCCGAGGCGCGGCGGGAAACCGCAGCTCAGTTCGGAAGCACCAAGGTTGAAGAGTGATGGATCGAGCCCCGCCGGATCGTCTCCGCCAGGGGGCCTATATTTGCAGCGCTGATGGGTACCACAGAAGGCCCGCGGCAGGCAACTCCCCGTCTTTAGGGGGGTTTCCGTGCCCGAGGATCCGCGAGGAGTTCCTACGCTATGAGCTTTCGAGAGTACTGGCTCCTCGCATGCGACACCGTAGGCTAGGAGGCATCACCGAGAACCGGCCGATGACGCGGGTTCTTCCGACCGGGAGTGAACGATGGATCTGGACGCCTATTTCGAACGGATCGACTATCGCGGTTCACCCCGCCCCGATGAGAAGACGCTCTTTGCGCTCCACGAGGCCCATCTCACCCATGTGCCCTACGAGAACCTCGACATCCAGCTCGGCCAGGAAAAAATCCTCGACGAGGCCCACTTCGAGGCCCGACTCGTCGGCGAGGGCCGGGGCGGCTGGTGTTACGAGATGAACGGACTCTTCTCGGCCGCACTTCGGCAGGTCGGATTTCGGATCGAGCGGGTCGGGGGCGCCGTGGTCCGGGACGTAATCGGCGTGGACTCGATCGGCAACCACATGGTCCTGCTCGTCGATCTCGACCAGCGTTTCGTCGCCGACGTCGGGCTCGGCGACGGGCCACTTCATCCCTTCCCGCTCGAAGTGCGCAGCTGGACCGACGAGGACGGATTCGAATTCAGACTCGAGCGAACCGACGATGGCTGGTGGCGCTTCCAGAATCACGAGCACGGTCTCGCGCCAAGCTTCGACTTCACAGAGACCCCGAGGCCGCTCGAATGGTATCAGGATCAAGCGCGATCACTCCAGACCGGAGATACCTCGCCCTTCGTCGGTCTAGCGATGACTTTCAGACGGGATCGCAAGCGGATCCGGGCACTTCGAGACCTGACCTATCTGGAGATTCGCGGGCCGGATATGACTGAGCGGAGGATCGATAGCCTGGGCGAGTACTCGCGCGTCTTGAGTTCGCTGATCGACTTCGATCTTGGCGCCGACATCGAACGACTCTGGACGCGGATCAGCACGCGTATCGAGAGGCGAAGCGGTGGGGCGAGCGGATTGGAGAGCCCTCGAACGGCCAGCGACAACGCCCCCTGATCGGGCGAGTCGACCGAGGGCGGCCGCGCGACCACCACGACGAAAACGAGGCCCGCTCGATGGGGCGACTAACACGCGAGCAGGGCTTCGTGGACCCGCAGATCGTCGGTCAATTCCGGGTGGAACGTGCACGCCCAGCACCGACCCTCGCGAACCAGGACCGGCTCGCCGTCGACACGAACGTGTACTTCGACATCCGGTCCGGGCTCCGAAAGTCGGGGGGCTCGGATGAATACACAATCCATCCCCGACCAGGAGTCTCCGCAATCCTTGTCCGCGGGCGCCACGAAGGAATCCAGCTGCGTCCCATAGGCGTTCCGCTCGGCCTCGACATCGATGAGACCGAGGGTCGGGACGGGATGATTTCGCGAGATCCGCGACAGCAGGATCGCGCCTGCACAGGTGCCGAGAATCGCACCCCCTGCACCTGCGAACTCCTGGATCGGCTTCACGAGTTCGTGCCGAACGAGCCCCTTCGAGATCGTCGTGCTCTCCCCCCCGGGCAGGATCAGCGCGCGGGCGCCCATGAGATCCCTCGGAGCGAGCACTCGCCGCCCTCGAGCGCCGAGGCGTTCGAGGGCGGTGAAGTGTTTCTCGATGTCCCCCTGGATTCCGAGGACACCGACGATCGGTCTTGAATCGGTCAAAGATCCCAGTCCCTACCAGCCGCGGTTGGCCATTCGCTCGCTCTCGTCGAGAGTCTCCATCTCGATCCCCTCCATCGCGGCACCGAGTCCTCGACAGGCGTTCAGGACCTCCTCCGGATCTTCCCAATGTGTATTGGCGTGAACGATCGCCCGCGCGCGCTTGGCCGGGTCCGTGCTCTTGAAGATGCCCGAACCAACGAAGACCGCCTCCGCGCCGAGAGAACGACACAGCGCCGCGTCCGGCGGTGTCGCGATTCCACCGGCGGCGAAGTTCGGCACGGGCAGCTTCCCGTTCTCGTGGACATAACGAACGAGGTCGTAGGGCGCTCCCATATCCCGTGAGGTCGACATCAGCTCTTCCTCGGGCAGCGCCTGGATCGCGCGTATTTCGCCCACGACGGTGCGCAGATGTCGTACCGCCTCGACGATATTCCCGCTGCCGGCCTCGCCCTTGGTCCGGATCATCGCGGCACCTTCCCCGACGCGCCGCAGCGCCTCACCCAGATTTCGGGCTCCACACACGAAGGGCACCCGATAGTCGTGTTTCGCGACATGATGCTCGTCGTCCGCAGGCGTGAGCACCTCGCTCTCGTCGATGAAGTCAACACCCATCGCCTCGAGTACCCGGGCCTCCTGGATGTGACCGATGCGAACCTTGGCCATGACGGGAATGGAGACGGTCTTCTGAATCTGCTCGATCATCTCGACGGCGCTCATGCGCGCAACGCCCCCGTCGCGGCGAATATCCGACGGCACTCGTTCGAGTGCCATCACCGCGCAGGCCCCGGAATCCTCGGCGATCTTCGCCTGTTCGGCGTCCGTGACGTCCATGATGACGCCGTTTTTCATCATCTCCGCGAGCCCGACCTTCAACTCGAAAGCGTCCGCCCCCCGGCGTTCGGTTCCGTTCCCATTTGGTCCATCGGCTTCAGACATCGTCATCTCTCCTCGTGAATTGGGTGGGCGTGATCGCCGACCTCGATTTTGCTGCTGCAAGAGGCGGACGATCCCGCCTCCACCGGATGACCCCGTGACCGGCGGACCACGTCCAGCGGTTCTACCTACAGATGCATCCCGCCCGTTCGGCTGATACCCGTCGACGCGACGCCACTCGCGCTCACGACTTCGCCCAGAGCCGCCACGCCGCGCTCGATCTCGTCCTCGTCGGCACAGCTGACCGTGAGCCGCATCGCGCTCGAGGGCCGCGCATCCGGCATGAAGAGCGTCCCGGGCGAGTAGAGAACGCCGGCACGCGCCGCTTCCGCCAGGAGATCCCGGGTATCGATTTCGCCTGGCAGCTCGACCCAGCGCTGATAGCCGCCATCCGGACTCGTCCACCTCGTCCCCTCTGGCATCGACGCCGCGAGCGCCGCGTCGAGTGCGCGGTGACGTACGCGCAGCAGTTTGCGAATCCGCACGAGATGTCGGTCGTAGGCGCCGGACTCGACGAACCGCGCGAGCCCCGCCTGGAGAGGGAGCGCATCCGAAAGATCCGTCGCATGTTTCAACGCCACGAGCCCCTCGAGCACCCGACCCCGAGCCGAGAGCGAACCGACCCGAACACCCGGGAAGAGAGACTTCGAAAATGAGAAGAGCAGCACGACGATTCCAGAATCGTCGAGCGCCGCCAGGGGCGGAATCTCGGGGCCGCGAAATCGCAGATCCATCTCGAAACCATCCTCGATGATCGGCACTCCGTGTCGCTGGGCAATCTCGAGGGTCTGGAGGCGCCGATCGAGGGGTGAGGTCGTACCCAACGGGTTGTGGAAACTCGGAATCGTGTAGAAGGCCTTCACCTCGGGCTTCGCCAACAAGCGATCGAGGGCGTCCGGATCGGGCCCTTTCTCGTCCATCGCGACGGGTGCCGCGGTCAGTCCGAGCCCGGCAAAAGCCGACAAGACATTCGCATAGGTCGGCACTTCGACTGCGACCTGATCCCCCGGCTGCGAAAAAAGCCTCAGTGCGAGGGAAATCCCCTGGCTCGCACCGTGGCATAACACCTGCTCCTCGGGCGCGTAGCGGATCCCGAAGAGTCTGAATCGCTCGGCCATCGAGCGCCGAAGCTGGAGGTCACCCTCGGGCGCGGCATACGAGAAGAGCTCGGGCCCCTCTTCGCGAAGCGCCGCATCCATGCATTCACGAAATTCGTCGATCGGATAGAAGCGCGGGTCGGGAACCAGACGATGGAGCGCGACCACATCATCGCGGGTCGCATAGCGCGGGCGGGTGTTCTCGAGCGTGATCAGCCGCTCGACCTGGGGCGCGAGAGCAAGATCGAGTTCCCACTCCGCTGCCGCGGGGGTGCCCGTCACGTCGAGACGATCGACCCGTGCGCCGGGGCGCCGGCGCCCATCGGCGCCGTTCTCGCCCGCGGCGGACGCTTCCGCCCAGCTCGCCACCGTCGATCGAACGAATGTGCCCGCGCCCACCCGGGCCTCGACCCATCCCTGCTCCGCCAGCGACTCGTAGGCGAGAGCGACGGTGTCCCGGTGGAGCCCGAGTTCCGTAGCCAGGGTTCGAATCGCCGGGAGTCGCTCGCCCGGTGCGCGCTCGCCCCGCTCGATCTGCACGCGCAACTGCGCCGCGATCTGCTGGTACACGGGCTGGCTCGATTCGTGCTCGATCGACACACCGAGTGTGGGGGGCTGGGTGACCATATCTTCAAAGTATCAGCCGGACAAAACGCATACAAGGACTATTGTCTGGTCAGAATTGGTCAAATTCTACCTGACAATCAGATTGAACCGTTGAATTGTCCCATCGCGGCCGGGATTCCGTCGCGTAGCGCCGCCTCGATCGCGTCGGCTGCCCGATCGACCGCGGCGGGCAGCTCCGATTCCTCGTCCCCTGAGAAGGGGGCGAGCACCCAGTCGATCACCGCGTTGCTCGCCCCGGGATGTCCGACTCCGAAGCGCAGTCGGGGCAGCGCCCGGGTGTCGAGCTCGGAAAGGATATCCCCGATCCCGCGATGTCCGCCTCCGCCACCGCTCGGTCGGAGTCGGATCCGACCCGTCGGCAGATCGAGATCGTCGTAGATGACGAAGACATCGGTGCTCGGATCGAGCCCGGGCCAGCGCTCGCAGGCAGCAGCAACGGACCGCCCCGAGCGGTTCATGAAGGTCTGGGGTTCGAGTAGCCAACACGGCTCGCCCACGAGTTCGACGACGGCGAAGCGGGCTTCGAGAGAAGCGTCGACCCGCCACTCTCCTCCCGCACGCTCGGCGAGTCGCTCGACGACGCGAAACCCGACGTTGTGCCGCGTGGATTCGTATTTCGCGCCAGGATTTCCGAGCCCGACGATCAGCCGCCTCGG
This sequence comes from Myxococcota bacterium, assembly GCA_029941885.1. Lineage (GTDB taxonomy): Bacteria > Myxococcota_A > UBA9160 > UBA9160 > UBA4427 > UBA4427. The sequence goes on from JAPYTP010000153.1 coordinate 5,738, forward strand.
TGGCACCACGGGCTCGCGGGTCGCTCTTCCAGCCAGGCGCGCCCACAGATCACGAATGCGGCCCATGACGACCGGCCCTCCCTCTCAAGACGAGAGTCAGACCCATTCGGCTCGAGCCGAACCACGCCAGCCCACGTATCGGACAAACCCCGGTCAGGATCAGCTGCCGCCGGCCTCTCCCTTCGAATCGGCGTCTTTAGAAGCCACGGCATCGTCCGCTGCGGGCTGCGGGTCGCCTTCCTCGCCTCCCTCGACCTGGGCCTCGGCTTCGCCTTCGCCTTCCTTGAGGCCACGCGGAATGAGCACGGTGGCGACCGTCAGGGAATCGTCCGTCGAGATCTCGACACCCATCGGGAAGGTCAGGTCCGCGATGTGAAGCGAGTCTCCGAGTTCCATTCCGCTTACGTCGGACTCGACCTCGTCCGGAATCGCGTCGGGCAGGCACAGCAACGTGATCTCGCGCAGCTGTTGATCGAGTACGCCTCCGTTCACGACGCCCATGGGAGTGCCGACGAGGTGGATCGGAACCGACACTTCCATCTTGGCGGCCAGATCGACCTCGTAGAAGTCGATATGGGTCAGTGTCCCTCGAACCGGCTCGCGTTGGAGTTCCTTCGCAATCACGGTTCGACCCGAGGCCGCCGAATCGCCGGCGAGATCGATCAGGGTATTGATGCCGCCATGGCTCGTCTCGAGCAGGCGTTCGAAGCCGACCACGTCGACCGCAATCGCCGTCGCATCGCGACCGCCGCCGTAGACCACCCCCGGAACGAGACCGCGCTGCCGAAGCTTCCGCGCCGCACTCTTGCCGCGCGTGGCGCGTGCTTCCACTTTCAGTGTCACTTCGCCCATGTTTTTCTCCTCGTCGGTCCAGGGATTCATTCCGTCCGTCGCGTCTCGCGACGTGGAGTTGGACCGACCTATCGATTGCCCCCGACGAGCGCGCGCAACCTCCACGGTCGACACGACGACTTCCCCGGAGCGAGTTGACTAGAAGAGCGAGCTCACGCTCTCCTCATTGTTGATCCGTCGAATCGCCTCGCCGATTGGAGTGGCAACCGAAACGACGTGCACCTTGCCCATGTCCACTGCGTCGGGGCGCAGCGGGATCGTATCCGTCACGATCACTTGCTCTAGGGGCGATTCAGAAATCCGTTTGAGGGCCGGACCCGAAAGGACCGGATGAGTGATCGCAGCGTGCACCGCAATCGAGCCGTCGTCCATCAGGCTGCGAGCCGCTTCGCAAAGCGTACCCGCGGTGTCGACCATGTCATCGACGATGATGCAGGTCTGCCCGCGGACATCGCCGATGATGTTCATGACCTCGGCGACATTCGCGACCTCGCGGCGCTTGTCGATGATTGCGAGATTGGCGCCGAGACGCTTCGCGTATGCGCGTGCGCGCTCGGTGCCTCCGGCGTCTGGGGACACGACCGTCACGTCCGATCCGATACGACGCTCGATGGCGTCGAGCATGAGCTGCGTCGAGTAGAGGTTATCCACGGGAATGTTGAAGAAGCCCTGAATCTGGCCTGAATGGAGATCCATGCATAGGAGCCGATCGGCTCCAGCGGTCTGGATAAGGTCCGCGACCAGCTTGGCGGTGATCGGGACGCGTGGGCGGACCTTGCGATCCTGGCGCGCGTAGCCGTAGTAGGGCATGACCGCGGTGATGCGACGGGCGGACGCGCGCTTGAGCGCGTCGATCATGATCAGGAGTTCCATCAGGTGACTGTTCTGGGGCGCACAGGTCGACTGGAGCGCGAAGCAATCGAGACCGCGCACATTCTCGCTGATCTCGATGGCACATTCGCCGTCGCTGAAGGTCCCGACCTCGGCTCGCCCGAGTTCGATATCCAGGTAGCTGGCGATAGAGCGGGCGAGAGCGACATTGGCATTGCCGCTGAACAGCTTTAGATCCTGCATCTTTTCGCTTTTCCTTACCATCGCTAGCCGCCACCAATCCGGTCCGTGCCTCGGACCGCTCGAGCGGACACGCTCGACCCTGTCTTCTCATTGCTGATCGTCATGCTGGGCGTCGTCACCTCAGCACGGAACCTCGAACTCTTTTCCTCGTCCCGATCTCCAAAAACAGAGTGGTTGGGGCGGTAGGACTCGAACCTACAAATGACGGCTCCAAAGGCCGCTGCCTTACCATTTGGCTACGCCCCAAGAAATCTCATCGATTCGTCCGGCTCGTCGCCGCTTCATCACGCACAAGAATCCGGGTCACGTGAACCCAGGCTTTCTCTGCATTCGGAGCGGACCGTAGCCCCCGCGCTGCCTTCTCCGCCTGTTCGGCGGACTCGAAGACGCCGTAGACGGTGGCACCGCTGCCCGACATGCTCACTCCAACCGATCCCAGCTCCCGCATTCGGCCCATCAGTCGCCCAATCGGCGGACAAAGTCGAATTGCAGCGGGTGTGAGATCATTGACGAGCAGATCCCCCAGGGCGGTTCCCCAATCCCCGGTTTCACTCCGCAGTCTTGAAATCGCCCGCATCGTAGAGCCTGCTTTGGGTGCCGTCAACGAATCCGAGAGTCCATCCGCAACTCGATAGACCTCCGCCGTTGCGAGGGAAATTCCCGGATTGGCGATCACCAGGTCGAACCCGGGCAACCCGGCAATCGGTTGAATGATCTCACCGATTCCCGATACCAGCGAGGGCTCGGGCGCCAGGAAGAAGGGCACGTCGGCTCCGAGATCGAGCGCGAGACGGGCGAGATCCTTCCGAGTGGGGCTCCCTTCGCCCGCGAGGGCTGAAAGCGCGTTGAGAACCGCCGCCGCATCGCTCGACCCTCCCCCGAGTCCGGCGCCGGCGGGGATCGCCTTGCGCAGGGACAGTCGGATTCGGCCCTCGAGGCCCGTCGCATTTCGAAAGACCTCGGCAGCGCGACAGACCAGATTCTCGGGACCCGCCGCTACCCCGCGGAGTGCCTCCGGCAGCTCGCTCTTCGGATCGTCCGGCATCTCGATCTCGATCGCATCCGGTCCGGGCATCCACTCGAGTTCGATCTCGTCGTGCAGATCGATGGGGGCAAAGACGCTCTCGAGCAGGTGGTATCCGTCCTCCCGTCGTCCAACGATCCGGAGACCGAGGTTGATCTTGGCAGGTGCTCGCAGCCGTCGTTTCCGAGCCTGCCCGGCGTCCGGGCCCTCGCTCACCGCGTGATCTCGACGAAGCGCATCCGCAACTCGTAGAGCAGTGAATCGATCAACTTGCGCTCCTCGTCGTCGAGGTTTCCGAGCGTCTTCTCGCGCAGCATCTCGAGGGTGTCGATCGACTGCTGGGCAACCAGCGCATCCGGCGGCTCCAGGTCGCCGGTCGCCGGATTGGCGACCACCCCCATTTGATAGAGCGCCGTGGTCCCGAGTGAGAGCACGAAAGTCGAAAAATCGACCCTGGGCATCGCCGCCCCGGCGACGCGCTTGCTGCCCGATTCGTCCGAAGTCTCGTCGTCGCCTGTCGTCATCGCTCAGTCCGCCTCCTCGGCCCCTCTCGTCGCGTCACCGTGCGTCGCTTCGCGATCGAGCCGCCCCATTTCCCGATAAGCGTAGAGGAAGCGCTGCCCGACCGTCACACTCGAGCCGATCGCGAGCAACCCGAGTACGGGCCAGAGCCAGCCGGTCAACGTCCCGATCGCCAACAGCCCGATCCGCTCCCCGCGCTCGAGGAATCCGCCGGGCATGCGCTCGAGCATCAGTTCAGCCCGCGCCTTCGCGTACGACGTGAGCACGGTGGCCACGAGGATCCAGGCACAGACCGCTGCCCCCAGACCGTCGGATTCCCGCAAGAAAAAGGCAAATAGCCCCAACATCGCCAGGATGTCGACGACTCGGTCGAGCGAGGAATCGAGGAAGGCACCGAAACGCGTCGTCGACTCGAAATGGCGGGCGACGACACCATCGACCAGGTCGAAGAACCCACCCGCGATGAGCAATAGACCCCCCAGACGCAAGTCTCCGCTGGCGAAGGCGAGCCCGGAGGCGCCAGCGACAAGCGTACCCAGGACCGTCATCGCATCCGGATTGATCGGTCGCCAGAAGAGAAAGGGAAAGAGCGTGTGGACCCAGCCGTCGATCCGGTGGCCCAGCTTTTCCTTGATCACGGGTCGTCCCGAGGGAGCGCCGCGGGGTGCATGGGCCCGATCGCCAGGAGGCCGGCCCACGAATCGGTCAGGACTCGGATGAGCCCCCCGAATCATCTCCGAACCCGCCGCGGTCGCTGCCCGGCGAGGAAGAGGACGAAGACGAGAAGTCACCGGCCACCCCACCGGGCGTACCGAATAAGGACACGGGTGGCTCGGCAACAGGGGGCAGCGGCGAGAGCGGCGGATCGGCCGCCGGAGGCGCAGCAGCGGCGGCGGCCTCTTCCTCGGCTTCGAGCTCTGCGGCCGTCGTCATCTTGTCGGAAACATCGGGCAGTGAATCCGCGTGGCTCGTATACTCGGAATGGTCGACCCAATCGCGCCTCTGTTGAAGGCGGCGATCAAATCGCAGACGTTCCACCGATTCTCGATCCATGAGTTCGTTCTCCGAAATGGGGGCGACGCGGGTCCTGTGCGGCGCGGCGCAGCAGGCTAGCAGCCTCTGCGGGAACTCGCCTGCATCCTGGAACAGCAAATTGACTAGCTGGATCCGCCCCGATAGCGTGCGCCCGGGAGTTGACCCATTGATCTCGATTCGCAGCGACGACAGATATTCCGGAGCCCGCCGAACTCAGGGGCGCCGCCAAGTCCGCGGAATCCGGCTGGCCCTCTCGTCCTGTCTCCTGTTGGCCCTAGTGGCGGGTTGTACGAAAACGGCCGCTTTCACGGAGGTGAAGCCCGCGGACGAACTCTACGCGGAGGGTCTGGAGAAACTCGAGGGCCGCCGAATCTTCTGGCTCTTCAGGATGATCAACTACGACGCCGCGATCGAGAGCTTCCAAGCGATCATCGACAACTACCCCTACAGCGACTTCGAGGATAGGGCCCAGTTGAAGATCGCCGACGCCTACTTCGACGACGAACGCTACGAGGAGGCCCTCGCCTACTATCAGGACTTTTCGGACCTGCACACCCAGCACAAGAAGGTTGCCTACGCCCTGCTGCGTGCGGCCCAGTGCCATTTCAACCAGATCGAATCCATCGAACGCGACCAGAGTGCGACCAACGAAGCGACGACCGCCCTCGAAAAGCTGATCCGCAATCATCCCTACGCCGAAGAGACTCGCGAGGGCGAGGAGATGATGGTCAAGCTTCGAACGCGGCTGGCTCTCAACATGCTGCACATCGCCGACTTCTACCTGGATCGCACTCATTGGCAATCCGCTGCAGCTCGCTACCGCCGGGTGTTGGACGAATTTCCTGGACTCGGTCTCGATGCGCGCGCGCTCTATCGCCTGGGCGTCTGCCTCGAGAACATGCGACGCGAAGACGAAGCGCTTCGGCTCTACCACGTGGTCGTCGAAAACTATTCGGATTCCGCGTCGGCACGACGAGCGAGCGCACGCATTGCCCAGGCCGAGTAGCCGGCCTCTCCGTCGCCCAATCGAGATCGCATCCGCCCCGCCCTCGACGCGCAGCGAGCGAGGTGCAATCTTTCCCCGCGTCGACGCCCCGACAGCAGGGCTTCTGGGGGGAGAGCGAGATGGACGTCCACGAATCCAGTTCTTTTTCTGGCACGAGTCGCGCTCGTTCCGGGGCACTCGAATCCGGGGAATCGAGTGCATCCGCCGAGCAGACCCCGGTGCCGCACACCGAAGTGGGGCGGCGCGTGCAGCTCGGGTTCGTTGCGACGGATCGCGAGATCCTGCTGCGAGGAAGAAGGGCGTTTGATCGTAGGGAAGATGCCCTAGCCCTCGAGAGCCTTACCCGCCTGATCGCACACGGTGTCCGCTTTGCGGATGTCCATTACATGATCGGGATCCTTCACGAGCGCGGCGGCGAAACCGAGGCTGCGCTCGCCAGCTTGCGAGAAGCGATTCGAATCAACCCCTCCTATGCGGAGGCTCTACTCGCCTTGGCCAGCTTGCACGAGCGGAGCGGAGACTACGAGCGTTCGGAGCGATACGCCGACCGCGCGAGCCAGCTCTCGAGGTCGAGTGCCGGGGGACTCGATCCCACCACCCGCGGCAAGCTCGCGAACCAACAGGCCGGTCTCGCCGAAGCATTCGTCGAAGCCGGCGAACTTCGCGACGCCATTCTGCAATATCGGGGTGCCCTCGACCGCTGCCCGACCTTTCACGACATCCGTCATCGCCTGGGAATCACGCTGCGCGAGGCGGGGCTGCCGGCGCAGGCCGCGCAGGAGTTCGCGCGGATCCTTCGACTCCGGCCCGGAATGCTCGAAAGTCAGATCCAGCTCGGACTGACCTTCTATACGATGGGGCGAACACCTCTGGCGATCCAAGAATGGAACGCCGTACTCGAAAAGGATCCGAGCCGCGACGAAGCACGCATGTATCTGCGACTCGTAGGCGGCATCGGACGGGAACGCGACCTGGCGGCCCCTATCCCGGCTCAACAGATCGTCGCAATCGAAGATCCGGCGGAGGACCTTTCAATCGTTGCGATCACGAGCCCGGCGGCGAGTGGGAGAGAGGGTGAAGCGATTTCCGGCTGGTCCAAGACGCAGCTATCCCGCGCCGATTCCGAGGAGTCCGACACATGAGTGGAGACCTGTCGCTGATTGACATCGTCACGATGACGGTGATGTTGATCGCGACTACGCGAGGAATCTGGATCGGATTGATCCGTGAGGGGCTCTCACTGGCTGCGATCGGCCTCTGTACCATCGTGACTCGGCTCCTGATCGAGCCCGTCTCGGTTCAATTGACCGACTTGACCGGCGGTGAGATCACCGGCAAGACCGCTGTCTGGATCGCGGGTGTCCTGCTCGTCATGGCGACGGTCCTCGTCTGCGGAATCATCGCACGGCTGGTGAAGCGCGGGGCGGAAGCGGCGGGGCTGGGATGGGCGGATCGACTCGGGGGCGGCGCCCTGGGGCTGGCCGAGGGGTCGGTCGTGGCCGCCGTGATCGTCTTGATTTCGCTCTGGCTCGTCGGCCCCGACCACGAGGCCATGCAGGGAGCGCGCGCGGTCGCGATCGTCGCGCAGCT
>JAPYTP010000154.1:0-6939 GCA_029941885.1 Myxococcota bacterium
GCAACAGAGATCTGCCTGGGTGGCGCCCTCGTGAGCGAGATGCCCCTCGGAACGCCTCCCCGCCGCGAACTCTTCCCGCTTCGCAACCGCATTATCAGTGGTCTCTGTCAAGGCATCATCGTCGTTGAAGCTCGTCGTCGAAGTGGATCTCTGATCACGGTCCGACATGCGCTGAACCAGGGGCGTGAGGTGTGGGTGGTTCCGGGACCGAGCGACAGTCCCTTCGCGGAGGGCAGCAACCGACTCCTGCGGGAGGGCGCACGCGCGATTCGGGACGCAGCGGACATCATCGAAGACCTCGGTGGATCGCTGCCTGTTCGCCCCGCGGCCGCCGGCGTGGATGCCGCCTCGGCGAACTCTGAATCGGATGCCGAAGACCCGGACGAGGCACCATTCGAGCGGATATCCGATCCTGGCGACGCCTCGGTCACGAAGAGGATTCTTCTCGCGCTGGCGAGGGGACCGGCCACTCGAGACGAGCTGATCGCGCGGGCTGAACTCGATCCCGGGCGGCTGGCGCGGGCCCTTCTCGATCTCGAATTGAGAGGGCGCGTCGTGGAGGAGCGTGACGGCCGATTTCACCTGTGCTGGCGTGCGGCGCCCGACGAGGCCGCGATCCGATAGGGCCTGGGCTATCCTTCAGGCCTTCGCGCATTCGCTCGCTCGCGAGGGTGTCGAGTCCCCCCAGATGAAAGATGGATCGGGTTCGTCAGGCGATCGCCTGGCGCATGGACGATGTTCGTCGGATTTTCGGTGACGCTTCTCGATGCCCGTGCGTGGGATTGCCGCCGAATCAGGCGCGAATCGAATGTGTGAGCAGGGAGCCACGGTTGGAATCTTCCTTGAACGGAGCGGAATTGGTCACCGTCGTCGGTGCGGGCCTGGCCGGGTCGGAAGCGGCCTGGCAGCTCGCAGAGCGAGGCATTGCCGTTCGGCTCTTCGACATGAAACCCGAGCGACGCTCGCCAGCCCATTCATCGGGTGATTTCGCCGAGCTCGTCTGCAGCAACTCGCTCCGTGCCAATACGCTGGGGAACGCTGTTGGACTACTCAAGGAGGAAATGCGCCGGCTTGGGTCGCTGGTGATTCGAGTTGCGGACGAGACCGCGGTCCCGGCCGGAAAGGCGCTCGCTGTCGACCGGGTTCGTTTTTCCCGCGGAATCACCGAGGCGATCGAAGCGCATCCGAACATCGAGATCCATCGAGAGCGGGTCGTGCGGATTCCAGAGGCGCGGCCGGTGATCCTGGCGACCGGGCCGCTCACAGATCCCGAACTCGCTTCGGAGCTCGGAAACGCACTCGGAGAGGAATATCTGTACTTCTACGACGCGATCAGCCCGACGCTCTACGCCGACTCGATCGACGAGGACATCGTCTTTCGGGCCTCCCGCTATGACGATGGCGTCGAGGGAGAAGGCGACTACCTGAACGTGCCGCTCTCTCGCGAGGAGTACGCGAACTTCGTCGAAGCCCTGCTCGACGCGGAGACCGTGCCGCTTCACGAATTCGAGGCGGCCCTCTATTTCGAGGGCTGTTTGCCGATCGAAGAGATGGCTAGGCGCGGCCGCGAGACCCTTGCATTCGGCCCCCTGAAACCGGTCGGTCTCGTGAATCCTCGGACCGGAAAACGGCCGCACGCCGTCGTTCAGTTGCGACAGGAAGATCGGAGCGGAACCCTCTGGAATCTCGTCGGTTGCCAGACGAAACTGCGGGTCGGAGAGCAGAAACGCATCTTTCGGATGTTACCGGGGCTGGACGGTGCGGTGTTCGCTCGATTCGGATCGATTCATCGCAACACCTACGTGAACGCACCGGTTCAGCTCGACGAACGTCTGCAGCTACGGAATCGCCCCGGGGTCTACCTCGCCGGGCAGATAGCCGGTGTCGAGGGATACGTCGAATCCGCGGCGCTCGGATACCTCACCGGGGTCAGCGTCGCCCGCGAATCGCTCGGTCTGTCCCAGGAAGTGCCGCCGCCCGAGACGGCCCACGGTGCGCTCCTTCGACATCTGCAGAATGCGAACGCAAAATATTTTCAGCCGATGAATGTGAACTACGGGCTCTTTCCGCCGCTGGAACACGACGCGGCCCGTGTGCCCGCAAAGCCCGGTAGCCCCCGGGGCCGGCGACAGAAGTTGCCGAAGCGGGAGAAGAACCAGAAGCTCGCGGAGCGCGCGTTGGAGTCGCTCACCGCGTATCGCGAGCGGGTATGTGATCCCGGATTCGCTCCGGCCGCCGGCGGGGTCTCAGGCCCCCCGCCATTCCCATCGGGAGAGGGGGTCGCGTGAATTGGAGTCAGACCCTCGACGGCTTCGGTCGGTATCTCGGAATCGAGCGCGGGCTCTCGCCGAATACGCGTCGTGCCTACGAGTCGGATGTCCGTCAGCTCACCCTCCATACCGGCGCCGAAATCGATCCGAGCGACGTCGACGCAGACCATGTGCGGGCCTGGCTTGCGAGCCTTCATCGCCGTCGGAGTCCCGCGACGCTGGGTCGAAAGCTCGCCTCGGTCCGTTCGTTCTTTCGTTGGATGGTGCGCGAAGGAAGTCGAGGGGACGACCCGACCGCTGGGCTGCCGATGCCAAAGCTCGCGAAGCGGTTGCCGAGGCCTCTGTCGATCGATGATTGCGAGCAGCTGATCACGAAGGATCGACGGGTACTGAATCAGTCGGCACCCGAGGGTGGCGATCGCGCGCGCCGATCGAGTTGGATGACCTTGCGGGACAGAGCCCTGGTCGAGCTCCTCTATGGCACGGGCATTCGGATCGGGGAGCTGGTCGCCCTCGACGTGCGAGATCTCGAGTTGCGGGCGCAGGAGATTCGGGTGATGGGAAAGGGTCGTAAGGAGCGGATCGTGCCGATTCCGGAACAGGCACGCCTGGCCCTCGCTGCGTGGGTCGAGGTCCGTCGTCACCCCGGGCTGATGAGTGAGCCCCTCTTCATCTCGCTGCGAGCGCGACGCGAGGAAACGCCGCGCCGACTGGCGGCCCGCGAGGCGCGTAGAATTCTCGGTGAGCGCGCCACGCGCGCCGATCTCGGGGAACACGTCCATCCCCACCGGCTCCGCCATAGCTATGCGACGCATTTGCTCGACATGGGAGCGGATCTTCGTGAGATCCAGGAACTGCTGGGCCACTCGAGCCTTTCGACGACCCAGAAATATACGGCCGTGTCGATCGAACACCTGCGCGAGGTCTATGATCGGTCCCACCCAAGGGCCACTCCACGCGACGGGCGGCGGATTCGTCCACCCCGAGCGAGTGAAAACCAGGAATCGAGAGAACCGAACGAATGATGAGTGGAGAGCGCAAGAGTGGATCAGGATCGATGGAGGGCGGCGAACGCGCGCGCTCTACGACGGTGGTGGCGGTGGTGCGCGACGGGCGAATCGCCCTGGCGGCGGATGGTCAAGTGACGCTGGGTGAGACCGTCATGAAAATGAGCGCGGAAAAGGTCCGTCGGGTTGGGAAGGGGCGGGCGATCGTTGGATTTGCGGGCGGCGTAGCGGACGCGCTGACGCTGCTCGAACGACTCGAAGGCAAATTCGAGACCCACCCGGGGAACGTCCGCCGTGCGGCGGTCGAACTTGCCCGGGATTGGCGAACGGATCGGGTTCTGCGCAAGCTCGAGGCGATGTTGTTGCTGGGGGATCCCGAAACCCTTCTGATGGTTTCGGGCAATGGCGATGTCATCGAGCCGGACGATGGAGTCGCAGCGATCGGTTCCGGCGGCTCGTACGCGCTGGCCGCGGCGCGTGCATTGGTTCGGCACACGGAAATGAATGCGGAAGAGATCGCGGATGCAGCAATCAAGGTCGCAGCCGAGATCTGCATCTATACCAATGCGAACATCACAATGGAGACGTTGCCGTGAGTGCCTCGGGTCAATTCACTCCGCGGGAGATCGTCTCGGAGCTGGACCGCTATGTCATCGGCCAGCGAGATGCGAAGCGGGCCGTTGCTGTGGCGCTTCGCAATCGTTGGCGTCGACAACAGGTTCCGGAAGAGCTGCGCGACGAGATCGCTCCGAAGAATATCATCATGATTGGCGCGACCGGCGTTGGTAAGACCGAGATCGCTCGAAGACTCGCCAAGCTCGCGCAAGCCCCCTTCATCAAAGTCGAGGCCTCGAAATTTACGGAGGTAGGATACGTCGGTCGGGACGTCGAATCGATTATCCGCGATCTGACCGAACTGGCGATTCAACTCGTGAGCGAAGAGGAGCAACGCGGGGTACGCGCCAAGGCTGAAGATCGAGCGGAGGAGCGCTTGCTCGATGCACTGCTTCCGCGGCCCGTCGGCGGACCCGTCGGTACGGCGGCTCCGATGCCCGGCGCGGTGGCGGACGGACCGTCTGCGGAATCGAGTGAGACCCGCGAGAAACTTCGGAAGCTACTCCGGCTCGGTGAACTCGAGGATCGCGAGGTCGAACTCGAATTCGCGGACGAGTCGGGAGGCCCCTCGCTCTCGATCATGGGGCCACAGGGCGTCGAGGAGATGGGCGTCCAATTCAAGGATCTGCTCTCGGGGATGATGCCGAGGCAGACGCGCCGTCGGCAGATGAAGATCGCGGAGGCGCGGGAGGCGCTGATCGCGGAAGAGGCGATCGCTCTGGTCGACGCCGACAAGGTGAAGGAACTCGCGATCCGTCGCACCGAGCAGACCGGGATCGTGTTCATCGACGAGATCGACAAGGTCGCGGTGGGAAGTGGCGGCAGACAGGGGCCGGACGTGTCGCGAGAGGGAGTGCAGCGGGATCTGCTGCCGATCGTCGAAGGATCGACCGTGCAGACCAAACATGGTCCGGTCGTGACAGATCACATCCTATTCGTGGCCGCAGGCGCGTTTCACGTGGCAAAGCCATCCGATCTCATTCCCGAACTCCAGGGCCGGTTTCCGATTCGAGTCGAGTTGGCGAGCCTCGGGCGAGAGGATCTCGTGCGGATCCTGACGGAACCCACTAATTCACTCGTGCGACAGTACACGGCGCTCCTGGCGACGGAGGATATCGAACTGGTCTTCGAGACATCGGGTGTAGAAGCCATTGCTGAGGTCGCGGCGACGGTCAACGAACGCGCTGCGGATATCGGCGCGCGAAGACTGCATACCGTGATGGAGCGTCTGCTCGAGGCATTGTCCTTTGACGCGCCGGACTTGTCGAAGCAGACCGTTGTCATCGACGAGGCGTTGGTCAGGGAACGATTGGGCGACCTGCTGGACGATCAGGACCTTTCGCAGTTCATTCTATGAGCGGTATCTGCTAAGCAGGCTGCGGGTCTGGCATCGAGAAGCGGCGAGCCCCCGAGCGAGGTGAGGAACGAGCATGAGCCAGGCGCGAAGCCGCGTATTGATCGTGGATGACGAGATCTTCTTTCTCGAAGCGATCGATGAAATCCTGACCGATTCTGGCTTCGAGACTCTGCGCGCTGAGGATGGGGAGTCCGCGTTCGAGATGGCGGCCGATCCTTCGATCGGCGTCGTCGTGCTCGACGTTCGACTACCGGACATGGACGGCATCCAGGTCCTCGCCTGTATTCGAGAGATGCGTCCAGACCTCGCGATCATCATGCTTTCGGCCTCGACGGATCAGGAGATCGTGCTCGAGGCACTTCGGCTGGGTGCGTGCGACTACCTGGGCAAGCCGCTCCACGACGAGGAACTCGCACTTGCCGTGGGCCGGGCGCTCGACGGCTACGAGGCGAATGCGGAGCGGAAGCGGCTACGCCAACGAATCGATCGTCTGGTCGAGGGGATGGAGCGACTATCACAACTGGTTCGTCTGGCAGCGCCGGAGGAGCGGGTCGAAGTGTTGCGACAGGGGATCGTCGATTCCGCAAGCGTCGTGCTGCGGACGTCGCGAGCGTCGCTGATGCTGGCGGATACGGATCGCGAATGGCTCTCGGTAGTGGCTTCGCGAGGCGTCGACGTCAGCCGCGAAACGATGACGGCACGCAAGATCGGCGAGGGGGCGTCGGGGACGTGCTTCTCGGAGGGAAGCGTCCTCTGTGTCCCCGATGTCGAGATCGACTCACGCTTCTCGGGACGCGGCCCGGGGAACTACGAAAGCTCCGCATTCGCGGTCGTTCCGCTGGTCTGTCTGGGTGTTCCGGTCGGAGTGCTCTGCTTGACCGAGGGGGCAGAAGAAGAGCTCACACTCGAAGAGACGAATGTTCTCCGCCTGCTGGGAATGCAGATCTCCGAGTTTCTGGCCGCGGATCCCGAGGTCGAGCGCCTGTTGGCGAGCGCAAATGCGGCGGGTGCCGAGGGGATCGGCTCCTTCGATCTCGTCGAACCGATCGACGGCGATGCCGACTTGGCGCGGGCGGTGTGTGAGGCGATCGCTGCGGAGGTCGAACCCGAGCGAGTGTTGAGAATGGCACTCGGAGCCGTCGCGACGCGATTGGGGGCGGCACCGGTCTCGCTCTATCTGCAGTCGACCGATGGGAGCACCCTCGATCTGGAGGCCGAGGTCGACGGCGGGGTCGTCGGGGATCGGGAGCAGCTGCCCCTCGATCGTGGGCTCGTCGGCGGGGTCTCGCAGACGGGCCAGCTCGTCGCCGTGGAATCGCCCCAGGACGACTCGCGCTTCGATTCTGCCGTTGATACCCCCACAGATGGTTTGGCCCGGCCGATGATTTGCGTGCCGATCCGGCTGCGGGACAAGGGGGTGGGGATTCTCCGGGTTTTCCTCGAGCAGGGGCGCCCGGCCTCGCCCCAGACCGCGGAAATACTGGCAGCGTCGTTCTCGGCGGCCGTTCGCAACGTCCTTCTGTACCGTAGCGTCCTTCAGGGTATCGAAGAGGTCGCCGAGGCTCGGCGTGCCTCGCGGGGCTGAAGGCTCTCGTAGGGCTAAGGCTCTTACGGGGCTGAAGGCTCTTGCGGGGCGCTGAAGGCTCTTGCGGGGCGCTGAAGGCTCTTACGGGGCGCTGAAGGCTCTTAC
>JAPYTP010000154.1:7039-12818 GCA_029941885.1 Myxococcota bacterium
CGGGGCGCTGAAGGCTCTTACGGGGCTGAAGGCTCTTGCGGGGCGCTGAAGGCTCTTACGGGGCTGAAGGCTCTTGCGGGCTAGTGGCTCTCGTGGCGCGGTGCGCGTGGCGGCTTGGACCGGCGGAAGGACACGATGAAGCAACTCGTCGACAAAGCGAAGGTCTTGATGGAGGCGCTGCCGTATATGCAACGCTTGCTGGGCAAGACCATCGTCATCAAATACGGCGGACACGCCATGACGGACGCGGCGCTTCAGGCTTCCTTCGCGGCGGATGTCGTGCTCTTGAAGCATATCGGCGTACGGCCCGTGATCGTCCACGGTGGAGGGCCGCAAATTGGGGCGACTCTAGAAGCGATGGGACGACAGTCGACCTTCGTGGAAGGTCGGCGAGTCACCGATGACGAGACGATGGAAGTCGTCGAGATGGTGCTTGGCGGCAGGATCAATCGCGAGATCGTGCAGCTGGTGCAACAGGCGGGCGGGCAGGGCAGCGGTTTTACGGGCAGCGACGGAGGATTGCTCCGCGTTCGCAAGAAGCTGATCAGTGGCCAGGACCTCGGTCGCGTCGGCGATGTCACGAAAGTCGATCCCTACGTCGTGATCGCGGCGATGGACGCGGGCCTCGTGCCGGTCGTCGCTCCGATCGGCGTCGACGAGGCGGGCCTCAGTCACAATATCAACGCCGACGAGGCCGCCGGTGCGCTTGCGGTCGCGCTGGGCGCGGAGAAACTGATCCTGTTGACCGATGTCGAGGGGGTCCTCGATGCTCGCAGTCAGCTTATCAGCCAGCTCTCCGTCGAAGGCTGTCGAGGGCTGATCGCGGAGGGCACGATCAAGGGTGGCATGATTCCCAAGATGGAGTGCTGTATTCAGGCGCTGTCGGGCGGGGTGCGGCGTACCCATGTCGTGGACGGTCGAATCCAGCACGCCGTCCTGCTCGAGATCTTCAGCGATGATGCGGGAGTGGGAACGCTTCTCGTTCCCTGACGCGACGGAGGCGCACGAGGATGGGCGCCGGGACCTGCGAATCGAATCGCGCGTTCGGCGGGAATGGCGTCGTGACCCCGGTAGTCCCTCCCGATGGGCCACAAGGATGCGGGAACGGTATTGGAGCCCGGTAGGGAACGGGTACGAGAGGGGGTGATATGTCCAAGGATTTTCTCAGTGTTGCGGATTGGAGTGCGGACGATCTCTGGTCGATGGCGGATCGGGCCGCCAGCCTTCGACGCGCTCATCGAGAAGGCAAACGCCCGCGGACCCTTGAGGGCCGAACCCTCGCCATGTACTTCGAAAAGCCCTCTCTGCGCACTCACGTGACCTTCGAGGCTGGAATCGCTCATCTCGGTGGACATGGAATCCTCTTGAAGCCAGAGCAGATCGGAATCGGCACGCGCGAGACTCCCGCAGACGTCGCCCGGGCTCTTTCGCGATGGGTCGACTGTTTGGTGGCGAGGACCTTCAGCCACGAACTCGTCGAACAACTGGCCCGCGACGCGAGCATCCCGGTGATCAACGGGCTGACCGACCTGCTTCATCCTTGTCAGGCGATGGCGGATCTGGTGACGATCGCAGAAGTGATGAAGCCGACCGACGCGACGATTGCCTATGTCGGTGACGGGAATAACGTCGTCAATTCGCTGATCCTGTTGACGGCGGTCCTCGGCTTGCGTCTCAATGTCGCGACGCCTGAAACCCACCGTCCCTCGATTCGAGTTCTCGAACGTGCCCGATCCCTCGCCGAGGCGAGCGGTGCCGAGATCGATCTCGGGGCGGACCCGATCGACGCTGTGAAGGGCGTTGACTTCGTGTACACGGACACCTGGACCAGCATGGGGCAGGAGGACGAGACTGTGATCCGTCGAGAGATCTTCCGCGCCTATCAGGTGAATGAGGATCTGCTCGCACACACCGCCAAT
The DNA here is from genome assembly GCA_029941885.1 of Myxococcota bacterium. Lineage (GTDB taxonomy): Bacteria > Myxococcota_A > UBA9160 > UBA9160 > UBA4427 > UBA4427. Next base: position 8,959 of record JAPYTP010000154.1, read on the forward strand.
GCTCGGGTGATGCACTGCCTTCCCGCTCACCGCGGAGAGGAGGTCACCGCGGCGGTCCTCGACGGTCCGCGCAGCATCGTTTTCGATCAGGCCGAGAATCGGCTTCACGCCCAGAACGCGATTTTGGAGCGCTTGCTCATGCGTTGAGGGCCGCCCGGCCCGGTTGCGGGTGTCGTCTGCGGAATCCCCTCTGGGAAATCCGGCTCAATCGTTCATATTCCGCCCAAAGTCAGTGTCTCGCCTCGCGGTTTCTCAGACTTCGACCCCTTCCGGCCGATGAGAATCCAGTGGGGGCTTGTCCGCTGGGTAGCCCCGCTAGAGAGGTGGAGTCTGGTCTTGGTCGAATCCCGAGATCCGAAAGAGCAGGTTTTCGTGCTCGCTACCGGGCGAGACGCGACGCAACTCGATCTGAGTGCTGCGGAGGGATACCTGCTTTCGCGGATCGACGGAGCGACCCCCTGGCGACTCCTCAGAGAGATCGGCGGGATCCCGCCGGGCGAAGTCGATGTGTGCGTCGCGAAATGGCTCGAGGAGGGCGTACTCGATGTCGTTGGCGACACGACTTCGCCGAGAGCGCTGGTGCTCGATGTGGCGGAGGCCCCCGAGACCTCGCCGCCCATCCAGTCCATCGACGAGAGTGCTTTCGACGAAAGTCTCGAACTCTCACTCGACGTTCAGCGACGAATCCTCGAGTTCGAAGTCTCCCTGGGTCTGCCCTATCACGAGCTGCTGAGCGTTCCCAAGGGCTTCGATTCGAAAATCGTCAAGCGTGCGTATTTCAAACTCTCCAAGGAATTTCATCCCGACCGGTATTTTCGCAAGAATATCGGTGGCTACGGAGAGCGACTCGAGCGGATCTTCAAGAAGGTCCTCGAGGCCCACGAGATGCTCTCCGATCCCGAATTGTGCATGGTCGAGAATGAACCCGTACCGCCGCGGGGTTCGGAGGTCGATGCCGCGAGCATACCGGTCGGCGAAGAGTCGATCCCGAAACAGGACCAGGCGCCTAGCAAGCCAAAGGTCCTCACGAAGCTCGAGCGCCTACGCCAGCGGATGCCGTTCAAGATCGACCCTGCCGCGATCGCGGGTCGACGTGCGCGTGCCGAGGAGATCTTTCGTGCCGCACAGATATCCCAGCAGGCTGGTCGGCACCACGAGGCCGAGGCAAGCCTTCGGATTGCGATCAGTTTCGACCCCGGCCGCTCCGAGTTCAAGGAGGCGCTTGGCAGCCTGCGAATTGCTGCGGCGGGAGCCCGGGCGAGCAAACTACTCGCCTCTCCGAGCGAACGAATGAGCGACAGTGAACTGCGCGAGGCGCTCGCACTCCTCGAGGATGTGCTGCCCTACCGCCCGCACGATCCGGAATTGAACGAGCGGGCCGCCCGCGTCTGTATTCAGCTCGGGAAACTCGATGACGCGCTGGAATACGCGGAGACGCTACTCGAACGAACCCCGGAACTTGCGTCGGCGTACACGCTGATCGGTCGGATTTCCCGAGAGCAGGGTGATCCGGACCGGGCAGTGCACGCGTTCGAAAAGGCGCTCAAGTTCGACGAAGAATATTTGGAAGCACGGAGGGCGCTGGCCTCCTTGCGTATTGGAGCGCGCGATGCAGCGCGAGGAGGCGCGTAATGAGCCGGGTAATCGGAATCGATCTCGGAACGACGAATTCCTGTGTGTCAGTGGTCGAGAACGGCCAATCGACCGTGATCCCGAATTCGGGGGGGTACAAGACGACCCCCTCGATGTTCGGCATCTCGCAGGATGGGAAACGACTCGTAGGGCACCTGGCCAAGCGGCAGGCGATCACGAACGCATGTAATACGGTTTTCGCCTCGAAGCGATTGATCGGGCGACGCTTCGACGACCCCGAGATCCAGAAGTCGATCGACCTCTGCCCCTACGAGATCGTGCGCGGTCCGAACGAGGACCCTCGAATCAAGATCAGCGGCAAGACATTCACCTGCCCCGAGATCGCGGGAATCATTCTTCGCGAGATGAAGCGAGTCGCGGAGGAGTACCTCTCGGAGACGGTGCAGGAGGCCGTCATCACGGTCCCCGCCTACTTCAACGACACCCAGCGCCAGTGCACCAAGGACGCCGGCAAGATCGCGGGTCTCGATGTGCTCCGGATTATCAACGAGCCCACTGCGGCGGCGCTGTCCTACGGCATGAACCGGCAGGGCGACGAGAAGATCGCTGTCTACGACCTCGGCGGTGGCACCTTCGATATCTCGATCCTCGAGATGAGCGATGGCGTCATCGAGGTGCTCGCGACCTCCGGCAATACCTTCCTCGGCGGTGAGGACTTCGACCGACGAATCGTCCAGCACCTCGTCGAATGGTTCGAGGAGAGCGAGGGCATGGATCTTCGTGGCGACACGATGGCCCTTCAGCGACTCAAGGACGCGTCGGAGAAGGCGAAATGCGACCTCTCGATTCGCGACGTCGTAGAAATCAATCTGCCCTTCATCGCCAGTGACTCCGAGGGGCCGCGACATCTGAACTACGAGTTGACTCGCGAGAATCTCGAAAACCTCGTGCACGACGTGGTCGAAGGGACTCTGAAGAGCGTCGAGCAATGCTGCCTCGACGCCGGGGTACAGCCACAGGACATCGATCAGGTGGTCCTCGTTGGTGGCCAGACGCGCATGCCCCTGGTCCAGAAACGAGTCACGGAGCATTTCGGGAAGCGACCCCACAAGGGCGTGAATCCGGACGAAGTCGTCGGTCTCGGCGCGGCTGTCCAGGCCGCGGCGCTGCTGGACAATGACAACGACATGCTGCTGCTCGACGTGACACCGCTGTCCCTCGGAATCGGAACCTATGGTGGCCATTTCGCTCGCCTGATCGAACGAAATACCACGGTGCCGGTCAGCAAGGGGCATATCTTCACGACCACGCGAGACGACCAGGCCGCCGTGAAGATTCGCGTCCTCCAGGGCGAGAGTGACCTGGCAGCGGAAAACGATCTGCTGGGCGAGTTCGTGCTCTCGGGGATTCGGCCTGCGCCCAAGGGCGAGCCGGAGATCGAGGTCAGCTTCGACATCGACGCGAATGGCATCGTGAGCGTCGGCGCGCGCGACCTGGCGACGGGCAAGGAACAATCCATCACGGTCAGCTCGACCGGGACGCTGTCGGATACCGAAATCGACGAGATCATCCAGGAACACGATCTCTATGAGGTCCAGCTGAAGGACTGAGGTCGATTCCATGACGGAAGCACGAGAACAGAAGGTGTCCAGCCTGCTCCAACAGGGCCTCGAACTCTACGGGACCGGGGAAGTCGCTCGCGCGTTTCTACTCTGGAGCGAAGCGCTCGAGATCGATCCGGGCAACGAGGAAGCGCTCGACTACATGCGGGACGCCGACCGTCGCGCGAAGCCACGAGACGCCGTTGGTGCGAGGATGTCGATCGTGGAAGACGCTCGACGACTCCTTCGTAGCAAGAACGAAGAGGCCGCACTCGAGCTCCTGTTGAGTGCACCGGTAGGCGTCTCCCTCGAGAGCGACGCGATGGTCGAGCTCCTGCGCGCGCGACTGTTCAGGCGCTATCGCGCAGACCTGGGTGGCTTGAATCAGATCCCGCGATTGGTGGGCGAGGCCGGGGACCTCGAGGACCGCAACCTGCCGCCGAGCGCCGGATTTTTGCTCTCGATGGTCGATGGCGTGACGGAGATCTCGGATCTGGTTTCGGTATCGGGGATGGACCGCTTCGAGGCGCTGCGGTCGATCTATCGGATGCACGAGGCGGGCATTCTGGAGTGGGACGAATGAGCACAGCGGAAGAGATCTCGCTCCTTGGCTATCTGCAGACTCCGATCCTCGTCGGTGATCCCGACGGGTGCATCGTCTACGCG
>JAPYTP010000155.1 GCA_029941885.1 Myxococcota bacterium
CCGAGCGCAAGCGTTCGAAGTCGGCGCGCTGACCGTAGCCGGCGTCGAGGACCTCGTTGACCGCATCGACGTCGTACTGCGCGTACTCTCTGACCTGCCGAACTCGATTGCGGCCGTCGGTCTCGTATTCGGTCACCGGTGCCTCCCATACATGATCCTCGTGTCGGCGATCCACCTCGATCTCACCCCGGAAATCCGATCCGACTCGACCGAGGTTCCGAAATCGCCCAACTCGCTCCCCGCGATCGACGGAATTGTGATATGTGTCAGATCGGGAGCTACGTCGGCTCGGGAACAGCCACTGGCGAGGACTGCAGCTGTTATTCGTTTGCGGCCAGCGCCGTGTCCCGGACGTTACTCGGGTCTCCGCACTGCGCAAGCAGCGGGACCCCTCAGGAGCCCTCGAGAATGAAACGCGTCATCCGCATCGTGGCCACCGTTTCGCTCGTTTCGCTCGTTTCGCTGGCGACCACACTCGTCTACTGGATCGTCTCCATCTACGGCTGGGGAGGGCAGGTCAAGACCCTGCTGCTCGTCTTCGGGGACCGGGTGTGGGTCACCTTCGATGCGGGGCGGCCGCGCGTCTTTCTCCTGATGATCGTTCCGGCGCTTCTGTTCTTTGGTGCGTATTCCCTTGCCCGTCGCTGGCGCGACGAATAGGGCCCGGGGCCGAAAGTTGCGCCGCACCGGTCCGAATGCCCGACGACCCGTCTGCGAGCGACTGCCCGTCCGCATGGGGAGGCTCAAGTGAAGCGAGAGTGGCTCGAGCGCCGGATTCTCGTTCCTGCGCTCGTCGGATATATCGTGTTGTTGACGCTGGCCGGCTGGCGTCACGAGGTCCGACCCAGCCTCTTCGATCCCGCTTCGGACTTTGCGCGCCAAACACTCGCGCTGGTTGGGATACCGCCCGCGGTCGCGGTCTTCACCTCAGACGCCGGGAGTGCCCCGGACGCGAAGATCGCGGCGATTTGCCTCGAGGTGAGGGCACTCTCCGAGGACGGCCGGTCGAGACAGATCTACCCGGCGGAAGGGGTCTCCTGTCCAGCCCCCGCACCGCGACTCTGGGTTCGGGGAGAGGACATTTTCCTTCACCGCGCGGTCGTGATCCTGCGTGCGGCCGTGGCGGCACGCCAGGGCGGCGCGGAGGATCGCGGGCGGATGCGATTTGCGCAGCTGCTGGCCCGGTCGATCGGAGCGCATTTCGTCCGACGCGGCGGAGACGCACCGGGCGGGGCGGATCGAAACATGCTCCTGTGGAAAGAAACGAGGCTCTCCTATAGCGAGCGAACACGAAGCGATCGCGTCGTGGCACTCTTCGACTGGGAGAGCACTGCGGATCCCCATGTGTTCATCGCGTGGCGCCCCGACGCGGCGAAGCTCGTTCTGCACGGCTGGAATCCGGGACCGCCGTGAGTCGCCGTCTGCAGGCATGGTTTCTCGACTCCGTCGACGTTCAGCCCATGGTGTTGAATCGATTCGTTCTGGGTGGGGTGCTCTTCTTTCACGCCGCCTCTCGCGTGCCGGAATTCGGTGCCTTGTACGGGGGCGCTTCGGGCGCCTGGTCCGAGCCTTATCGCCGCCTCGTGGCCCGCTTCCTGGCCGAAGACCTGGCGGCTCCTGCCCTCTGGTCTGTATCGCTGCTCGCCGAGGTCGGCCCGGAATTTCGTCATGCGATACTCATCCTGCTCTACGCGAGCTTGCTCGCCTCCTCGCTCGCCTTCATGACTGGATTCTCGACGCGGATCGCGGGTGCCATTGCGATCGCGTTGCATCTGCTCTTCCTCGCGATCCATCCGCTGGCGCATTACGGATGGGCGTCGATGCTGGCCCCGTTCGCGCTCTATGTCGTGCTCTCTCGAGCCGGTGAGTCCTACTCGATCGACGCGTGGAGGAGGGGGCGCCGCGACGGGGCGACCCGACCCGATAGCCGGGTTCCCGCGTGGCCGATGCGATTGATGCAGATCCACGTCGCCGTGATGTACTTCCACACGGGCTTTGCGCGGATAGACGATTCGGACTGGCTGCGCGGGGAAGTGCTCTTCGAGGCGCTCACGCGTACGCTCTTCAGCCGATTGTCGATCGATCTCGAGTTCTTCATGCCGGCGCTCCTGCTGTTGTCCTTCGCCGTTTTCGTGCTCGAACCCCTGTCCGCGTTCCTGCTCTGGATTCCGCGGATTCGCACCCTGTGTGCGTTGGCTCTGATCGCGATGCACGTGTGCCTCGAGATTCTCACCAACGTCGGGTGGTGGAACTTCATCATGATCGGTGGACTGTTAACCTTCTTGCCCCCGCAATGGATCGCGCGACTACTGCCGTCGCGTACCTGATCACGTGGAATCCCCATGAGTTGCCGGTCGGTCGGCGGTTCTGTTCTTGGAGTTTCGCTTTTTCACAGGCGTCTATCGGGTGAGTCAGCCACACTGTCTCAGGGTGGGATCCTTCCTGGCGCCCGAGGCTCGTCCCGTCTTGGGCTGGGTGGGAAGAACGATCCGGAGAACGAGGGGGATCTCTCGAACGTGGAACACGAGAACGAATACGACGACTCGATGGTCGCCCTGCTGGAGCTCGTCTGGGGGAAGGGGTTCATGGCTCCCGGAGGCGAAGGCCACGTCGCGAAGATGGTCGACGGTCTCGAACTCCGGGGTCGGCGTGTGCTGGACATCGGATGTGGTCTGGGCGCGCCCGCGAGCATCCTGGCGGCTCGACACGGGGCACACGTCGTGGGGACCGACCTCGAGGCTCCGCTCATCGAGTGCGCGCGACGCCGAGTCGTGGAGATGGGGGTCGACGACGAGGTCGACTTCGAAGTCGTTCCGCTGGACCGCTCGGGTTCGCGGACGAATCCTTCGACCTCGTCATGAGTTCGGGTGGCGTGACCCAGATCGCAGACAAACAGGAGATCTTCTCCGAATGCCTTCGCGTGTTGAAGCCCGGCGGTCATTTCCGTTGCTACGACTGGATGAAGAGCGAGGGCGAGTACAGCCAGGATATGCAGTACTGGTTCGAGATGCTCCAGGTCTACAGCCATGGGTGCCGGCCCGCCGGATGACGACCCGCACACCGATGCACGTGGAACAAGAAGAACGGAGAGCAGGGCTTGGATTCAAATGACCGGCGACTGGGAATGGATCGTGGAGTTTCGCGTCGCGACTTCCTGAACGGGGTAGGCGCGATTGCTGCGGGTGCGCTCGTCTCGGGCTGTGTTGGTCCGTCGGGTCCCGACGGAATAGCAACCAGCGGAGGAGGGGGTGTCTACCCTCCGGCCCGCACCGGTTTTCGCGGAAATCATCCCGGTTCGATGGATGTCGCCCATGCGATGGCCTTCGAGGGTCGTGTGGACTGGGGCTCCGTCGAGGTCGCGGATTCGGTCACGTACGACCTCATCGTCGTGGGGGGAGGTCTTAGTGGCCTGTCCGCCGCACACCTGATGCTCCGTAAGGATCCCTCCGCGCGAATCCTGATCCTCGAAAATCACGACGACTTCGGCGGACACGCGACACGCAACGAATTTCAGCCCCGGGGCCGCACGGTGATAGGCTACGGAGGGAGCCAGACGCTCGAAAGCCCTCAATATTACAGCGATATCGCCAAGGGACTGCTGCGAGAGATCGGAGTCGAGCTGAAACGTCTCGCTGCGGGCTACGACCAGCTTTTCTTTCGGCGACACGGTCTGGGCGGGGGGGTCTTCTTCGACCGTGCGACATATGGCGTAGACCGGCTCGTGCGGCACGAGCTGGTCGCCTTCTCCAACTATGTCCCGCTTTCGCCCTCGCGCCTCACACCAAGACAGGCCGTTGCGGAGATGCCGCTCTCGGAGCCCGCGCGGGTCGAGATGCGGCGGCTGCTCGAGGTTCGGGAGAATCGGATCACGGACGTTCCCGCCGATCGCCAGGAATCCTATCTGTCCAAGATCTCCTATCGGGACTTTCTCGAGCGTCACCTAGCCATCTCCCAGTCCGAAGTCTTTGCGCTGATGGACGGCGTCTTGTCGGGGGATATGGGTGTCGATATCGATGCCATTCCCGCTTCGAACGCGCTCACCTACTACGGCCTGCCGGGGTTCGGCGCGACGAGCCTCGAACGCATGCGCTACGAGGACAATCCCTACATCGCCCATTTTCCGGACGGCAACGCGTCGATTGCTCGGCTCCTTGTGCGCGGCATGATTCCGCGGGTCGCGCCGGGTACGACGATGGAAGACGTCGTGGGCGCACGCTTTGACTACTCACGGCTCGATGAGTCGAGCTCGGCGGTTCGCTTACGGCTTTCCAGCACGGTGATCCGCGTGGAGCACGAGGGTGCACCGGAATCGGCGGATCGTGTGGCGGTGGACTATGTGCGGGAGGGGCGCGCGCGCCGGGTCTTCGGACGTTCCTGCGTACTCGCCGGCGATCACGCGATGATCCCCTACTTGTGCCCAGAGCTTCCGGCGGGCCAACGCGAGGCGCTCGGGCTCGCCGTCCGGGTACCCATCCTCTATTCCAACGTGCTGCTGCGCGATTGGCGGGCCTGGCAGAATCTGGGAATCGGCGCCGTGTCGGCCCCCGGCAGCTATCACGCGAACGCCATGCTCGATTTCCCCGTCAGTCTTGGTGGCTATGAATTTTCGGGAGGCCCGGACGAGCCGATTCTCGTCCATATGGCGCGATTCGGGAGACGCGTCGCCCCGGGTTCGGCTCCTCGGGTCCAGTACCGAGCCGAGCGCTACCGGATGTTGTCGACGCCCTTCGCCGAGATCGAAAGGGAGATTCGCATTCAGCTCGAGGGGATGCTGTCGAGCGGGGGCTTCGATCCGGCACGTGACATCGAGGCGATCACCGTCAATCGTTGGGCGCACGGATACGCGTATGAGCGCAACTCGCTCTTCGACGACTTGGAAGGGGATGGCGAGCCCCCCCACGTACTCGGTCGCAAACGCTTCGGACGGATCGCGATCGCAAACTCGGATGCGGGTGCCGCCGCATCGGTCGAGTCGGCGATCGAGCAGGCACATCGAGCCGTCGAGGATCTCGCTCTCGCCTGAACCGTTGGGCGCCGCTGCCGCGGCGCCATCCTTGCTATCGGCGCGCCGCACGCTTCGAGATCAGAACAGGCCGGTCACCTGGCCGTCGGCATCGATGTCGATCGTTTCCGCGGCGGAGCGCTTCGGCAAGCCGGGCATCGTCATGACATCACCGCAGTAGACGATGACGAACTCGGCTCCCGCCGCGAGTCGAACGTCCCGAATCGTCAGGTCGAAATTCGACGGAGCGCCAAGAAGCTTGGGGTCCGAAGAGAAGGAATATTGGGTCTTGGCCATGCAAACCGGAAGGTGCCCGTAGCCATCTTTCATGAGCTTCTTGAACTTGTTGCGAGTGCGCTTGTCCGCTTCCAGGTCACGTGCGCCATAGATCTTCTTGGCGATTCGTTCGACCTTGTCCCACAGCGGAAGGTCGTCGTCGTACAGCATCTGAAAGTCTGCGGGGACGGTGTCGATCATCTCGACGACTGCCTCGGCAAGCTCGATGCCCCCCTTCGATCCGTTCTCCCAGACCGTGCTCTCGATGACCGACACGCCGAGATGGGCGCATTTTTCCATCACCGATGAGACCTCCCTGGAGGTGTCCTTCGTAAATCGGTTCAATGCGACGACGACCGGGAGCCCGAATGAACGGACGTTCTCGATGTGGCGCTTGAGGTTGCCGAGTCCTTTCGCCAGTGCGCCGAGGTCCTCGCGGTCGAGCTCATTCTTGGGAAGCCCTCCGTTCATCTTCAACGAACGGATCGTCGCCACCATGACGACGACATCCGGGTGGAAGCCGGCCTTGCGACAGACGATGTTCATGAACTTCTCGGCGCCGAGGTCAGAGCCGAAACCCGCTTCGGTCACGACATAGTCGCTCATCGCAAGCGCTGTCCGGGTCGCGATGATCGAGTTGGCGCCGTGGGCGATGTTGGCGAAGGGACCTCCATGAACGAAGGTGGGGGTGTGCTCGATCGTCTGGACGAGGTTCGGGCGAATCGCGTCCTTGAGGAGCACCGCCATGGCCCCGTCGACCCTGAGGTCACGTGCCGTGACTTCGGCCCCCGCACGCGTCTGGCCGACGACGATGTTGCCCAGGCGTCGCTTCAGATCTGCCAGGTCGGAACTGAGGCAGAAGCAGGCCATGACTTCGGAGGCGACGGTGATGTGAAACTCTTCCTGCCGAGGCACGGAGTTCGACACCCCGCCCATGCCGATGACGATGTCGCGAAGCGCGCGGTCGTTCATGTCGACGACACGGGGCCAGGAGATCCGACGCGGATCCAGGTCGAGTTCATTGCCGTGGTGGATATGGTTGTCGATGATCGCCGCGAGCAGGTTGTTGGCCAGGCCGATCGCGTGAAGGTCGCCGGTGAAGTGGAGATTGATTTCCTCCATCGGCAGGACCTGCGCGTACCCCCCGCCCGCCGCGCCTCCCTTCATGCCGAAGCATGGGCCGAGAGACGGTTCGCGCAGGCAGAGTGTCGCGTTCTTTCCCAAGGCGCGCAGAGCATCCGCGAGTCCCACGGAGGTGGTCGTCTTTCCCTCGCCCGCAGGAGTCGGGCTCATGGCGGTCACGAGGATGAGCTTTCCGGCAGTGCCGCCGTCGCTTCCGGGGGAGGCGCATTTCGCGCGACTGAGTTTCGCGATGTGCTTTCCGTAGCAGTCGAGATCCTCGTCAGCGATCCCGAGCTTCGCCGCGATGTCAGAGATCGGTTCGGGTGTTGCGGCCTGTGCGATTTCGATATCGCTGGGCGTGTCGGACATGATTGAGCACTCCGGCCGCCAGGGAGTCGAACCTCGAGCCAACGACGATCCGATCGGAACCGGGTCAGCCGAGAACAGGGGTGAGCGGCATAGCGCGTAGGGTATGCCGACTGCCCCGACAAAGGGAAGAGCGAATATGCTGTTAAATGACCTGTTAAGTGAAGATCACGCAGATAGTCCGGGTGCCGTCGACTCCGCGCTATGGGGTAGGAATGTCCTGCAGCACACACTCGAACGTGTGCCCGACCATCCGACATCTCGTTGCGTACGATTGCTCCGTCGCAGCCTCTGGGAGGTCGTCGGTCACTGCGAGTATCGCGGCCGGCGGCATGTCGCTCCGTCGTCGATAGGCAACTCGATTCGGATTGCGCAGCTGCTGCACAATACGCTCGGTGAGGACCGGGTCGAGCGTGGCTTTGACCCAGCTCTCGATCTGGGCATCGAGGTGGATCTCGAGTTGCGCTTGCATCTCGAGTTGGTTCGAGCTCAGTCTGGCGAGTTCGGCCTCTGTAGCCCTCTCATCTTCGACGTTCGCAGACATAGCCTGCAACGGCAGAAGGATCGAGAGTGCCAGCAATATCATCGAGTGCGACAGGGTCATGGCCAGTCTCCGACCAACCTATCGACCACTGCAGGCAAAGATGTAGCCATTTGGCCACTGTTATCGAGTGAAATCTTTTATCCGGTGCGTTGTCGGCCCTGCACACTTGCGTCTACTCCCGGGCACGAAGGCAGCGCCGAGAACCCCCCCACTCGAATCCGCAGGGCGCGCGAGCGCGGTCGGGCATTGCTTGGAGCCCGCTATTCGCGAATACGCAACTCGTCCTGGGAACGCGCTTCGGCGAGTCGCGAATGGGGAGGGCGAGAGTCGCCCGACGGTTTCAAGCGACGAGGGCGTCGGCATTGACGCGAGCCTCTCGGCAGAGTCAGGCGAGCGAAGGCGCCGCGGCTAGATCTCGCCCAACGGGCGCTCGAAGAGATCCTTCGCGGGGATCGTCACGAACCGCTCGACGGCTTCGTCGGTCGTCTCTCGTCCGGTGGGCCACGTCAGCAGGGCGACGGGAACGACGAACACCCCACCCGTGATCAGCGCAAGGACGTTCAACGGGCGCAGGAAGAGCGCGTCAAACGCGACGACGGCATGACGCTGCCAGCCGGGCGACGCCGGCTGAGAGGCTTTGGCGTACCCGGTGGCCGGGACAAGGATTGCTACGAAAAGCGTAGCGGCGATGGATCGCAAGCTTGATCTCGATCGTTGCGGCATGTCCGCAGACTATCAGATGTCGATCGCTCGGGCGATCGGTGAAGCGGCACCCGCGGTGCACTCCATCGTTCGCCGCGAGCGCAGGTTAACACCCGAGAAAGAGCGCTCGACGGGTTGGAGTGAAATCCGGGACTTACGAGACAAGACGCGTCACCCAGAAGTGTCCGGCGACGCTGTCCGTCTTCCCACGCCGCCGATCGCCGTCGGCCATTCGCTTCCTGAGGGAAGCATTCGGTGACGGGCCCGGAGCCGTGGGACAGGTCGCACGGCTCGCCTGGATGCGGATGGTGAGGCTCGATGGCGGATCGACCCCGGCCTGGGTGGCGGGCGCCGCGGACGCGACTTTCAGCTCCGAATTCGCTCGCCCTTTGGATCGTAGAGCGGGCTCAGGGACACGCGAGTGGCGTGTCGAACGCCGGCGATCTCGATCTCCCAGACACCCGAGGCGATGAATTCTCGTGTGACTGCGTGGCCCGGCTCCACGTAGCCGAGCCCGACGCTCGCGCCGAGCGTATGTCCAAAGGCGCCGGCCCGGATCGTGCCGATCGCTACGTCGTCCCGCCAGATCACCTCGCCGTGATGGAGGAGCGGTTCGGAGTCGGACAAAAGGAATTGGACGAGGCGACGGCTCGGAACCCCGGACTCCTTCCGTTCGGCCAAGGCCTCGCGCCCGATGAAGCCACCGGGTTTCGCGAGCTTCACGGCGAAACCGAGACCCGCTTCGAAAGGCGTGTCGAGATTGCCGATGTCGTGGCCGAAATCACGGTAGGCCTTTTCGAGCCGAAGACTGCTGAGTGCCTGGAGGCCCGCATGACGGAGCCCGTGGCGCGACCCCACCTCGACCAGGCGATCGTAGACGTCCATCGCGTGCTCGGTCGGGATATAGAGTTCCCACCCGAGCTCACCCAGATAGGTCACCCGAACCGCGTCGACACGGGCGTATCCGATGTCGATCTCCTGGGCGCTCAGATAGGGGAAATCCGCATTCTCGAGCGACACGCTGGTCAGCTCACTCAGAAGGGCCCGCGAGCGTGGCCCCTGGATCGTAAGCATCGCATAGGCCGAAGTCACGTCGGTGATCGAGAGACGAGCATCCGCGCGAAAATTTCGCCTCATCCACGTTTCGACATGACGGTGGACGGTGTCCGAACAGACGACGAGGAATTCGTTCTCCGATCGTCTCGTGATCGTCAGGTCGGCTTCGATTCCGCCCGCCGCATTCGTCCACTGCGTATACATGATCCGCCCGACCGGGCCATCGAGGTCGTTGCAGGACAGATGATTCAGCTCGCAGAGTGCGTCCGGTCCCTGGACGAGAAACTTGGACATGAAGGACATGTCCATCAGCACGACGTCTTCTCGGCAGGCACGGTGTTCCTCGGCGGAATACTCGAACCAATTCTGGCGCCGCCAGCTGTAGCGGTCGACCTCGGCCTTCTTTCCCGCCGGCGCGTACCAATCCGCGATCTCCCAGCCTGCCGATTGGACGAAGAAGGCCCCCGCACTCGCGAGGCGATCATGCAGCACGTGTCGTTTCACGTTTCGGGCCGATTCGAACGACTCGTTCGAGAAATGCACCTTGTACATCTCGCCGACGATCTCGCGAGTACGATCTCGCCTGTAGTCGCGGTTCGTCTGATAGCTCCCGAATCGATCGATGTGGAGCTCGGCGACGTCGAGATCCGGCAGCCCGTCGACGATCCAGTTCGCAACGAGCCGGCCGATCCCACCCCCCTGTAGGATGCCCAGCGAGTTCAGTCCGGCGGCGACGAAGAAGTTGCGAAGTTCGGGCGCTTCCCCAACGAGCGGTGAGAGGTCCGGCGTGAAACTCTCGGGGCCGCAGAAGAATTGGCGTACCGTCGCATCCGCTGCGCCCGGCAACCGTTCGAGGGCGCTCTGCAGATAGGGCATCATGCGGTCGAGATCCGGATCGAGTTGGCCGAAGGAAAACGGCTTCGGGATGCCGTCGAGGGACCATGGCGCCGCGATCGTCTCGAAGAGGCCCACCATGAGCCCGTCTCCCTCCTGTCGAAAATATCCATAGACCGACGGGTCCTCGAGCACGGGCAGGCCCCGGTGCATTCCTTCGACTCCGTCAAGAATGATGTAGTAGTGCTCCGCCGCCTGGAGGGGGCAGCTGACGCCCGCCATCTCGCCGATATGACGGCCCCACATCCCCGCGCAATTGATCACGTAGTCGGCCGCGATGGGGCCCTGGTCGGTGATGACACCGGTGACCTGGCCCCCCGCCTGATCGATGCCGGTGACTTCGACTCCCTCGATGATGCGAATACCGCTCGCCTTCGCGCCCTTAGACAGCGAGATGGTGACATCCACGGGATTGGCGCGGCCGTCGCCTGGGGTCAGGAAGCCGGCGAGAAGATCGTCCGTCCTCGCCATGGGCCAGAGTTCAGCGACCTCCTTGGGCGAGATCTCCTGTGTCTCGATGCCCAGTCGTCGGCTGAATGTCGCCTTGCGTCGCAGGTCCTCGAGAATCTCCCGATCGGCCGCTACTTGAAGGAGCCCCACCGGGTTGAAGCCGGTCGAAAAGCCCGTCTCCTGTTCGAGCGTGGCGTAGAGATCTCGCGTGTATTTTGCGATCTGCATTCCGGTCTGCGTCGTGAAACCCGACGTCACGACCAGACCTGCAGCGTGCCAGGTCGTCCCCGCGGTGAGTTTGTGTTGCTCGAGCAGCACGACATCGCTCCAACCGCGCTTCCCGAGATGGTATGCGGTACTGCAGCCGATCACGCCGCCCCCGATGATGACGACACGCGCCGAAGTCGGGATCAGTGAATCGGTCGCCACTGATTTGCCAGGCGAAATCGCCGCCATCATTCACTCCAGTCAGAAAGATAAGAGGTGGGTCCCATACTACGGGACACCTCTGTGGTTATCGAAGTCGAGCCCATGCCACATCTTCGAACGACGACGGACCGCAGCGGTCCGCTGCGGGTGTTGCGCTGAAAGTTGAGGTCTAATCCTGTGCGTCGAGCCACGCAACCTGCGTCCTGTCGATTCGCTCGAGCGAGTAGAGGCTCGCGACGGTTTCGCCCGACTCGCCGACCCGATAGGGGCTGTAGAACTCCCATACGACCTCGCCCGCCGACGAAACCTCGAGCGCCCGCCCGCCGTCGGTCTCGACGATCAGGACGTTTCCGTTCGAGAGCACTTGAACGCGTCCCGAGCGCTTAGAATGGAGCGGCTCCTCCGCCGGCCCGGTGAACTCCCGAAGAACGCGCCCGGACCGTGGGTCGAATGTGGTCGCGCTCGATCGGTCAACGCCGAGGAAGTTGTTGAAGACGATGATCCCTCCGTCGAGTGTGGGGCGCGGCTCATGTTGCATGCCAAAGGGGCCCTGCTGCCACCAGCGAGTCACCCCTCGCTCCATGTCGATCAAGGCGACGGTGTCGAGCATCGCCATCGAGACGAGCGCGTCCCCCGTCCGGAAGGGGTCGCCCAGACGATCCGCCTCGGCGGGCGTCAACAACCAGAGTGAGTTGGTGTGAAAGGGGTCGTAGAGGCTTCTTTCGCTGAGGCCATAGCCACGTTCTTTGGCGCGAGCCCAGAAGGATCTGCGCAGCGCTAGCCAGTCGGCATTTCGGAGCGCATCGGAGAGTGCGACTCGCCGGAGCTCCCGGCCTGCGGCATCGCGAACGACGATGAAGTCTTCGATGGCTCGCTTCTCGGGGATGCCCTGAATCGTCTTTCGCTTCGCCTGGAGATGCACGATCTCGTTCGCATCCGTCAGCTGGAGGTCGTGGTGGATCGGCTCGGGTACCGCCCACAATAATCGGGAATCGCGGTCGAGCTTGAAGAGGCCGAAGAGCTCCCAGATGACGAGGAGATCGCCGTTCGGAAAGAGCACGGCATCGCGCCAGAAATTCCGTCGAGGTTCCCGGGTGCCCTCGGATCTCGGGTGATCCGGAAATACCTGGTCGAATTCCGCCCGCCACTCGTGCAGGATTTCGCCTTGCATGTCCATCAACAAGGCAACGGGGCTGTGGCCGGAAGTGATCAGGTTCACTCCGTGAGAGACGTGACTTACATCGTGCTTCGTCACGCCCGTGGCTTCCCGCGCCGGCTCGGACCCGGCGACGTAGCCGATGGCACTCAGCTGTTCGATCAGTTCAGCCTCGCTCGGCACCGCTCGGGTCGGGGCCGAGAGAGGTCTCGTGGGTTCGACGATTGCTGCTTCCGGAACCGCGCTCTCGTCGCATGCGGTCCCCCATGCGAGCAAGACGAGCAGAGCGAGCATGCAAGACCGAGAAGTGACCAAGCACCCGCGACGAGACTCTTTTCGCGACGTGGCGCCCTCCCCAAGCGTGAGCACACGAGATTTCGTCGAATTCATGGGGTCAATCCCCGAAGTGCACCAGGGCGGACGAGCGTGATTCGAGAGTACTCCCATCGGCCCAGCATACGTTCATTCTCGACCGTAACGAAACGGAATCTCGGGTGTTGACCGCTTCGGGAGTCAGACTGTCGATCCCGCCTCCACACTGAACACTCGGGTGGGTCCAAGGGGATGAAGTCGCTCGCAGCTGGCCGTCGATGAGCAGGCTGGACAGGGTTAACGGCTAAACACACGATCGCGCCTAACGATGGCCGAGGAGTCAGGACGCGAGAGTGCCAGAGCGATCTCGCGCGCCGTCCCGTCGGGTCGAGGTTCCGAAAAGAGAAGGACCCGGCCGGGTGGAGTCGGACGGCGCCCTGGCGCCGCGATTCATGAAAAGTTCCGCTCTCCAATGCTCTCG
>JAPYTP010000156.1 GCA_029941885.1 Myxococcota bacterium
AATCCGGTCGGAACTCGGAGACGGGCTCGGGCTCG
Organism: Myxococcota bacterium; assembly: GCA_029941885.1. Lineage (GTDB taxonomy): Bacteria > Myxococcota_A > UBA9160 > UBA9160 > UBA4427 > UBA4427. Next base: position 36 of record JAPYTP010000156.1, read on the forward strand.
GGCTCGGGCTCGGGCTCGGGACGAGGCTCGTCCACGGGGCGGGCAACAACCGTCTCGTGATCCTCGATCACCGGGGGCGGCGCCTGCTTTCCCGACCACGTTGTCGTTTCCAGCCCCGCACCCTCTGCGTCCGCGGAAGAGTCGGGGGCCTCGGAGTCCTGTCGCCCGGCCATGGATTGGGTCGGCTCCTCGAGCGGGTCTTCGTCCTCCAGCCGGCGATCCGCGTCGTTTTCGTCCTCCGACACCCTTGCGTCCCCCTCGCCCCGGATTCCCGGGATGGTTCGCCGAACTCGATCCCGCGGGTCTGCGGGCCGCGCCGATCGCTCCAAACGGGGCCGCGATAGCCAGCTGCAATCCCGGATCGAACCCACCGAACCCACAACGTTTCCGGGTCGTCCCCTATTGGTTCAGCAGCCGCCCAATTTCAGCTGCTGAATGCCTGTGCGTCAAGAACCTCCGTAGGATGACCGATTCCAAGCGGGAGCGATCATGGGCAACGCGAGCCGGAAGAAGACCCGAGAAGCGACTCGATCGACGATGGCGTCGACCGTGCGGGATTCCCCTTCCCGAAAACCCAATTCCGGCCCCTCGCGCCCCACCGCCTCGACCCCCCCGACACGATATCCAAGGATCGAGTCGATCGACGGTCGCCACCCCCTCGCCCGGATCGCCCCGAGCGCGATCGTCCCCTACGCTGCCCGCCGCCGACGAGACAGCAAGATCGCCTACTTCAATTTCGACCTCGCACGCATGATCGGTCTGATTCCCGCGCGCCATCCCGACCGCCTGACCCCTTCCCTTCGACGCACGATCCTCGACACCTTCAGTCTGGTGATCGTCAACGAATGGGACGAGGAGCACGCTCACCCGCCCTCCCCCCGTGACCGGCGGCCACATACCTACATGGCCACGCGCTACCTCCAACTCCAGCATCCCGACAAGTGCGGCGCGAACTCCGGTGACGGACGCAGTATCTGGAATGGCCTGATCCGGGGGCGGCACGGCCAGTGGGACGTCTCCAGCTGCGGGACGGGCGTCACCCGACTCTGCCCGGCGACCTCTCTCTCGGGCGAGTTCTTCAAGACGGGCAATGCACTCACCGATTACGGCTGCGGAACCGCACATATCGATGAAGGCATCGGTGCCGCGCTCATGAGCGAGGCCTTCGTGCGAAACGGGATTCGAACCGAGCGCGTGCTCGCGGTGCTCTCGCTCCCGTCGGGTCAGGCGATCAATGTCCGCGTAGCGCCCAATCTGCTCCGACCTTCACACTTTTTCGGTCTACTAAAGCGCCGTGAAGACGAAGACCTGCGCCGGCTCGTGCTCTACTACGCAGAGCGCGAAATCCAGGACGGACGCTGGCCCAAGATCGCGGGAGAACGAGACCGGATCCGCTACCTGGCTCGACGCGTTGCCCGCGATTTCGCCCAAGCGACCGCATCCTTCGAGAACAACTACATATTCTGCTGGCTCGACTGGGACGGAGACAACATCCTCACCGACGGCAGCATCCTCGACTACGGATCCGTCAGACAGTTCGGACTCTACCACCACAGCTACCGATTCGAAGACACCGACCGCATGTCCACCTCGATCCCCGAGCAGAAACGAAAGGCGAGACAGATCGTTCAGCGTTTTGCCCAGCTCCGTGATCTGCTGCTGAATGACAAGTTGACGCCCCTCGATCGACTTCGAGACGACGACGTGCTCACGCTCTTCGATCACGAATTCGATCGGCATCGACGCCAGCTCTTCCTGAGGCAGATCGGCTTGGACGAGGAGGATGTCGACGCGACCCTGCGCCGAAATCCCAGCTGTCTCGATTCACTCCTGGCACTCCACAGGCGACTCGAGCGCCGCCGCTCGTCGCGTGGGGTGTGCCGAGTTCCCGATGGCCTGTCGTGGAACGCGGTCTATTGCATGCGCGACATCTTGCGGGAATTGCCAGAACGACTGCTTCGATCCGCAGAGGAGGGATCAGCGCGCCTGGGCGCCGAGGACTTCTACGAAATAGCACTCTCCGCCTACGCCTCCACCCGGGATCGGCGGAACACCCCGTACCGTCGGCGCCTGTCCCTCGACTATCAACGCCACTACCTGCAACTCATCGATTCGATCGCCTCACGACGACGTCGATCGCGCACCTCCGTGCTCGAAGAGGTCTCAGGTCGCGCCGTCCTCCGAAATCCCTACGCACGCATGACGGGTGATGGATTGACCCACGCGACCCGACGCCTCACGACGAACCGGGGGCGACTAACGCCCGAAGAGACCTTCCGACTCCTGCGCGCATTCGCAGATTTCCAGCAATGCGAGGGCTCGCCCGCTTCCGACGCTTTCGCGATGGCCGAAGAACGCCCGCTCGTTCGACGGCTCCATCGGAGCCTCCTCTCCCTGGTCCGCGACTACCGGGAGAGCCTCTAGGCCCTGGGGAGGTTCGGCCACGCGTTGCCGATCGAGTCAGGAGGCTCTCCACAGGAGGTCGCTCCCGATCCCCAACGCCGGTGGAAGTGGATCTCACGGATGAAAATAAGGCGAATTTATCCAATTTGTGATGGAGATCACGGAAACCAGGACGCATCCGACAGATAAATAGGTCAGCCCAGAAATGTTCGATCGACGGCACGGATGCCACCGGTCGGAACGTTCGAATAGATCGAAAATGCTTCGAGGTCACTCCCTTGGACGAGATCAGTATCGCGATCGCCTTTGCTCTGCTTGGATTGACCTGGTTGACGCTTCGGGGGATGGACGGCCGGGAGCGTCGTCGAACCCGTCGCTGAATCGCAGCCGACCTCTGGCGCTCACCCTCCGAGGTCGCGTCCTTCCACCCTCTCGCCCATCACCCCACGAGGCGACGTTCTCGCACGACCTCCTGGGCGGGTCGCCCGTCCCCTCTTCGAACGAGCCGTGCCCGTGAGCCGTTCGCCGAGCAGCCCGACCGGTCAGACCCGCTTCCGGTCTCGCTGACGCGCTCCGCGCGACGCGCGACATGCGGCGTCCTCCTCTATCGTTCCGCCGCCCAACAACGACAGACTCGAAGGCCCACTGCCCCACGCCCCGCGGCGCAGCCGGACGACTAAACCAGGCGCCCGCGAGTCGGGCCCGGAATCGAAGGACATGAACGAACCGCTCCAAAAGATGCTGACACCGCGATTGCAACGCTGGCTCGGCGCGATCTCCAGACGTGCCAATGGCGTCGCGACCGCGTCGATCGGCATCACGCTGATTCTCCTCCTCTATACGTTCTTCAATCTGGGGATCAACTCCGACAATTTGAGTCTCGTTTCGAAGAGCCTCGAGTCGCGCAAGAACCACGCGGCGTTCGCGGCCCTCTTCCCGAATCTCGAAGAGGCGATGCTCGTCGTGATCGACGGTGAGACGCCGGCGCTAGCCAGAGACGCGACCAACGCGCTCGCGGCGGAACTCGAAGCGATGGGCGACACTTTTCGTGACGTCTACGTCCCGGGCGGTGGCAGCTTCTTCGAAGACCATGCGTTGCTCTATCGAACACCCGATGAACTCGACGATCTCGCCGATCAACTCGCGTCCCTCCAGCCGGTTCTCGCCAGTCTCGAAAGCGATCCGAGTCTGGTTCAACTCGCCGAACTCGTACGACTGGGCTTCGACTCGGTGGGCGAATCGGGAATCGATCCATCGCAGTGGACCAGTCTGCTCGACCAGGTCGGCGAAGCCACCGTCAGCGTCTACGACGAGTTCCCCGTCCGCGTCTCGTGGGAAACGATGCTGCTCGAAGGATCGGACCTGGAGATCCCCACCCGCCGCGTCATCGTCGTCGATCCCTACCTCGACTACGAAAGAATTCTCGTCGCCGGCGCAAGCATGCAGGCCATCACCACCGCCACCCGGGCTGCCGGCCTCGATGGCGCGGCGGGCGTGCGGATCCGAGTCACCGGGAATCCGGCTCTCAATCACGAAGAAATGATCGGCCTCGCCTGGGACATTGGCGGCGCCGGCGTCTTCTGCTTCCTGCTGGTCGCGGTCCTGCTCTTCTTCGCATTCCGATCCTGGCGCCTCGTGATCGCGTCTCTCGGCACTCTGCTCGTCGGCCTCATCTGGACCAGTGCGTTCGCCGCCGCCACGATCGGCGAGGTCAACCTGATCTCGATCGCCTTCGCGATTCTCTTCATCGGCCTCGGAGTCGACTTCGGAATTCACTTCGGCATGGCCTTCGCTGCGGAGCGACGCGAAGAGGGGCTGCCGAATCGCGAGGCACTGCACACCGCGATCGACTCGATCGGTGCCTCCCTCGTACTCTGCGGCTTCACGACCGCAATCGGGTTCCTCGTATTCTGGCCGACCGAATACCGCGGTGTGGCGGAACTCGGAGTGATCGCCGGCGCCGGAATGTTCATCATCCTGTTCCTCACGCTCACGCTCTTCCCCGCGCTCATGCTCGGATGGTTGCGGATCCCAGACGATGTCCGGGTCCCAGCGCCCACCCGCATCGATCGCGGGATCGCACTTCGCCTGGCCCGGACGCCCCGATTGATCTGTGGAGCCGCTCTCGCTGCGGCGATCGGCTCCGTCCCGCTCCTTCTGCAGCTCCGATTCGATGCCCATGTCATCGAGATGCGCGATCCGGACACGCCCTCGGTTCAGGCGTTCCGAGATCTGCTCTCCGATGGCAATACGTCGCCTTGGTATGTGAACGTGATGGCGCGGGACCTCGAGGCGGCGGCCGACATCGCCCGGCAACTCGAGGCCCAACCCGAAATCGGGCGAACAGTTCGTCTGGCGAGTTATATCCCCGAAGACCAGGAGGACAAGATCGAGATCCTCGAGGACCTCTCCTTCCTGATGGAGGCGACGCAGAAGGGTCCGGACTCGAAACCCCAATATGGCCCCGAAGAAAAGATCCGTGCCCTGACCGAACTTCGCGACGTGCTTCGAGATGCGGAGCGTCCCGAGAACGACACGCGGCTCGTCGTGAGCCTCGATGCGCTCGAGAAACGGCTGTCCGAGTTTCTTGATCGAATCCAGGAAGATCCCGATCCCAGTCGCGCGCTGACGGAGTTTCGGGATGTGCTGCTCGAACGTTTGCCCGAAGAGATCGACCGATTTCGGAGTTCGCTCGCCGTCACGACGGTCAGTCTCGACGATCTCCCGGAGGAACTCGTACGGCGTCTTCGCGCACCCGACGGCACGCTGCGCATCCAGGCCTATCCCGAAGAGGAACTTCAGGACTTCGACACGCTCAAGCGATTCGTGACGAGCGTGCTCGAAATTTCGCCCAAGGCCGCCGGAGTCGCGATCAATCTCGTCGAGTTCGGTGAGGCGACGGCTCGCTCCTTCCGACAGGCGCTGCTCAGCGCGGCGATCGCAATCTCGATACTGCTCTTCGTGTTGTGGCGTCGGCCGGTGGATGTCGGAATCGTTCTCGCTCCGCTGGCACTCGGTTCCATGCTGACCTGTGCTTCGATGGCGCTGCTCGACATGAGCTTCAACTTCGCCAATGTCCTGGTCTTGCCCCTGCTCTTTGGAATCGGAGTCGATTCGGGAATCCATCTGGTGCATCGAGCGAGACACGATGCCGCCAGTGGATCGGGCACCCTTCTCGAGAGCGCGACTGCCGGAGCCGTCTTCTACAGTGCGATGACGACCACCCTCTCCTTCGGCACCCTCGCCCTTTCCGGCCACGAAGGCATGCGTACATTGGGCGTCATGCTGACGATCGGCATGTTCTGGACGGTCGTTGCCAATCTTGTCTTCCTGCCTGCCCTCCTGGTCGTGACCGGAGTGACGTCGCCCGTCGATCAGAGCCGCGGCTGAAGCCGATCCGAAGCGGGAGCGTTACGGGCTAGAAATTTTCGACCGAGAGCCGAACCTTGACCGGCTGCATCCCGACGATGCGAAGCTCCGGTGGATGCTCGACCTGATCCGCGTCGACGGAGAAGGTTCGACGCCCCTGATCGACGAGGTCTCCGTCGACCCGAACGTGGAACTCCTCAGCCGGGGCCAGCCTGAGGTCGCGGCGCCTTCCCTCGAATTCGACATGCAGGGCTGCCGGTTCGATTGCGGACACTCGATATCCCTCTGGCACGTTGTCGATCACGACGGGGATGACCTTCGAACCCCGATCGAGGGTCGCGCCGGGCACGATGTAGATCCAGAGCCCCGTCGCCAGAGTGGTCGCGAGTACGCCTTCGCGCCAATGGCGCCGCGCCAGGGTGACACGAGACTCCATCCAGTTTTCGCGATGGCGCTTGGCGGTTCGAGTCAGAAATTTCTCGACGAGATTGCGAAGCGATGCAGGGTCGTGGACCTGGGTCAGTCTCCCCCTCCACGCGACGGAAACTGCGCCCCGTTCTTCGGAGACCGCGATGCAGAGCGCGTCGCTACGCTCGGCGAGACCAAGCGCCGCGGCGTGGCGCGTGCCGCCCGCCCCGATCTCCGCCCATTCGGTCGAGAGGGGAAGGTGGACGCCAAAGCGGGCGACCTGTCCCCCCCGAATGACGATCGCCCCGTCGTGCCCGGGTGTGCTGGGATCGAGCAGACTGCGCAGGAGGGGCTCGCTCACGCGACCGTCGAGATAGTGTCCCCCGTCGAGTAGTCGATCGAGGGATTCGCGGCCAGGAAAGACGAAGAGCGAGCCGACACGGCGGTGTGCCAGGGAGAAACACAGCGCGCCGAGGTCGTCGAGCACATCCGCCGAGGGTCGGGGCGTCGCGTTCCGCACTACCCAGAGCGTGATTCCTTCGAACAAACGCCGCAGATCATCCTGAAACACGACGACGAGAACGAGTGCGGCGATGGCGATGAAGCCCTGGAGCAAACTCGTCGTGAGCCGCAGGTCGAGCCACCGGGCGGCCCAGAAGAGCAGCGCGATCAGCGCGATCCCGACGAGTGCAACGCGGGCTTTGGCCTCACGAACCCAGGCGATCCCCACCCAACCGAGCCCAGAGACGATCGTGATGTCGAGGAGGTCGACTCCTCGCAGTTCACCGAATGCCGCAGCCAGCTCGTCCAATGCGCAGCCCTCCTCACCGAACGGGTCGGGGAGCGGGGGGAATCGTTTTTTCGGGGGGGACCAGGGGAAGCGTGATCGAAGAGAATCACGCTCGCCCACGCGGGTTTAGCGCATTCCCGGGTGAGCGGCGAATATTCGATGGCCTCCTCTGTGTTTCGCCCAGCGGGTCGACACTCGGGGACCGTTCCGGAGGCGATTGGGTTGGCGCACTTTTCGCCATACAGTCTCGACTTCGCGCCCTGGATCCGGGCGCCCCAACCGATCGCCGCGATGGGCGACGATCGCCGGAGATTCGAACGGATGCGATATCTGCATACCATGGTGCGCGTCACTGACCTCGACGCGTCACTCGACTTCTATTGCAATCAACTCGGGCTGGAAGAGTTGAATCGATTCGACGTCGAAGCCGGACGTTTCACATTGGTATTCCTGGCCGCTCCTGGCAACGAGGTGGCGCAAGTCGAGCTGACCCACAACTGGGATCCCGAGCCCTATGACGGCGGACGAAATTTTGGTCACCTGGCCTACGAGGTCGACAACATCTACGAACTCTGTGAGCGACTGATGAACGGAGGCGTCGCAATCAATCGACCGCCGAGAGATGGTCGGATGGCCTTCGTCCGTTCGCCGGACCAGATCTCGGTCGAACTCATCCAGAAGGGGCAGGGTCTCGAGCCCGAGGAGCCCTGGGCGTCCATGGAGAACACGGGCGAATGGTGATCCGTGTGAAATCGCTCTCGACGAACGCGATCGGTCCACAGAGCTTCGAATAACACTTCGAAGCCGTTCCCCCCACTCGACATCCGGGAAAATATCCAGATGGCGCAGCGCAGCGAGAAGCCGCTTCTGGCTCCGGGCCTCGCTCTCCCGCGCTTGTGACACAGGTCACGGGGTTCTCTTGTGAGAATCGACCATTCCCACCCGACCGGAATTTTATCGGCAAAGAAGCGGCAGTTTTCTCAAGCCTCGTTGGAAGCGTTCGGATCCCGTGGCACATGTTGCACCACGAAAGAAGCGCACCCATCTGGCTATTTTCCTTCGTTGACCTGGCGTTCCTGCTCCTGATCGCGTTCACCCAGATTGGACCCGATCGAGATCGGAGCCCGAACGAACTCGCCGAACTCGAGATTCCCCAGATCTACGGTCGAGGAACGCCGCGATCCGGCCAATCTGCGACGGGGGGCTGGCAGCTCCGGATCTACCCGTCCGTGACCGCCGGCGAGATGGACCTCCTTGGCCATCATCTCCAGAGATGATGGCAGGATGTCCGGCTCGATCTGTAATTTCACACTCGCGCGGCGATCCGGGTGCCGAACGAAACATCCGACCAGCAAGCGGAGACGCAGGGGCGCGTCGCGGCGCTGCTCCAGGAGGTCATCGCCTCCGCGGAGGACGAAATCGAATCGGGAGCGGCCCAGCCCTTCATGCGAGATGCGGCCAAGCAGCTCGTGGTGGACGACTACGAATCGAGTTTCGCCCAGCCCATCTCGATGTACGCCAATATCCTCCCGCCGATCGGTTTCATCGGGACAACGTGTGGCCTGGCGGTGCTCCTGATGTCGATGCACCTCTCCCATGAGATGTTGCAGATGGGTGCGCTCGCCCTCGCCCTCAGTTCGACGATCTTTGCCCTCGTCGGCTATGCGATTCTCGAGAGTCTGAAAATCCATCTCTATGGGCGACTCGCGAGATCGATCGACGCGGGGATGAAGCGCCTCGCCTGACAGTCGGGGTCGGGCAAGAGCGAACGCAGGAAGGGCCGGCCCCCATTCGGGACCGGCCCTCTCGTGTTGCCGTTCCGCTCCAGACAAAGCCAGGAGCGAACAGACTCCGATTCGATCGCTACTCCGTTTGATTGCAGTCGATCACGAACCCATCGGACGACACCGAAGTAAAGCCTTCAAGCGGCGCCGGTGCGTTGCTCTGCAACGGATTGGACGAGCCGCATCGCGTATCGAGGTGCACCACTTCTACTTGAGCAGGAGAGCCGAAGCCATGATCGTGCAGATCGTCCGTCTTCGGGCGGCGTCGACACGCTGATGGTCGCCTCCGCCGTCGCCGGGTTACACCTCGGCGTGCAGATTCGGGGGATCTAGGACGCGAGCTTCTGGCAGGCGTTGGGCATCGATTTCGACGACTTGATCATCGAGATGGCTGGCGAGCTGATCGACAATCCTCAGACCAGTGTCGATCTTCTGAACTACCTCGAAGCATCCGAAACGATCCGGTTGAAGATCCGCACGCCCGAGGGCCGCGACCGATGGATCGATTGGGACACACCCACACCGCCGGACCCCGCGACACTTCCCAAGAATTGTCGGTAGGACGTCAGCAGCCGCTGCATAACGCCTTTCGCGGGGCCGCGTCGGATGATCGCTGCCCATGAGTCGCCGGCGGCGCAAGGGGTCCAATGGCCGGTCGGCGCGGGCCCCTGGTACGGCGATCTTCGATCGCCGGCTCTGTTCTGGTATCCGCCGTCACGCCCTAGAAGGTCATTCGTCACAGGCGACGAAGATTCGGTACGTCTTCCGACCATGCCGTGAGTGTGATCACCAAGGCAGGGGCATCGGTCTCCGAATCGATAGTCATGCAGCGAAGCACACCGCGACCCGTCTCGAACCCTCGCCGTCCGCGCAATCGACACATGATCGAGCGTCTCTGCGCGTCCGTCCTCTGCCTGGGAATCGGGCTCCCCGGAATCGCTGTGGCCCAGACGACGGCCGACGCCCAGGAATACTATTTCCACTTCCAGCCGTCCTCCTCCGCCTCCGTCGTGGGATATGTGATCCACCTGGGCATGGAGTCGGGCCTCTATCCATACGACCTCGACATCGGTCAACCGCTGACGACGGGCGATGAAATCCTCTTCAGCGGGATTCTCCGGAACGATGTCGATCTCTACTTCGCGATCAGCAGTTACGACGCGGCGGGCATCTCATCGGTCTATTCCAATGAGATTCTCGTCGCCGCGGCGAGCCCGCCACCGATCCCCGAGCCCGAATCGACCCCGGAGCCCGAACCGACCCCGGAGCCCGAACCGACCCCGGAGCCCGAGCCGAAACCGACCCCCGAGCCTCTCCCGCTACCCGGAATCGAGGGAGTTCCACTCGGGATCACCGCGGACACATCGGGCTTGCTGAGCACGATTCTCGCAGACGGGGGCCTCGCACAGTTGACCCTCGACACCCTCTCCGCTGATGGGGACCTGCGTCCGGCACGCTGCGACCTCGACGGGGATGGCGACGGTGATCTGGTGGTGGGCTTCGGGACCGGCAGCGCAGGCCAGATCACACTCATCTATCTCGAGAACGATGTCGTGGTCTCGCTGGACTCGATCCAGATCGGTGATGCCGCCTATCATGCAGCAGACGGTCAGACCCATCCGGCCTGTGGCGACATCGATGGCGACGGTCTCCCTGAATTGGTGATCGGGATGGGAGCGGATGCGGAGGAGGTCCTTCAGGTCCTGGACGACCATTCACTGGGCTTTGCCGCCTATGCGATGAGCGGTTCGGTCTCGGGACTCCTCCCTGTCCCGACTACGAGTCGGATCCGCAATCTTGGTTCGGCGCTCATTCCCGCGCTAGGTGACATCGATGGCGACGGACGGGATGAGCTGATCGTTGGATTCGCCCGCCAGGGCGTTCGGCGAATCGCGATCCTCGACGACGGTCTTGCGAGCTTCGCTGCACATCCACGGGTCATGGCCAACACTCCCCTCGTACGGGTCGCTCGAACGACGGACGTCGACCATCGCGGAGGAGGGACCTTTCCCGCGCTCGGAGACTGGGACGGAGACGGGCGCGCCGAAATCGCCGTCGGATTCGGACCCGACAGTGATGGATGGGTCGCGTTCCTCGATGACTCTGAAAAGATGGCGTACGACCGCTATTCCGGATTTCTGATGATCCCCGTCGGCCGAGAATCCCACCGCACCGGGGAGGGGAGTTCTCGACCCGTCTTTGGTGATCTCGACGGCGACGGTTTGGACGAACTCGTCATCGGATTCGGAGGCGATCGCTCTCACGAACTCCAAGTCTTCGACGACCTGATCAACGGGGGAATGGGCGCGCTGCGCGGCGGCCTCGGCTTCGTCGTATCGCCCGATCCGGACGCGAAGTGGATCCCCTCACCCGCTCGATGACCCGACACCATTCGCACAGTACGTGAGCTTCAGCGGAGTCGCGTCCCAATTCGCGCCGATTCGCGGCAACCGATGGGCTCGCCTAATGCGAATCTCGAGGACGGATCCCACACGAAAAACGGCGCCCGAAGTTCGAACTGATCAGTTCGTCTTCGAGCGCCGTTCCAAGAAAATCCCACCGTCGCGCTACTCTCCCACCCAAGAAATGGGCAGTACCATCGCCGAAGCAGGGCTTAACTTCCGTGTTCGGAATGGGAACGGGTGTGGCCCCTGCTCTATTGACGGTGGGAAAACCGTCCGATTTTCGACGTCCACCGCACCGAGCCACGGATCGAACCATGCCTCGGGGGTCGTCGAATCGCTATATCGATTCGCTGCTTTGATCCCTGAATATCTTTCCAGGCTGGAGCGCCTTGTCTACTTCGTCTGTTCTTGTGTCTTGCGACACATGAGCGATCGACCAATCCAATTGGTCAAGCCTCACGAGCGATTAGTATCGGTCAGCTCCACGCATTACTGCGCTTCCACCTCCGACCTATCAAACTCCTCGTCTTGGAGTGCTCTTCAGGGGACCGAAGTCCCAGGGAGATCTCGTCTTGAGGCCGGCTTCCCACTTAGATGCTTTCAGCGGTTATCCGATCCGAACGTAGCTACCCGGCTATGCCACTGGCGTGACAACCGGTCCACCATTGGTTCGTCCATCCCGGTCCTCTCGTACTAGGGACAGATCCTCTCAAATCTCCTGCGCCCACGGCGGATAGGGACCGAACTGTCTCACGACGTTCTAAACCCAGCTCGCGTGCCACTTTAATCGGCGAACAGCCGAACCCTTGGGAGCTGCTTCACCCCCAGGATGTGACGAGCCGACATCGAGGTGCCAAACCTCCCCGTCGATGTGAACTCTTGGGGGAGATAAGCCTGTTATCCCCGGCGTACCTTTTATCCGTTGAGCGATGGCCCTTCCATTCGGAGCCACCGGATCACTAAGACCTGCTTTCGCACCTGCTCGACTTGTAGGTCTCGCAGTCAAGCTCCCTTCTGCCTTTACACTCTGC
>JAPYTP010000157.1 GCA_029941885.1 Myxococcota bacterium
ATCCGACATCGTCTACGTGTCGAACTCGGGCTTTGGCTATCGGGGCCCATACCGGGAGTTCAAATCCTGGGGCCCGATCGTCCAAGCCGTGTGCGGATTGACTTTCTCGTCCGGGCTTCCGGATCGTGATCCCGCCGGCTGGGGCTACTCGTATATGGACCACCAGGGCGCCAACTTCATGGCGATCTCAACGCTCGCCGCGTTGGTCCATCGAAACCGAACAGGCGAGGGCCAGTGGGTGGACATGGCGTGCACAGATGCCGGAGCCACACTGTGCGGACCGGCTCTACTCGACTACACGGTGAATGGCCGACCGCTACGTCGGCAGGGGATGCCCGACTCCAACCGCAGCCAGTCGCCGCAGCGGGCGCCGCATAATATCTATCCGGCGCGGGGCGAGGACGAGTGGCTGGCCATCGCCTGCCGAGACGACTCTGACTGGCAAGCCCTGGAGGCGGTGATCGACGAGCCCTGGGCCAGGCGAGTCGATTTTGCGGAACTGGCCGGTCGCCTGGCTCGGCAGGATGAACTCGATGCCCTCCTCGGGCGCTACTCCCGACAGCACGACCGGTTCGAACTCGCAGCGCGCCTGCGCGACGCTGGAGTGCCTGCATCGGCGGTGCAGAGGCCGGCCGAACGGATCGAAGACGACCCGGGCACGCAGGCCTTCGGACTGTGGCCGACGGTTTCGCATACCAAGATGGGCCGGGTCCGGGTGGACGGCTTGCCATTCCATATGTCCGAGACGGATTGGCGGATCGAGCGCGGCGGCCACTGCCTGGGCGAGCACAACGATTTTGTCTTCGGCGAGCTGCTGGGTCTGGGAAGCGACGAGCTGGTCGAGCTGCGCGAATCGGGGGTGCTATGACGGCGGTTCCGGAGGGTCCGATTCCGCCGCAGGGCGCCGCTGGGCCGCTCTCCGGCCTGCGCGTCATCGAAGTCGCCAGCGAATGGACGGCCTACGCGGGCAAGCTGCTGGCTGACCTCGGCGCCGAGGTGTTGCTCGTCGAACCACCCGAAGGCGCGCCGATGCGCGCCTACGGCCCCTTCTGTGAGGACCGATCGGATCGCGAGTCGAGCTTATGGTGGTGGCACTATCAGACCTCGAAGCTGGGCGTGACCCTGAATTTTGATGACGACCAAGACGCGTCGCAGTTTCGACGTCTCCTTAAGAGGGCGGACCTCGTACTCGAGGGTGAGTCACCGGGCCGCCTGGACGCGATCGACCTCGACCATTCGCAGGCGAGGCAGCTGGATCCCGCCCTGATCTGGATCTCCGTTACACCCTTCGGCCGCGACAATCCCCGCTCCGCCGAACCGGCCACCGATCTCACCTTGATGGCTGGCGCGGGGCCCGTCTGGAGCTGCGGCTACGACGATCACGGCTTGCCGCCGGTGCGGGGCGGCGGCAACCAGGCGATCCATAGCGGGGGGCTGCATGCGGTGACGGCGGCCCTTGCCGCGGTGCTCTACCGGCAGGCGACGGGTCGCGGTCAGCTGATCGACGTCTCGATTCACGCGGCGCTGAATGTGACGACCGAGGAAGCCACCTTTCGCTGGTTGGTGGCCCAGCAGACCGTGCAGCGTCAGACCGGTCGGCATGCGAGCCCGCATCCCACCATGCCGAGCATGGCACCGGATGTCCGTGGTCGGCCCGTCAACACCGGGGCGCCGCCGCGCTCTCCCGCCGAGTTCGGCGCGTTGCTCGAGTGGATCGACGACCTCGGTCTGCGCAGCGAGTTTCCTGAGCGATTTCTGTTGGAGCTCGGTATCGAGCGCGGAGGCGTCGACGTCGCCGATCTGGCGGAGAACGCCGAGGTGCAGGCGATCTATGGTGCCGGACGCGAGGCGCTGGTCCTGATAGCCAGCCGGCTCGAGGGCTACGACTACTTCGTCGACGGTCAGCGTCGCGGACTTGCGACGAGTGTGATCTACGCCCCGGAAGAGCTGTTCGACGACCCCCATTTCATCGCTCGAGGTTTTCCGACCGAAGTGTACGACGAGCGAGTGGGGTGCAGCGTGACGCATGCGGGTGCGCCGATCGTTTTCGGCGCCTCGCCCTGGCGCATAACACGTCCCGCCCCCCGCCTCGGCGAACACGACGCGGAGATCCTGGCCGAACTGCGCAACGTCACACCAGAAGCTCGACATGACTGACACGATCTATCCTTCGCGCGAAGCCGGTTGGCCTCTGCGGGACCGATTCGCGATCGTCGGAATTGGCGAGACGGAATACACGGGGGCGGGTCGTGCGTCGCAGCCCGAGTTCAGCCTGGCCTGTGAGGCGGTCTCGAAGGCTCTCGACGACGCGGGCCTTGGCCTTGCCGACGTGGACGGATTATGCGCCTACGGTTACGAACACAGCGATCCACTGACTCTGGCCCAGGCCCTCGGCCTCGAGCACCTGTCGTACGCGGCCCAGTACCCGGGCGGTGGGAACGCAGCCACCGGGATCGTGCACCACGCCCTGGCCGGATTGGCGGCCGGTGAGGCGGAGGTGGTGGTCTGCTATCGCTCGATCTGTCAGGGGCAGTACGGACGCTACGGACAGTCTCTGCAGGACCCGGTCGAGCAGGCTCAATCGGAGTGGCGAAATTTCGCCGGTCCATTCGGTATGTTCACCGCGGCGCATATGTACGCGTTGTCCGCCCGACGTCACATGGCACTCTACGGAACGACAAGTGCGCAATTCGGACGCGTCGCCGTCGCCAGCTACGACAACGCCCAACGAAACCCACGCGCGGTGATGCACGGAAGACCCATCACGTTGGCCGACCATCAGGCGTCACGGATGATTGCCGATCCTTATCGGCTCTACGACTGCTGCCAGGAGAGCGACGGTGCCGCCGCGGTCGTTGTCACGGGTATCGAGCGCGCCCGCTCGTGCCCTCATCAGGTTGTCAGTATCGCCGGGGCGGCACACGGGATGGCTCGCTTTCACGGTGTCGACATCCGTCCGCAGCCGCTGTGGGCGGAGGGTGGACTCGCCGACAGCGCCACCGAACTCTACCGCCGAGCCGGTATCGGGCCGCACGAGGTCGATGTCGCCCAGCTCTATGACGCATTCACGGGCAACGTCATCATGCACCTCGAGGATTTTGGATTCTGTGAGCGGGGAGAGGCGGGCCCCTTCGTCGAATCCGGTGCGATCGATTGGCCGCATGGTTCATTGCCGGTGAATACGGCCGGCGGTAATCTGGCTGAGGCCTACATTCACGGCTTTGGACACGTTCTCGAGGCGGTCAGGCAAATGCGTGGGACCTCGACCTCTCAGGTTGCGGATGCAGAACACGGACTCGTCGTCTCGGCGATCGGGCCCTACTCGGGTGGGCTGATTCTTCGCCGCTCGTGCTGAGGATTGAGACCGGCAGGAGGATCCGATCTGGATATGCGAGTTGAAAGCGATGATCCCTACTTTCCGGACGGAATGCCCCAGCCCGCGCTGGATCCCGTCAGCCTGCCATTCTGGGAGGCTTGTCGCGACCACCGGCTTTTGGTGCAGTACTGCTCGAAGTGCGGCACGCATCGCAGCCCGCCCAAGCCCATGTGTGGGCACTGCGGATGTTTCGAGTGCGGATGGAGTGAGGCGAGCGGCCGGGGACGCGTATTCACCTACACGATCGTCCACCACTCTCCTCATCCCGCCTCGCAGGAATGTCTCCCCTACAATATCGCCGTCATCGAACTCGAGGATTACGATCGGGTGCTGCTGACGAGCAACGTCGTAAATTGTCCTGACGACGTACTTTACGTAGATCTTCCGGTCGAACTCGTCTGGGAAGACCGTCGCGACGGCCAGAGCCTCTACCGCTTCCAACCTTCGACAGGCGATCGGCGCCCGACCTGAGATCTGCATGTCCGGTTTCGTGGGATTCCCGGGCCCTGTTCCTGAACTACTCTCGAGCCTGTCCTCGGGAGACGCACCAGGAGGTCCATCATCATGGCGAACTCCATCCTCGACGAGATTCGCGTCATCGACACCGACACTCATGTCTCGGAGCCCGAAGATCTTTGGACCTCTCGCGTGTCGACGAAGAAATGGGGCGATCTTGTTCCCCACGTGCGACACGATGTCGATCTCGGCATCGACCGGTGGTGGTGGGCGGGGGAGCCCTCGTTGCCGTCCGGCCTGATGTCCGCCGCTGGTTGGCCCGAGTACACCCCTTCGCATCCGCCGACGCTGGCCGCGGGCGATGCTGGCGCTTTCGACCCGAAGGCGCGACTCGAGCGGATGGACGAGTACGGCATTTTCGCGCAGGTGCTCTACCCGAATCTCGGTGGCTTCGGGTCGGGCAAGTTCATTGCCCTCCGTGACCCTGAGCTGCAACTCGCTTGTGTGCGCGCCTACAATGATTTTCTGGTCGACTGGCTGCACGTCGATGCAAAGCGCTTCGTGCCGATTACGGCGCTGCCCTTTTGGGACCTCGAGGCCAGCGTCGCCGAAGTCCGGCGCTGCGCGAAGCTGGGTCATAAGGGCATCCTGATGACCGGCGAGCCCGAGAATTTCGGTCAGCCCTATCTGGCCGATCCCTACTGGGATCTGCTCTGGGCCACGGCCCAGGATCTGGGTCTGCCGATCAACTTTCACATCGGGAACGCCGACGCCGAGATGACCTCGACCCCCGGCTACGCGGGAACGGGACAGATCACCCACTACGCGAAGCTCGCAGTCTCCGCGTTCATGGCGAACTCACGTCATATCGTCGAAGTGATCATGTCGGGAATCTGCCACCGCTTTCCGAGACTCGACTTCGTGTCGGTCGAAAGCGGCATCGGCTGGGTGCCCTTCTTGTTGGAGGCGCTCGACTGGCAATGGGAGAATTACGGGGTGCGGCGCGAGCATCCCGAGATGGACCTCAAGCCCAGCGAGTATTTCCGCCGGCAGATCTACTCCTGCTTCTGGTTCGAGGAGCAGTCGGCGCTGAGCGTGATCGACCAGTTCGCAGACAACATCCTCTACGAGACCGACTACCCGCACCCGACCAGCATGTCTCCCGGTCCAGCGAGCACCGCGCGAGTGCCGCGGGACTATATTCGGGAGACGCTCGGCGGATTGCCCGACGCGACCCTCGAGAAGGTTCTCCACGACAACGCCGCACGGGTCTACCACCTCGACGAATCCGACTGACGACCCACAGGATGTCGAATGTATTGGTAGAGCGCCGGGGTCATGAACGGCTTGTCGGTATAGGGCTTGCCGCGAAGTGGGGGCCACACCCGTAGTGTGCGAAAAGTCGACCGGAGTCAAATATGTACAACTACGGGTGCTTAGGCGAGTATCGGATTGGCGATTCCTGCGTGTTCCTCTGCCTTCGCTGGCCTGAACTCGCACTGACGAGCGCTTTACCGCTCCGATTTCTGATGCTGATCATCGCTGGCCGGGTCAGTCTCCATCAGCAGGAGGTGATCGAACATCTCCAAGAGGAGAATCGAGCCGCGCAGGAGCAGATGGGTGGGAAGCGACTGAAAATGACCGAAGGGTAAGGTGTTCTGGCCAGTCCGAGAATCTCAATCCGTTCAGAATGTCGGAAATCTGGCAGAGCAGGGTAGGGGGAGAGGCGAACGAGGCGCCCAATAGGCGATCGGCGAGCCTCCTGCGCGAAGCGGCGGGCACGTCGCAACTGAATTGCCTCTCCTTGCCTTTCAGTGCGCATCCCTGCCTGCTGAGACCGGACCAAGAATCAAGAGAACCTGAATGAATCCAGATGTTTGCGAGTTTCTTCGGATTACTTGCTAACGGACACTGGAGGTGGGTCCGCCATTGACATCCGGTGGCTTGCGATCGCCGTGGGCTGGACGATCGATCGTGACCGCAGCGTTCGTGGTCAGTCGAAACGGACGACGGGCGGGTGCGACTAGGAGCCTGAGCCAAGACTCATCGCGACGCCCAAGCGCCGATGCATCACCGCTGGCGGCGTTGCGAAACCTTGCTGTAGCCGGCTACAGCTGCGCTTTACTCGGAAGCTTCGCTTCCTCCCTAGCCGGCGGCGCGCCTCGACACCTGGGCTTCCCACGAGAGTCTTGGGTCAGGCTCCTGGTTGGGGATCCCGACTCTTCGCGTTTCCCCCGCGCCAGATCGAGACTTGGGGAACCGGCTCTTTCACGCGGTCCGGAGTCCGGCGAAGGACGGGCACGGTTCTGCCATTACCCGGTACGCCGAAGTCGCGCTCGGTCGCGTCCTTGTCAGATCGACTGATCCCCTTATCCATGGCACTCTCCCATTGAGCCGATTGCGGCAGGACCATCACGTCACCGCGATCTTCGAGGGAGAGTCCGGCCTTCGACGTGGTGGCTGTGTGGTCGCGGGCGCATTGATGTCGGGCACCGTCCCATGGAGGTCCCTGTCCTGGGTCTAGGCATATTATTTCCAATTCCAGGAGGCGCAGTGTAGAATCGAAGAGGAGCGAAACGCCGGGAGCCAGTACATGTTGAGTAAGCGAATGTCGATCGTCCGAGCCTCTTTCGAGCCCATCGCGTTCAGCGTGCTCAACCAGCGAAGCCTCTGGCGACTCGCCATGATTTTTTGCCTGCTCGGCCCGCTCATCGCAGGGGCGCGGATAGCATCGGCAGCCGGCGTGGACCTAGAAAGTCGAGCTGAAACCCTGCAGGGTCTGCCCCTGCTCTTCGAGCCCGCGGCGCAAGAACAATCCGATGTCTACGACTTCCTCGCGCGCGCGCCTGGTCACGTTGTGTGGCTAAAGAGTGGCGAAGTGCTCTTTCACCTCGAACGGGCTCATGCCAAATCGATCCCCGTCGCCGCGCCTTCGCGCGTTCGAATGCGGGTCGTCGGCGCCGCAAGCAATCGAGTTCCGATCGCACTGGATCGCCAACCTGGTGTCGTGAACGTCTTTCGTGGTGGCGATCCCAATGCTTGGCGCATCGGCATCCCGACGTTTGCTCGAGTTCGATACCCGCAAATCCTTCCCGGAATCGATTGGGAGTTTTACGGCACGCCCGATTCCCTCGAACACGATTTCATCGTTGCGCCGGGAGCGGACCCGGGAACGATCGGATTGACCTTTGGCGATGTCGACCGAGTCGTGATCGATCAGGAAGGTGGACTGCAGGTGCATGACGTGGCCGGAATCGTTCGGCTGCGCCCGCCCATCGCCTACCAGGACCGAAACGGACGGCGCGAGGCCATCGGCGTGCGTTATGTCCGGGACGACGAGGGGCCTGTCCGGTTCGCGGTGGCCGCCTACGACCGGTCATTGGCCCTGGTCATCGATCCGGTAATCGAATATTCGACCTATTACGGCGGGACCGCTGCGGAGATTGGCTACGACATTGCCGTCGATGCCACGGGCAATGCTTATGTCGCTGGGACCACGACGTCTTCGAACCTTCCGACCACGATCGGTGCGTTTGACGAGGTTGGTGGCGTGGGTGGCTTCTTCGATCCCGGCGATGCTTTCGTCATGAAGCTCGCGCCGGACGGCAGTAGCCTGGTATGGGCGACCTATCTCAGTGGACGTGGACTCGATCGGCTCTACGGGATCGCGATCGACGCAGATCAGAACGTCTATGTGGTCGGTGAAACCGATTCGACTGACGATCTGGGAACGGGCGGAATCGACGAAAGCTATCCGCTGGTGGGTGCGGCACAGTCAACGTTCGGAGGTGGGGGCGATCTCGTTGTGTCCAAGCTCGACGCTTCGGGTGCTTCTTTGGACTATTCGACCTATCTGGGCGGCAACGATCTGGATCGTGGGAACAGCGAGCAGGACCGACCCGCCATCGCGGTCGACGCCTCGGGTCGCGCGCATGTCTCGGTCGTCACGCAATCGACGGACTTTCATACGGCGGTCGGGTGTACCGAGACTTCGCCCGGCCCATATGTCGTCAGGCTCAGCGCCGATGGCAGCAGCTTCGACAGCTGCGTGGGACTCGGCGGCGACGACTTCGTCTTCGCGCGTGATATCGCGATCGACGCCTCGGGGCGAGCTCTGGTCGTGGGTTTTACTGCGGATCCGAATCTCCTGACGACGGTTGGAACATTCAGCGGGAGCCCACTGATGGGTGAAGACGCATTCCTGATGAGGGTGAACGCTGTAGGAACGGCAGTGGATGCGGGGACGTATTTCGGCTCAACGGGAGATGATTTCGCCAACGCCGTCGCACTCGATCCGTCGGGCAATGTCTACATCACAGGGCGAGGCGGCGTGGGCTATCCAATTACAATCGGGGGAGCGGCCTCGGGCAACGCCGTGGCAACCAAGCTCGATGATGCGCTTGCGACAATTCTCTACTCGGTCGTACTCGGATACAACGAGGGCCTCGGGATCGCGGTCGATGCATTGGAGCGGGCCACCGTCGTGGGCACCGACAATTCCGATGCCGGATTTACACTGCTCGCGGCGACCGGCGGCATCGATCACGAGACCTTTTGGGGTGGCATCCTATTCGATCAGGCCAATGGTGTTGCACTCGACTCGTTGGGTCACGCCTATGTGACAGGGGAAACCCGCTCGACTGGATTTCCCGGTGATACGGTGCTGAGTTCAAGCCCCTTTCAAGCCGCACGATCGGGGAACATCGATGCTTGGATCGTCAAGCATCTGCGAGACGACCCGATCGCGGTGCCATCGATGACATGGGGTCTGGGACTCATGGTCGGCGCGTTGCTTGCCGTAGGTGTCGTGCGTGTGGGTCTTTTCTCCGGACGGCTGCCTGAGTCGCAGGAAGAAGGGGTTCCCGTCGTTTTCACCGTCCGATCGACTCAGGAATCCCGATAGCGCCGCGATGTCACGATGGCGTTCAGCCCGCGTCTTCGCGTGCGTCCAGTTTCGCAACCTGAGCGGCCAGCGCACGGATCACCATCACGAGCAGGGCGGCTGGCTGGGTCAGGTTGCTGTGCTCGCCGCGTCCCTTTCCCCGGCATCACGGGCCCGCTTCTTCGTTCATGGGCGCTTCGACTTCGGATGAAGAGGCTGCATCACCCGGCCGTGAGATCAAGACCAGCAAGGCGGGTGCGAGGACGACGTCCGCCAAAAAGGCGACGATCGTCGCGAAGGCGGCCAGCATTCCGAAAGCCATGATGTTCCTCATATACGCAAGGGTCATGACCATGAAGCCAGAGGTCAGGACGAGCGTGGTGAAGAAGAGGGCTGTGCCCGTCGTCTCGAGTGTGTTCCTCACTGCGAGTTCCGGATCGCCGCTCTGGGAGTAGTAGCGCTGAAACTTGTGCATGAAGTGGATGGTGTCGTCCACTGCCAACCCGATGATGATGCAGCCGACCAGCAGGGTCGAGTTGTCGAGCGAGATCCCCGACGCCCCCATGAGGCCGAGCGTCAGAAAGATCGGCAACAAGTTGGGCAACATCGAGACCAACCCCTGTCTCAGGTTTCCGATGAGAAGAATCATCAAGTGCGTGATGATGACGAAGGCCAATAGATACGAACGCGCCATCGTGATGTTGATGACGGAGAAGGTGCGTCCGAAAAGCGTTCCCAGGCCGGTGGTTTCGATCGTCATCCCATCTCCCATCGCCTCGTGGAAGAGGTCCTCGATGGCGGCGACGAGGACCGGGAAATGCAGGTCATCTACCATGGGGAGTCGCAAGCTCACGCGAGCTAGACGGAATGACGAATCCGTGAGTTTCTCGAAGTCGTCGCTCCCGCTGTTCTCGAATAGCAGGAGCTCCTGGGCGAGTAGTTCGCGCTCGCTAGGGATCGCATACAAGGTCTGGCGATTCTCATTCAACGCCTTGTGGCTTTCTTTTGCGATGTCGACGATCGAGAGCGCCTTGGCAACGTAGATCTCACCGTCGTCGTATTTCTCGGCCTCTTGCATTGTGCGTTCGATCCGGCGCATGATTTCGGGATCGTGAAGCCCGTTTTCCCGCCCCGTGTGGATCACCACCTCCAGTGTGTTGGCCCCGCGCAACTCTCGGTCGATGAATTCACCGGCGAGGCGCATGGGGTCGTTCTCGGGAAACCAGTTCATCGGGAATTGAGAGATCCGCAGCTGGGAGACACCGACGGCGCCCACCGCGATGATCGCGACGCAGGCCCCTCCCACGAGCCGGGCTCGTCGAGTGGCGAAGGAACCCAGTTGCACGAGCGCGCCGCTGAGTCGATTCTGGATATACGCAGCCTGCGGTTGCGCAGATCTTCGAGTTGGGAAGATGGCGAGGAGCGCGGGCAGGAGTACGCGCACGTACAAGAGCGACAGCATGACTCCGATGGGGGCCACGACGACGAGGCCCCCGCTTACATAGACATCGATACCCGGAGTCTGGAAACGATCCACCTGTCGCTTGAGAGCGTCGATCAGCTCTCGGCCTTCGGCATCGGTCAGGAGATCCAGATCCATTATCGCGAGGCCGGCCAAATGCATCGCGCCTGGCGATGCGCGGGGACGGGTCACATTGTGTTTCACTGGACAAGGTGATCAAGACGATGCGTGAGACCGGGCGCGACATGAAGACCAAATACAAGGAAACTTCTCGCGGCGGTCTGGCCGTCAACGTCATCGAATGCTGACAGAAGTCCGGCGCAGGGTCTTGTTGAGCGACGGGCGACCTGCGCTGCGCTGGGGCCCAGGCCTCGACGAAGACGCTGAGGGCTTCCGAATACCGAGACGGCCAGCCGCTCGGGTCCCTGGCCGGAAGTCATGCGACGCATGGCCGGATGACCGTCGCTAGTTCGTCTCGGATCTCGCGCTTCGGTCAAATGCCAAGCGGATCCGGACGGGGCAGGGGGGGGGCGCAACTTCGGCGTGTCTTCGGGTATCGATCTGACCGTTTGGCCTGCCCGATCGACCGTTCGCATGGTTTTCTGACACCGGGCACCTCTTCCCTCGTACAATCGACTTATAGTAGAAGGAGGAGTACTCGGATCACATGCCGTGCCGCCTAGTGCTCCCGGACCGGTGATCTACGATGGATGCTCCCATTCTTCGCGCCGCTGTGCGCGATTGTGCTGTGCAGTTTGGTCGGCTCGTTCTCTCGATCGGGCTGGGGCTCGGGTTGGCTTTCCTGCCAGCCGCCTCGAACGCGGTGGAGCCCTCCACGGACCACGATGTCGTCATCGTTGGAGCCGGCACATCCGGCCTGTATGCCGCGTACACCCTCAAGAACCTCGGCTACGACGTGCTCATTCTGGAGGCCTCGAATCGACACGGCGGTCGTGTCTATTCCGACACCCTGGGCGATGTGGGGATCGAACGCGGTGCGGAAGAACTCTACGCAAACAGCGGCGAGAACCAGAACTTCGTCTTCAACGACATCGTCGCAGAATATGGGGCGGGCGCGCAGATCTCGATGTTCACGGGCCAGACTCTGATCGAGATGGACGGCGGGACGACCTGTCAGGGAAATTCATGTGGATCCGACAACGACATCAACGACTACTGGGACTTCTACTACGACGTCTACGCTCACGACAACGATGGCTCCGATCCATTGGTCTCCACGTACCTGGAGAGCTGGGGAGGTAGCGGCGGCGTCGACTCGTCGCACCGTGCCTACCATCTGTACGAAGACGGACTCGCTGGCACCAACGGCACGACGGTAGAAAAACTGGGACTCCGCTCGCTGTCACGCGAAGGCAATGTCTTTGATCTTTCGGGCAACGTCTACGGGCTTGCTCCAACCGGATACCTCGATGCCCTCAATCAGCTCTATTTCAACACGGTCGTGCCCAGCGATCTTCTTCTCAATCGGCCCGTCGTAGAGATCGATACCAGTGGCATCAAGCCCGTCGCGATCGACAGCACCGGCGTCTATCACTACGCGGACGCCATCATCGTGACCGTCTCACTCGGCGTACTCAAGGCTGATCTGATCGACTTCACCCCCGTTCATTCCGCAGCGAAACAGAACGCCATCGACACCATCGGCTTTGGCAATGGCATGAAGATCTCATTGCAGTTCAGCAGTCAGTTCTGGGCTGGGAACATGGCCTGGCTGCTCATGACGGGCCCGTTGGCGAGCTGTTGGGTTCCCGGCTCATATCAACCTGCGAGCTCGGACCACGTACTGACCTGCTTCCTGATGGGGAGGAATTCCGAGACGATGGAGGCACTGGCCGACGACTCGGCGCGGATTACCCAGGCGCTCGCTGATCTCGACGTGGTCTTCGGCAGCCTCCCGCTCCCCGATCGACCCAGTCAGATCTTCACGGCGGGCACAGTGCAGAAC
>JAPYTP010000158.1 GCA_029941885.1 Myxococcota bacterium
GCACGGTACTGCCTGGGAGGCTCAAGGGGCGTCTCGAGGGATCGAGAGCCGTCGTTGACGAATGGCTCAAGCTCGACCCGATGCCCGACCCGAGTCTCCTGCTGTCGGTCGTGACCGAGCTCGACCCGATGCCGCGTGCCGGCGCAATTGAGCACTTGCTCTCGTCCATGATGAAGGATCGGGGAATCGACGAGACTCTCGATTTCGTCCGTTCGATTCCTCCGGACGGCACACTCGGCGGAAGTGTTCAACACGAAGTGCAGTCCCGTACGAGCGTCGCCCTGCTCGATTACGACGTCGAGCGCGCGGTCGCGTGGGCGGCGGAATTTGCCGACCATCCCAATTGGGGAGGAGTGCACAGACACCTGGCCTATTACTGGGGGCTGAAGGAAGGCCTGCCCGCGATCGAGTGGGCGCTCGCGCTCCCAGACGTCCCCGAAAAGAGCATGATCGTCAAGCGCGCGTGGCTCAGTTTCAGCCGAAAACATCGTGAAGAAGCCCGTGCGTGGATCACGGCTCGACCGCCCGATCAGCTGATGAGAGGCTCCTACACCGCGTACATCCGGGGCATGGCCGCGATCGATCCGGATGGCGCCCTGGAGCTTGCCAACCGTGCCGAGACTCTCGAACTCAGGCACGCGATGCTCGCGGCCGCGGGGAAGGGCTGGATGAGACACGACCCGACGGCAGCCACCGCGTGGCTGGCGGGTGCGGGCCTCCCGCCGAAACTCGAACGAGCCGTCCGAGCCATCAAGCCGGTACCCCCTTCCTGAAGCCGCACGTGCGGATCGCCCGCTTCATGTCCCGCTCGCAGCGACCGGTTTAGACGGGAGAAGGCGTATAGAATCCCGTCATGAGACCCTCGTCCGCTGTCACCCATCTAGTCACCGCCGTCGGCATGTTCTTGCTTGGATGGCTGGTGGCTCAGTCGGTTGGAATGGACACCGCAGCTCCTGACAGGATCGATCCAAACCGAGACCCGGCCGCCGCCTTTGCCACCGTCCTCCAGATCGAAGATCCGATCGAGCGGACAGCCGAACTCCTGGCATTTTTCGACGAGGCCGATACTTCAGCGGCATTGATCCTCTCCGAGATGCTCGAGGAGCCAGACCCCGACCTCATCGTCGACGAAATCACGGAGATGCTCTTCGCATCCTGGTGGGCGCGAGAGAGCCCCAAGGCGGCCTTCCTGCATCCGCTCAATCCCGCCTGGGCCGAGCGCCATCCCTGGATGCGGGTCGTGTTTCGTGAGTGGGTCCGGCAGAATCCCGCGGAAGCCGCGATCGCTGCACAGAACCTCTCAGAGGGACCGCGAAAGGGTCGACTCGAGGGGTTGCGAGTCATCGCCGACGAGTGGCTCAAGCTCGAAACGCCCCCCGACCCAGCCATCCTGGCCGGGGTCCTGAAACAACTCGATCCGGTCACGCGCAGCCGCGCGATCGGACATTTCCTCTCCACCCTGATCAAGGGTCGAGGACTCGATCCGACCGTTGAATTCGTTCGTGCGTTTCCGCCGGACGAGTCAGACGGAGAGAGTGTTCAACGCGAGATGCAGGCGCGAATGGCGGTGGTGCTCATCGACCATGACGTCGACCGCGCGATCGCCTGGGCGGCGAGCTTCGAAGGACATCCGAATTACGCGGGGATCAACAAGCACCTGGCCTACTACTGGGGTCTGCTTCAAGGGCAACCCGCGCTCGAGTGGTCGCTCGCGCTCCCCGACAGCAAGGCGAAGCGTGCCGTCATCAAACGCGCGTGGATGAGCTTCAGCGGCCAATACCCCGACGACGCGCGTGCATTCGTCTCGACGCGGCCACCCAACCCGTTGATGCGGGGAATATACGCCTCCTACATCGAGGGGTTGAGTGAGACGGATCCGGAAGGCGCCCTTGAACTCGCCCGCCGCGCAGAGAACCTCGAATTGAGGCAAGCGATGCTCGCGGCCGCGGGCAAGGGCTGGATGAAGCACGACCCGCAGGCCGCCGCCGCCTGGCTGGCTGGAGCCGGCCTTCCGCCGAACCTCGAACGCGACGTCAGAGCGATCAAGACTGAACCCGCTTCCTGAGGCAGCCTGAGCGGATCGCAATTGCTAGCTCGTGAAATCGGCCCCCTGCTTCTTGGCCATCACCTCGAGGAACCACTGTGGGAACTGGCCGACGAAATTATTCACGTCCCAGAAATCGCTCCACTTGATGATCTTGCCGTCGCGCAGCTCGTGCATCGTCGCGAAGCGATGCTCGACGGTCTCCCCACTCTTGAAGGTCCATTTCTCGGTGTGGTCGAGGAAGACGACGTCGCCCTCCGCGGCGATGCGGTGGGTCGTCTGATCCTGATGCTCGAGGTGGTCCCAGGCGACCGACAGACGCGCGACGACATTCTCGGGTCCGATCGCTCCCGAATCCTCGGTCGGCACGTCTTCGTAGTGGATCTCGGGATGGAGGCAGCTCGAAAGCGTCTCGAAATCGAATTGGCTGAGCGCCGTCCACATCTTCTCGACGGTCGCCTTGTTGCGCTTCGCCAAATCGTGTTCGCTCGACATTTTTCCGCTCTCCCTTCGCTGTCCCAGAACGCATGCGCCAGAACGATTCTTCGTCGATCGTTCCGCCTCCGCGGACCGTGCGCGGCCCCAGAGACTATCCCAACCGGCGGCCGCGCTGGCCCGAATTTCGGGCTCGATCCCGACCGAATCGGCACGCGTGGCACGTCGAGGCCCGTCCGCCGTTGCCAGAGCCCGTGCGCAGGGGGGCTTGAACCCCGCCTCCTCGGCTGACTAGACTGACCGCATGGCCGATTTCGAATCCGCACAGTACAACCTCGAATACCCCTATCAGAGAACGACCGGTCCGGTGACGGGCCCGTTCCTGACCGCCCTGCGAAATGGCAAGCTGCTGGGCATCAAGGCCGGCGACCGGGTGCTCTGCCCGCCGCTCGAGTTCGATCCGGACACGCTCGAAGAACTCGAACCGGAATTCGTCGAAGTCGGGCCCTACGGCACGGTCATCGACTGGACCTGGGTTGCGGAACCAACGCGCAAGCATCCGTTCGAGACACCCTTCGCCTTCGCCACGATCGCGCTCGAGGGCTCGGACACGCCGATGGTCCACGCCGTCGCGGCCTCCTCCGTCGACGTGATGGCGCGCGGGCTACGCGTCAAGGCGATGTACCGGGAAGAACGCGTCGGGGCGATCACCGACGTCTACTTCGTTCCCGAGGACGAGGCCTACGATCAGAAGATCGCCAAGGCCAAGGGCGATGTAGAGATCTCCGAGCATCTGATCTCCCTCGACTACGAAGAGACCTTCGGGCCGACTCGGCGGCGCTACCTCGAGGGTCTGAAACGAGGGGTCTTGATCGGGCAGAAGAGTCCCGCGAGCGGCAAGGTCTATATCCCCAGCAAGGGATACGACCCGATCGAGCGAGTCCCGATGACCGAAGCCGACGATGTCGAGCTGCCCTACACCGGCACGATCTGCTCTTACACGATCATCACACCGACGGCCTACTACGGTCAGAAGGAGACGGAGCCCTATATTCGAGCGTCGGTCCTGCTCGACGGTTCCGATAGTCCCCTGGGCCAGCAGGATATCCGCACGATCCCGCTCGACGAAATGCGAGCAGGCATGCGGGTCAAATGCATCTTCAAACCCGAAGCAGAACGAGATTTCGAGGGAATCGATAATCGCTGGGGTGGCACCGGCGGGGTCATCGACCGTTGGGAACCCACCGGCGAACCCGATATCCCCTTCGAAGTCTTCTCGGAGCACGTGTACTGATGGCAGCAGCCAAACGCGGAGCGGAGGAGATCGCGATCGTCGCGATCGCTCAGACCCCTTCCTATCGACGCTACGAGGACACGGAGCAGCTGCTGCTCCTGACCCTGACGAACGAGATCCTCGCCGAGACGGGCATCGATCGACACGACATCGATTTCACGATCGCGGGATCCTGCGACTACCTCTCGGGCCTCCCCTTCGCCTTCGTGTCGAACGTGGATGGCTTCGGCGCCTGGCCCCCGGTCTACGAATCACACGTGGAGATGGACGGCGCCTGGGCGCTCTTCGAGGCTTTCGTGCGGTTGCAGATGGGCGATATCGATACGGTGCTCGTCGCCGGTTCCGGCAAGAGTTCCCCTGGGCTGCCGCGCGAGATCTTTGCGCTCCAGACCAACCCCTACTACCACGCCCCGCTCGGTCTCGACCCGGTCTCTCTTGCCGGGATGCAGGCCCATGCGATCCTCGAGGCGGGCAAGGCCACGGAAGCGGATTTCGCGCAGGTGGTCTCCCGATCCCGCCGCGACGGGCTCGCGAATCCCCGCGCCCAGGTCGCCAAAGATGTCTCCGTCGACGAACTGCTCGCGGCGCCCTACTTCTCGCAACCGCTTCGCAAGCACGATCTCCCTCCGATCTCGGACGGCGCGTCGATGATGTTGATCGCTCGCGGCGACCGGGCGCGCGAACTCACGGACAAGCCGGTCTGGATCACCGGCATCGACCATCGCATGGAGTCGGGCCACCCGGGCCTGCGCGATCTCGCGGACTCGACCTCGACGCGGATCGCCGCACAGAAGCTCGGAATCGATGGCGGAGCCTACGACGTCGCCGAACTCTGTGTCCGCTACAGCCCCGAGGAGATCCTTCTCAAGGAGGCGCTCGGCCTCACCGACTCGACGCGCATCAACCCGTCCGGCGGCCCGCTCTGCGGCCATCCCGTGATGGCCACCGGCCTTGCCCGGGTCTGCGAAGCGGCCCGATTGATCCGCAACGGGATTGCCGGGAGCGCGATTGCCCACGCGGCCAGCGGACCCGCCCTGCAACAGAATCTCGTCTGCACGCTCGAAGGAGACGCCTGATGGAGCGCTGCGCAATCATCGGCATCGGCCAAACGAAGTACCAGAAACGCCACGACCTGACCGTGGACGGTCTCGTCCGCTGGGCCGCCAGGAATGCCCTCGAGGATGCCGGCGTCACCTGGAAGGACATCGACGCCATCGTCATCGGCAAGGCCCCCGACGCCCTCGAAGGCATCATGATGCCCGAGCTGTCGCTGGCGGACGCCCTGGGCGCCGTCGGCAAGCCGATCCACCGCGTCCACACCGCGGGCTCGGTGGGGGCCTCGACGGCCATCTCCGCGACCACGCTGATCGAGAGCGGGATGTACGAGACGGTCCTCACCGTCGGCTATGAAAAACAGAGCGACGGCAATGTGGCCTGGGCGCTCGGCGGTGGCCGCTCGGGCAGCCAGGGCGCCGGCGGCTCTTTCGCCCCCTGGATCCGAAAATACATCCAGGGCAGCAACGCTCCCGACGATGTCGGAATCAAGGTGGCCGTGAAGGATCGTGAGAACGCGCTTCGTAATCCGAACGCACACCTTCACCTCTACGACATCTCTGAGAAAATGGTGAAAGAGTCCCCGATGCTCTGGGACCCGCTTCATTTCCTCGAGTCATGCCCATCCTCCGATGGTGCGGCGGCGATGGTCCTCACGAACGAGGCCGGTGCGAAGAAAGCACCGCAGAAGCCCGCATGGGTGATCGCGCACGCGAAGCGCACGGAATTCACCCAGTTCCCGGGTCGCGATACGGTGCGGCCCCAGGCGGGGGTCGACTGCGCGGCCGCCCTGTACAAGAAGGCCGGCATCACGAATCCGCGAGCACAGATCGACTGTGCGGAGATCTACGTGCCCTTCAGCTGGTACGAGCCAATGTGGCTAGAAGGGCATCTGATCGCGCCGGAGAAGGAGGGTTGGAAGATGACCCTCGAAGGCGCCACACGTCTCGACGGCGATTTCCCGGTCAACATGTCGGGCGGCGTCTTGTCCTCGAATCCGATCGGGGCGTCGGGAATGATTCGTTGTCTCGAAGCAGCGAACCAGGTGCGCGGCACCGCCGGCGAATATCAGGTGGATGGCGCGAAGGTGGCGCTGGGTCACGCCTATGGCGGCGCGGCGAATTATTTCGCGATGTGGATCGTCAGCTCCGAGCAGGATCCGAGCTTCAGCTGACCTCGGGCTGACTCCTGCGCGAGTTCAGACGAGGGCGAACCCGATCCTTCCGAGGTTCGCATAGGACACCTCGATCGTATCGCCCGCCTGGGCCGGCATGATCTTGTGCACGGAACCCGTCGAGACGACGTGGCCCGCTTCGATCTGGCAATCGTTCTTGGCCAACTCGTTCGCGAGCCAACTCACGACGGAGAGCGGGTTGCCGAGCGCCTCGACACCGCACGCGCTCGCGAACACTTTTCCGTTCTTGCGCATGATGGCGCCCTCGTGCACGAAGTCGAAGCCCCGTGCCGGCTTCATCAGGGTGCCGAGAACCGATCCGCCGTGAAACGCGTTGTCAGCCGCTCCGTTCGGGAGTCCACCGCCCTGCTCGACACGACCGTCGACGAACTCGACCGCACCGATCACTCCGGCGGCGGCGGACAGGACATCGGCGTTCGTAATTCCGGGACCGCGCAACGGACGATCGAGGACGATTCCGATCTCGGCCTCGAGGCCGATCGAGAAAAACTCCTTGACCTTCATGTGTTCCGGGTCGCTCCAGGTCGTCCCGCTCATCATGCGTCCATACATGGGCCCATCGATCATGCCCTTCATCTGTTCGAGGATCGCAAAGCTCGTCGCGCCCACCTTCCAGCCGACTTGACGCTCCCCCGCCTCGACGCGGCGCGCGGCGACCCGCGCCTGGACCTCGAGCGCTTCGTGCAGCGAGAGTTCTCCGTGGGTCTCGCTGGGCGAGGGGATCCGGACGTGGTCACGCTGCGCGGCAAAGATCGTTTCGGCCCACTGCTCGATTCGCGCTTCGTTCATGTCGCTCACTTCGAAACTCCCCTTCCATGCGCTACGACTTCTCTCCCGCCTGGTCTGGGCGGACTTCGCCATGGATCGATCGATGATAGCGCCGGCTGGGCACCGGGTTGCGGAGCCGACGTCGATTCCCGAGGCTCTTTCGACGATGAAGCGAAGCACCGATCGCATCCTCACGACACACACCGGGAGTCTCCCGCGCGATCCCCGCATCTTCCGGTTGCTCGCGGCCCGTGAAAAGGGCGAGCCCGCCTCACAGGAAGTCTTCGATGCGACCGCGAGGGAGGTCATTCGGGCGACCGTCGATCGACAACTCGAGATCGGGCTCGACGTCATCAACGACGGCGAACAGAGCAAGCCGAGCTATGTCACCTACATGATCGACCGGCTGGCGGGCTTCGGAGCCGAGCGCCGCGCCCGCTATCCCACGCGTCTCGACTCCGCGGACTATCCGGACTGGGCACGCAGCCACGGACCCCGGGGTGTCGAGTCCCTGAGAGTGCCCACCTGCACGGCTCCCCTCGAATGGTCCCATTTCGACCTCGTCGAGGCCGATCTCGCGATCCTCGCCGCCGCAGTCGAGGACACATCCGCCCATGAGGTCTTCCTCTCCGCAGCCTCCCCGGGCGTGATCTCGACATTTCTCCCGAACGAGTACTACGCGAGCGATCGCGACTACCTCGAAGCCCTCGCCCGGGTGATGTCCCGGGAGTACGAAGCGATCGTCGCCGCGGGCTTCCTGCTTCAGATCGATTGCCCGGATCTCGCCATGTCACGCCATTCCGAATATTCCGCCTGCAGCCTCGAGGAATTCAAGGACATCGCGATCATGCACGTCGAGATTCTGAATCGCGCTCTCGAGAATATTTCGCCGGACCGGCTGCGAATGCACGTCTGCTGGGGCAACTACGAAGGCCCTCATAATCACGATGTTCCGCTCCGGGAGATGCTGCCGATCATCCTCGAAGCACGACCCCAGGCACTCTGTCTCGAGGGTTCCAATCCGCGCCACGGACACGAATGGCAGGTGTGGCGAGACGTGGAACTCCCGGTCGACAAGACCGTCATCACGGGTTGTCTCGACACGACGACAAATTTCATCGAACATCCGCAGCTCGTCTGCGATCGGATCGTTCGTTATGCCGGGGTCGTAGGTCGCGAGAACGTGATCGCTGGAACGGACTGTGGTTTCGGATCGATGATGGGACTCCGGGGCGTCGAGGCGAACGTCGCCTGGGGAAAGCTCGCGGCCCTGGTCGAGGGCGCGGCACTCGCATCTCGGGAACTCTGGTAATCCGGCGAACCCTCGGGCCAAAGGCCCGGGCGACCGAGATCGGTCTCGCCACTGGGTGGCCTGCCGAGGAGGGGGAAAATGGCGAAGACGGGCAAAGGTGAGAGTCTGGGGACGGCTGAGGGCGCCGTCCTCGGCCGTGCGACACATACGCTGCACGACGAGAATCCGGTGTTGAACGACACCTGGGCCATCGAGCTGCTCGGGGAAGCGACCCAGAGAGAAGCCCGCGACGTGGAGCACCAAAGGCGCGCCCGGGAGTCCGCGCCTTTCGATTTCCGGCTGATTCTGGCGGTCGGGATCGGTAGCCTGCGTTATGCGGAGGACGAAGTCGACCGCTGTGTGTCCGAGGAAATCGATCAATATGTAGTATTGGGGGCCGGGTTCGACACTTTTGCTCTTCGCCGACACGATGTCGCGAACCGGCTTCGCGTCTTCGAGATCGATTTTTCGGACGTCCAGGCGCTCAAACGCGAGCGCATCGAGCGGGCGAAGCCTGCGCCCGGACAGATCCCCACCTTCGTACCCGTCGACTTCGAGACCATGAGTATCAGCGAGGGGCTCGCTACCTCGGACTTCGACTCGACGAAGCCCTCGATCTGGTCATGGATGAACACGATCCCCTATCTCACCAACGAGGCGACCGAAAAGACCTTGGCGGAGGTCGCTCGCCTGATGGCGCCCGGAAGTCGCATCGTCCTCAACTACCAGGGCAAGGTTCCCCTTACCCAGGCGCAGATCGACTACCTCAAGACGCTCGGCGATCTCGTCCGGGAAGGCGGTGAGCCCATGAAGAGCCTATGGGAGCCCGACGATTTCGAGACGATGCTCACCCGATGCGGCCTCCAGACGATCGACCACTCGACCGAGGCGGATCTCTTCGAGCGCTATTTCCGGGACCGCACGGATGGCATGTACCCCGGCATGCCCGCACGACTCATCACGGCTCGGCCAGCCTGATTCACGGGTCGCCCCTAGAGCGAATCGAAGAGCGCGAACATCTCCTCGAAGGCCTTCATCTGGCTGCCCGCAGCGGAGGAGGGCACGAGGATCGGCGTCCGCAGGCCCGCAGAATGCCATGCCTCGAGCCCCTCGAGCACCCGGCTCGTCGGCCCATAAAGCCTGCAGTCCGATAGCCAGGCATCCGTCATCAACTCGGGTAGCCGCTCTCGCTCGCCGGCTTCGAGGGCCGTCTCCACCGCCTCCATCTCTTCGATGTAGCCCGCCTCCTTCCAGTAGTTCCGGTAATTGGGAAGGCCCAGATACATGCGGAGCGTCCGTCGATTGATCGCCGCCGCCGATTCAATGTCATCGGAGATGCACGTCGGGATCATGTTCCCGATGAAGAAATCGGAATCGTCGCGCTTTTCCTCGGGCAGCAGCGAGAGCGAGTTCGGTAGGTGCGAGCGGGCAGCGTTGGCAAAGACGACGCCGTCGCCGATCTCTCCGGACAATGCGACCCTCTTCTTCCGGAGTCCTGCGAGTACGATCGGGATTCGCCAAGAGTTCCTCGCTTTCGTTTCATGATTCGAATCGGGGTCGATCGGCCGATCGGCGATCCCTCATCAGGCCGCGGTTCTTATCGAGACAAGTCAGTCGCTTGAATCGGATCCGCCGCTCCGGCGATGCCGAGTGTCCAGTCCGGGTCGAGGGGATCAAGGGGTTCCGTCCGGATCCACTCCCAGCGCAGCTCCCGCTTCGCGATCCGCCACTCCCCGTCGCGTCGCTCTAAGCGGTCGAGGTAGCGGATCCCCATCACACTGTCCGACACGTCCTTTCCATCCACAGCGACGACGTGATGACAGATCGCGTAGGTCTCGCCCGTCGCCTCGTCGCCGTCGATCTCGATCAGTGCCTGACCGAGCTTGTGCATGGTCGTTCGGAACCGCGAGTAGACCTCTTTCTCGACGAATTCGATGAAGCCGTCCAGGTCTCCCTTGTAGGTTCCGTGATCGTCGTAGGCGTCGGCATGATAGGTGCTTCGAATCATCTCTTCATCTCGACGATCTACGCCACGGCAGTAGCGAACCAGGACCGCGTAGATCTCTGCGCGATCTGCGACGAGGTCGACCGATGAGTGCGAGGCGGAAGGACGTGACGATCTGAGAACAGGATCGGACCCGTCGCGCTGTCCCGTCGTGAAACCCGGATACTCCCGCTGTGAACCGACCAGGACCGTGCGCTCCCATTCGAAGCTCATCCGGCGATGAGCGATTTTCCAGCCCTCGCCGCGATCCTCGAGGCGGTCGATGTAACGGACGCCCATGATCATGTCGCTCGGCGAGTCGGCCTGACCCTGCACGTGATGGGCGATCGCATAGGTCTCGGCGAAGGCTTCGTTTCCCCGGATCTCGATCAGGCAATTCCCGAGCTTGTGCATCGTACAGCTGAAGGAGTCCATCACCGTAGGCTTCACCCAGTCGATGAAGCCCACGACATCTCCCTGATAGCCGCCGTGATCGTCGTAGGCGTCGGGATGATAGGTACTGCGCACGAGCCCGGGATCACAGCGATCGATGCCCCGCGCGTATCGCATGAGCGTGTCGTAGCAGGCCTGCTTGGCGATCAGATCCGGCTCGCTGGCACGGGAACCGATCGAGGTGGGGTGGGCGAAAACCGGATCTTCGGCCGATTGATGGCCTCGGTAGTAGGTGTCCGGGAGCGGGATTCCGCCAGCGGCATCGATTCGCGCCCAATCCCAGGTGCAGACACGATGGGCGATCCGCCACTCGCCGCCTTGGCGCGTGAAACGATCGACGTAGCGCAGGCCATAGACCCGATCGTCACAGCCACCCTCCTCGGAGTGG
Source organism: Myxococcota bacterium (assembly GCA_029941885.1). Lineage (GTDB taxonomy): Bacteria > Myxococcota_A > UBA9160 > UBA9160 > UBA4427 > UBA4427. The sequence continues at coordinate 10,906 of JAPYTP010000158.1, forward strand.
CGAATATGGTGTGCCTCGGCATACGACTCGACGCGGGCTCGATTGGGATCCGCGGGGTCGAGTTCCACCGCAATGTGACCGCTTAGATGTTGAGTCTTGTCGAAATAGTCCCACACGCCTGGCTGCAGCGTCTCGATGAATCCTTCGACCGGTCCCTTGTAGTAGCCATGATCGTCGTAGGCCCCTGGGTGGTAGGTACTCGCGACTAGCGCCGCGTCCTGGCGATCGATCCCACGCCAGTAGCGGGAGAGCGTGTCGCGGATCGCCCATTCGTCGGCGAGGCGTTCGAGTCGTGCGTCCATCTGGCTTCCCCGTCGGCTGGAGTCGATCGACCGATGGTAACCGGACCCGATCGCTATTGAAGCGGGACGACCTTCCAATCATTCGGCGTCCGCCAGTCGGGATGCAGCCAGCCCAGGGGTGCGTTCTCCGCGGTCGTTTCGGCCCACGCGTATTCGCGACCGCGGTGGACGAATCGCTCCCGCCCTGCCGGGACGGCCACCCCGACCAACGCGTGGGCATGCGCTTCGGACTGGAGCAGGATCGCGTCGATTCCAAAATGGTCGAGGAGGTGGATCAGCAGCAGGGATTTCGAATCACAGTCGCCCCAATCTCTCGAGGCAACCAGCGCCGGCGGAAGCACGCCGAAGGCATGCTGCTTGGGCAACCGATAGGGGATCTGTTGCACGAAGTCGAGTAGCCACCGTGCGGCTTCGACCGTCGTCCAGAAGGACGCTTCCGAACCCGCGTCCCCTCCCCCCCCGGCCATCCCCGCCTCGATTCGAGCGAGCATCGGAGCGAGATCGACCTGGCTTCGCTCAAGAATCGCCCCGTAGATGCAGGTCCACTCGTGCCCAACGCAATCGGGCGGGATCCGCCAGCTAAACGATTCCTCGTCCGCCCATCGAAAGGAGAAGCGCTTCGCGAGGCGTTCGTGGTCGGCCTCGATCGCACGCCCCGCTGCCAGTCCGTGCGAATAGCCGAGTCGATAGCGGCCCCGTGCTTCCGGCTGACCCCAATGGTGGATGGCCATTCGCGCGTCCGGAAATCCCGCCCGACCCCCTGCCTGCTCCGGATAGCGCGCGATCCCGAGATCGATGATCTCGGCGCTGTTTGCGAGTTCGATCCCCTCCTCGAACTGGCTCACGAGCTGCACGAAGAGCATCAGAATCATCCACGCGAGGAATAGGAGGAAGTTCCTCGGCATCCTATCCGGGCGCCACCATGCC
>JAPYTP010000159.1 GCA_029941885.1 Myxococcota bacterium
TCTCGAGTTGAACTCAGCCAAATCCTAACATTTTGAATGGGTCAGCTTCTTCGGGCAGGTCAATCTCTTCATCCACCATTTCGGGTTTCACGTGGCTGATTTCGACGGGATTCTCGAGAAGCTTCGCGAGCGAAAGATCGCGATCAACTACGGCGTCGTCGTTCAACAGGGAAGGTCCCGATCGATCTACATCAACGACCCGAACGGGTACGAGATCGAACTCGTCGAGAAACTCGGTGGAGATCTGCACTGACGAGCCTTGATCGAGCGAGGGGGTGGGAATCTGCTCCGTGCTGCCCTTCCTGCCAACGCCCAATCGACTACTCTCGTCGACATGTTCGAAATCACTCCGCTCGAAGCACCTTTCGGAGCCGAGGTGCGTGGCTGGGAGCCGGGGCGCCGCCTTTCGGAGGGGGAAGCCGAGATCCTGCGTTCCTCGCTTCGCGAGCACGTGCTCCTGCTGTTGCGCGGTCATCCGCCGCCGAGTGATGAGGAGTTTGCCCGCCTCGGAGAGAACTTTGGGGAGCTGTTCGCGGGCGGCGAACTCTACGGGCTCGAGTCGAAGAGTCGTGACGTGCTTCGGGTATCCAACGCACTCGACTCCGAGGGGTACGAGGAAGGTTATGCGGGGTCGGGATACCTGCCCTGGCATAGCGATTACTCGTTCCGCGCGCGCGCCGCAAAGGAAACGCTGCTCGAAGCGGTCATCCTACCAACGAACGGGCCGCGGACGCATTTTGTAAACACGTATCTGGCCTATGACGACCTCGACGCCGAACTTCGCGAACGCATCCAAGGGCTGGTGGGTCGTCACGATCCCCTCGCGTCGGCTCGGCACGTGCCGGCTCGAAGCGGAGAGAACGCGCAAGAATACGGCGAGCGAATGCATCCGAATGCGGACCTTCCGTACAAAGGTGACGCGCCACCCCACCCCCTCGTTCACCCTCATCCTGAATCCGGGCGGATTGCGCTCTACGTATCCACCTTCGTGGGGCGCATCGACACCCTGCCCGACGACGAAGCGAGCGCCCTGGTCGACACGCTGCTTTCGCACGCGATCCGGCCCGAGCGGACCTACAGCCATGAGTGGCAACAGGGCGATCTGATCGTCTTCGACGATATCGGCATCATCCATTCGCGCGACGACTTCGACAGGGATACGACTCGTTCGATGCGTCAGATGTCGACGCAGATGCCGGGGTGACCGGGATGTCGGAAGAGACGTGGGTCGAGGTGCGGGACGAGCCTCGACACCATCGACGCTTCGAGAATGATTTCGCTCGGGTCTACGACGTGAGGGTGGCTCCGGGAGACCGGACGCTCTTTCATCGGCACACCGAGGACACCTTCTACGTATCGATCGCCGCAGCGAGGATCGAGGACCAGACATTCGGTGAGTCGGACACGCACACCAACGAGGTACCGGTGGGCATCGCGATCTGCCGACCGCATCGAGACGAACCGCTCATCCACCGGGTCTGCAATGTCGGAGAGACTTCGATGCGAATGATCGGAGCCGAGGTGAGCCGATCTCCGGAAATTACTTCGGAAAAGCCGCTCGAGGATCCCCGACACCTGCTGCAGTGGGAGACCCCGCGGATGCGCGCCTACCTGCTCGAACTCGCGCCGGGCGAGTGCACGGGCGAGTTGCGCTACGGATTCTCCGGGCTGACGGTGGCCCTCTCCGAAGGCAACCTGCGTTTCCATGACGCGAGCGGTGCGACCCGGACCGCCGCCTCGGCGGCCGGTGACGTCATGTGGCACGAGGGCCCCATGGACTTCGAGCTGACCAACTCCGGAGAGGAGACCTTCCGCGCCTATCTCGCGGAATGGCGTTAGGCGAAGGCCAGGTCCTCGAGCCTGCGCGGACCCGGCCGCATCATACCCCGAACAACTCCTCGAATCTCTTGCTGAGCGCCGGATGGGCGTCGTTTCGCAGGGGCGCGCCGTGGGCGCTGAAGAGATGCCGGAAGTCCAGGCCCTTCAGCCGGACGAAATCGCTCGCGTCGGGTTTACCCGAGTTGAGCCAGCCGGGGCCGACGTTGGCCGGATGAAAGAAGCCCTGTTCTCGCAACACCGCAGCGGAACTCTCGTCGAAATACTCATCCGGCCCCGAGAAATTCTGCAGGCTGTCGCACGCGATCAGGATTCCACCCTCGCGTTCGAGTAGGAGGAGCCCCTCCGCGCACGCGGAGGTCTCATAGATGAAGGTGGACGCGTCCGGACAGGGGCCCGTGCTTCCCGGTGCGAGCTGCTCGTCGGTCTCTACTCCGCGCTCGTGTCCCATTCCCGAAAGTGACCAGAGGGTGGCAGCGTACCGATCCCGGTAGCACGCATCGTCTCTTCCGTGAAAGAAGCCGAGCTTGACGAGGTGCCCGACCTTCCCGAGTGAGTCCAGTTGGATGAGCCCCGCCTCGTCGAGTCGCAGGGTAGTCGTCCCGCCCGAGATTGTCGTCGAGCCCGCCACCCGGCGACGGTTTCCCTCCACGCGTCGTGATAGTATTTTCGTCATGACCATCAACGTCTGTCTTGCCTGCAGCTGTGGCGGAGTCCGCGGAGTCGCTCGCGACGTGTCTCGCGAGAGTGGTCATCGCATCCTCTGCTACTGCGCCGACTGCCAGCTCTTCGGTCACTATCTGGCGCGGATTCGCGGAGAGCACGAGCCCTCCCCATTCTTCAATTCGAAGACGGGCACGACGACCGTGCGTCCTCGCGTACTGAGCGAAGCCGAGCGCTATGCTCTCGTGGAAGCTCGGACCTCCGCCTGAAGTCACGCGATCCGTGAGCGACGGCTCAGAGGACGCGATCCTTTCCCCCCTCAGCCTTTGAGACCTCAACGAGTGTCGAGCCCGCCCCAACCAACGATCCGGAGCCGCATCGAGTTCTGGCAAGCCGGGTACGACACCGTCGCCGTCGACCCGAGAGACGGGTCCAGAATCGAAGACGAGGGTTGGGACGGTCAGATGGCGATGGATTCACAATCACTGGCGGCGGATCCCTATGTCGTCTTGTCCGCGCTGGCGGTCAATTCGACGCGCCTCTTGCTCGGCACGAGCGTCACCAATCCCTACACCCGTCATCCCGCGGTCACGGCCTCTGCGATGGTGTCGCTTCAGGCTTTGTCGGGCGGGCGAGCCGTACTCGGGATCGGCCGCGGTGACTCTTCACTCGCCTATCTCGGACGAGCACCTCTCCCAGTCGACGCCTTCGAGCGCTGCCTGATGGCCCTGCAGTCCTATCTTCGCGGCGAGTCCGTGCCCTTCGAAGCCCTTCGCTGGGGAGGGACGGATGCGCCTTCGGTCGCGACGCTCGAGCTTCATCACAGACCCGAAGCCGCGCAGCTTCGTTGGATTCCCGAGGACCTCCCAAAGGTCCCTCTCGATGTCGCGGCGACCGGTCCCCGAGTCATCGCGGCGGCTGCCCGCACGGCCGAGAGAGTGACCTTCAGCGTTGGGGCCGCACCCGAAAGGATCTCATGGGCGGTCGAACAAGCGCGCCGTGTCAGTGCGGATGTCTCACTCGGCGCGCAGATCGTCGTGATTCCCCATTCCGACCTGAATCAGGCCCGGCGTTTCGCAGCGGGGATTGCTGCGCCCCTCGCACGTTTCTCGACGATTGGCGGCCAGACCGTCGGTCCCGCGAGCAAGTCCGATCTGGAAATTTTTGAGAAGCTCCGCGCTCACTACGACATGAATAGACATGGTCGAGCCCCAGCTGGCGTGCTCACGCCGGCGTTTCTCGACCGCTTTGCGGTTCTGGGTCCACCGGATCGTTGCGTCGAACGTCTGATTCAGCTGGTCGATGCTGGACTCACGCGCTTCGTCGTGTGTGGAGCACTGGGTTGGACCGATCCCCGAGAAGAGCGGGTCAGTCGCGAGATTCTGGTCTCGGAGGTCTTGCCGGCGCTTCGGGTCGCGGTCTGATCGGCCAGGGGGTGGTCGGATTCGCTGGAATCTCGACCGTCCTTCCGTCTCGACGAGGCGAACTAGCGGGAGTCCTGCGAAACGAAGTCCTCGACGACCGTCCCCGAGAAAAAGTCCGGATTCAGGCGAGTATGAAGACGGACGACTTCATCGAAAACGAAGGCCCGATAGTCCTCTTTGGACGTTCTACCCTGGCTCACGAGCTCATAGCTGTTGGGAACCGGCTCATCGAGACTCGGGACGTCCCAGTGGCCGATATCCGAAGAGAAGATCGGCCTCAGTCGGACGCCCATCGGATTGCCTGGACCGTCGAGTGCGCGGTGCACCGTGACATCGTCGGATTCGCACCCGAAATAGAATTGCTCGCCGAAGATGCGGGCGAGGTCGTGCTCGCTGCTCAGTCCTGAGTCCTCGAATTCGTCCCGGGCCCAGGGTGATCGATCCGTCTCGCCGATCATCTCGGGAGGCTCGGCTGGGAATCCGTAGCGCGCGAGAATCGCTTCCAATTCGCTGACGTCGAGTCGTATCGGATCGTAGTTTGCCAGACCCTCCGGACCGCGCTTCTCGTAGTGCTCTTCCAGAGCACCTAGCATCTCGATCGCCCAGGCTGCGCCCCCCTCCAGAAAACAGAAGGGCAGATTGGGAAAGCGCATCGGTACGCCGCCGTAGACGAGCGATCGACAACACTCGCTCTGCATGTAGCCGTGGCCCAGCACATGGTTGTAGGAGTAGTTCGTCGGTGAGCCGCGTCCCCCCGCGAGGTATTTCAGCCCGACGGCGCCATGTGAAGTCACCGCGAAGCCCAGTTCCTCGAACGTCCGCCAGACGGGATCGTAGTCGTGGGCAGAATCGATTCCGAATCGGTCGGTGTGGGACAGAAGCGGAAACTGATCGGGATGGCTCGCGAGGGGTCTCGCGACTCCGGGCGGTATCATGGTCACTTTCAGGCCGCGCTCTCGGACGAAATGAAGCTCGTCGATGGCCTCCTCGGGAGTGTGCATCGGGATGACCGCAGCCGGCGTGAGCACCCGGGAATGTTCGCGGGTGATCTCTTCGATCATCGTGTTCAGCGCACGAACCGATGCACGTCGAATCTCGGGGTCCGGAATTGTACAGAGCGCGAGCCCCAGGGATGGATAGAGGATCACGAAGTCGAGGCCGAACTCCTCGAGCCGCTCGGCTAGTAGAGCCGGGACCATGACCGTCGCCTGATAGAGCGCATCCGTCGTTGACGGCCACCAGGGACCACGGGGAATGCCTTCGTCCATCGACCCGGCGCCCGTGAAGAGGTCGGGGAGTGCCCGCTGCAGACCGGCTACCGCATCGGCACCCGCGATGCGATCGAGCGTGTCGAATAGCATCGGCACGGACTCGAGGAGATGACCGTCACCGTCGACGATCGGATGATCGAGGCCTGCCCGGATCGCTTCGATCTTGGCTCGGCGGGTCGGCGAAGTTTCCAAAGGGCTCTGCACGTGTTGATTCCTCCTGAGCTTCTGACGATATCTCGCCCGAAGGAGTTGGCCCCTGCGATAGCTCCGGCCTCCCCGATTGCCGCGTCCCAAAGCAAGAAGCCCCGCCAAATTGCTTTGGCAGGGCTCTTGGTCTCGCTTTATCTGGACTCGCTAGAGCGTGACCAGATTCTCAGCAGCCGGACCTTTTTGTCCGTCGACTACATCGAACTCCACTCGCGCACCCTCGGCCAGGGTCTTGAAGCCCTCTCCCTGGATCGCGCTGTGATGACAGAAGACGTCTTTCTCGCCGTCGTCACGTGTAATGAAGCCGAAGCCTTTTTCGTCGTTGAACCACTTAACTGAACCTACCACTCGCATTTTACTACCTTTTCTTTCATCGATTTCGCCGACGGGTGCTGATTTGCACACTCCGTCTACATTCGGATGGAGTTGAGTCCATCCCGAACCTGTTTTCTAGAAAATCCGCCCCTAGCTTGTCGCCTTGACATCTGAAGAACCGATCACCGACCGTGTCGTTTCGTGGCCCACGGATTCGGACCGGCTCCATCTGCGGGCAACTGCCTTTGCATTCGTTCCGACGAGGAAAATCACCCGCCGATCTGGAGACTACGGGACTCCCCGAAATCTCGCAGAGTACTCATGCCCTTTGCGGAGCGCGAAGAATACCAAAGGGCGACGGAGAGTCGTGCGATCAACCGAAGTTTTTCTGAAGTGGGCAGTCGCCTGCCACTCAACACCCATCGAATCCGCCTGTGACGCAATCTGGGGCTACGAGAGCGGGATATGAGAATCAGTCCGAAGGCGGCGGGGCCGCGACCCCCCGGTGAGATCCAGCTGGGGCCCTTCCTCTCCGTGCCCCGTCTCGCTGAGTGGCGTCGATCCTCCTGCGGGGGAGCTTTCGCGATCCACCTGTCCGCCCGGTCATTCGAGGCCGAGCAGCGTCCAGACTCGGGCCATGCGCTGATCCGCAATGCGTCGATTGCTGGCACAGAGCCGAGATGACTCGCTGACGACGGTTTCGGCGACCTTGAGGACGTGCCAGGGATCCGACACCTCCTGTTCCCAGAAATCGGGGTCGGGGGGGGGAGTCGAGCGCGCGGGTTCGATCGAAGGCGCTTTCAACCTGCGTGAGGGTTCGGGGAGCTTCGCTTGCCAGAGATGCGCGTCGATCGCGGAGGCAGCGATCTCTTTCTGACCGAGGGCTTCGAGAGTCGAGATCGCATGGGCATGGGTAAAGGAGATGAATATTCTCTCCCACGAAGAAATGGCTGTCCGCCTGTGGATCGTGGTTGGCAGGCAGGTGCGATAGGGATTCGACTCCGAGCAGGAATGCGTCCTTCGAACAATAGTGTCGAGGGCGGGGCAGGCGTGATTCGCGCCCCATCACCGTGAGGAAGTCTTCGGTCCCGTAGTAGCGACCCGGACGAAGCGGATCCCTCTGAACTCGAGTTCGTCGCGACCCGCTACGTGATTCCGAGCGCGATCTGCCGAAATGCGCCGGGCCGTCGCGATCAGGGACTCCTCCGTGGTCTCTATCTAGGCGACGTTTCGGCCGCGGCTGCGAAGCTCGAGCGCGTCTTCGCCGCTCTCGGGCAGGAAGTTACCCGGCGAGCCGCGAATCACCGTCGTCACGGCCGATCACGGAGAGCACCTGGGAGAACATCGGCTCTCGGGCCATCGCTTTTCGGTGGGAACCCTGGCTCTGCATGTTCCGCTCGTCGTCGAGGGAGTTGCGTCGCTCGAGCGCGGGGTGGTCGAGACCGCGGTCGAGCTTCGAAACGTGCGTCAATCGCTGTTGTGCTGGGCACTTCGCGAGGGCTGTCCCGCGTCATTGGCGGCACCGCAAGGGAGTGATTCCGGACAAGAACCGATCTTTGGCATCTGGAGCGACGAGAGTGCCGAGATGCCAGGGCCCCTTCGCGATCAGTTGGGAATTCCGCGCGACCGATCGGTCGCGGACCAGTCGCGCGCGGCTTGCGGGCAGGGCGATCCCGTTTTCGGCGAGCTCGTTTCCCTGATTCGATACCCGATGAAGATGAACTGGCGGGGAGATCTGGATCCCACCCTTCACGACTTGAGCTGGGACCCCCTCGAACGGTCGGATCTACTCACGATCCAACCCGAGGTTGCGAGGCGGCTCGCGCGCTCAAGCGGCTCGGCTATCTGGAATGAGAGTCGCTCCGACCCCGACCCCGACCCCGACGACGCGTTGACGCGTTGACGCGTTGACGCGTTGACGCGTTGACGCGAAGTGGCATCAGCCTGGCGGAGAAATCTGTTCGAGATAGTGCGCAAGCACGATCATCGCCATGCCTGTGACGTGCTCGCGAACTTGTTCTCCGAGGAGGCTCTGGCCATCGAATGTGATGTCGGTTCCGCCGTGGCCCCAGTCCCCGCCACCGAGATGATGCTCCACGATGAACGCGGCCCACTCCTCGAGAGTTTTCTCGTCCGGTTCGCCGTAGACGGTCAAGAAGGCGGACCGTTCGACCCATAGGTCTGAGAAGTAGGGATCTCGTGCGTGCTCATCGGCGATTCGTTCGAGAAGCTTTGCGCGTCTTTCGTCGGCTGCCTTCGGGAGGGGGCGGCCCATCGCCCGAGCCCATTCGAGCGCGGTCAATTGGTGCGTCAGGATGTATCCGTTCGTGTCCATCCCGAGATAGTCCTCGAGGTGGGGCATCGCGATCGAATCTGCGCCCGCGACCGACGCGAGGAGGTAGTTGCGCCACCGGGCCAGACCGCGGCCCAGATTTGCCGGGAGTTGCTGAGGCGATTTGGCGTGCGGCACGATGATCGGAAAGAAGGGGTCTTGCTCGTACTCGGTGATCCGTCTGTCGATCCAAGTGGAGATTTCGGGGTCTGGTCTGGCCTGGACCGCGAGTTGGGCGAACCAGACCGCGTCGATGGCGACGTCCTTCGATTGGAGCACGACGTGCCGCGCGGCTGAATAGGCGCGACGAGCGGTCTCGGGCAAGCGGTCCTCGACAGGCTCACGATGGACCTCGTCGATTCGATGGCGCGCGACGAAGGACTCGACCTTCTTGCGTAGTTGGCCAGCGGTTTCGGCCTGACGCTCGATCTGGTCGGAAGATTCGTTCGGGTCCCAACTCAGGTCGAAGAGACTGGGCGGGGCGTGCTGCCGCCAAATGAACTTGTGCGGCCCCTCGAGATAGGAGAGTGCGCGCCCGCGAAAGCCATCCCCGCTACGACAAAGCGCATTCGCGTAGTTCGTCGCCCCATCGAGCGATCCGCTGTCCACGACGCCGGCGGGGGGGCGTCGCACGATCTCGTTTCCAAGGATCGAGATGATGGGCTCGGTCGCGGTGGGTTCGTCGACCGGGAGACCCTCCTTGCAGGCTGCTTTATCTCCGGCCCAGCAGCGAATCGACGCGGCCAGGCGACGTTGCGCGACGGGCCCCTCGATGACGCCGACGCTCGGTTTGCTCGGAACCACGATCAGTGGCACGCGCAGAACTCGATTGTCCACGGAAAAGAGATGGCCCAGCAGACGGTGCTCGCCGAAATGTGTGCCGTGATCGGCGGTGACGATCGTCGCGGGTCGGATGCGGGAGGTCGTGCTTGCGTCGACTCGCGTCAGGTCGACGATTTGTCCGAGCTTGCGATCCGCCGATTCGACTTCCCCGAGGTAGAACGCTGCGAGTATCTCGAGGGCTTCGGGATCCGGAAGCTTGCGGCAGATCTGCTTCTCATGGGGTCGATTTGCAAGCACGTTGTCGATGCGTGCCTTGCTCAACCCCTGGGGTAGGAAGCGATTGCCTTCGCGCTGCTCGAGAGGATGATGGGGATCGGCCAGGTTGACGAAGAGCAGGTAGGGACGGCTCGAGTCCCGGTCCCTCAGCCAACGGCGAACTCGAGCGACGACCCGGAAATCCGCGCCCGAGCTACGGCCCTCGGAGAGCATCGCGGCAGCCTGTGACGCCTTGGGAGTGAGGAAGCGATCAAATCCCTGGTCCAGGCCGAATTCCGGCCCGACCATGGGGTTTTCGCTGAAACCAACGGTCTCGTAGCCCGTAGCACGGAGGGTTTCCGCGATGGTTTCGATCTCATCGGTGGCGATCGGATTCGTCCACACCCCCGCACCATGTTGGTCGCCGCGCAATCCGGTGAGGATCGAGGCATGGCTCGTCACCGTCTCGGGCGAGGCAGCGATCGCCCAGGCATAACGAATTCCCGACTCTGCCAGGAGATCGAGGTTGGGCGTCGCGGTCTCGTTGCCGATCGGGAGCGGACTCGACCGGTCGGGGCCGTAGCTCGCGACCGCATCAGTGCGGAGGCTTTCGACTACGATCAGGACGATCGAAGGGCGAGAGTCGATCTCCTTGGCCGCATTTTCGGAGGGGCCGGCCACCGAATCGGGGGGCGAATCCGAGCAGCCGCTGGCCGCGAGTACGCCTGCAAGGCCTAGTCGTAGCAGGCGCATGCCCGCAAGAGGTCGAGACCGGAACTTCATCGCGGAAGAAGACTACCCTCCTTCGCTCGAACCATGCCAGATCTATTGCAGTGTCTTCCGCGGAACACGAAGAGTTCCTTCTGCCCGTTGACAGAGTGGGCGCTAGGATTCGCCGCGATGGCACAGATCCGGCTGAATCTCGCTCTCCGCCCATCGCTCGCACCCCTCGTTGTGCGGGCATCCTGGCTCGCGCTGCGGGCCAGGATTGAAAACGCCGTCGAGCACGCGAGGTCCCTCGGATGATCGAAGCCGCGACGCTCTGGCAACTCGTCGAACGCCGGGCCGAGGAAACCCCCGACGGAATCTTCGGAATCGACGAATCCGGCCGAGAGCAGAGCTTCGCGCAACTTCGGGACGAGGCAGACCGCGTCGCCGCGGGCCTCCATGACCGCGGCGTTCGAGAAGGCGATCCGGTCTCCTGGGTACTCCCGACGCGGCTCTCGGCCTTCGTGCTCATGATCGCGCTGGCTCGCCTCGGCGCCGTGCAAAATCCCCTCGTTCCCATCTACCGTCGACGCGAGGTTGCCTTTTGCCTGAAGCAGACACGGGCCCGCTGGTTTGTCGTGCCGGGCGTCCTCCGTGGTTTTGATTTCGGCGCGCTCGCACGGGAACTCGAGCAGGAGTCCTCCGGACGGTTCGAGACGATCGAAATCGAGGATGGGCTGCCGTCGGCCGATCCGGCGCTGTTGCCGCCCGTGCGAGAGACGGCTGCCGCAGTCGACCCATCCGAGCGACCCGTTCGCTGGATCTTCTATACCTCCGGAACGACTTCGGACCCAAAGGGTGCGCGACACACCGATGCCTCGGTTCTGCTCTCGTCGCGGGGTCTGGCAGAGGCGCTCGGGCTGGCGCCCGGGGCGAGAACCGGAGTGGTCTTTCCCGTCACCCACCTCGGCGGTGCCAACGCATTGGTGTCGACACTGATCGCGGGTTCGACGCAGCTCATCGTCGAACAATTCGATCCGACCACCTCGATCCCCTTTCTGGCCCGGCACGGCGTGACCCATGCTGGCGCGGGTCCCGTGTTCTATCAGGGCTATCTCGAGGCCCAGCGGGCCGCGAGTTCCTCACCGATCTTCGAGGAGCTGCGAGCGCTGTATGGCGGCGGGGCCCCCACGCCGTCGGGGATGCACGCGCAAGTGCGTCGGGAGCTCGGCGGTCTCGGCATTCTCTCCACATACGGAATGACGGAATGCCCGGTGATCACGATGGCGCGATGGGACGATCCGGAGGAAAAGCGATCGACCACCGAAGGCCGCCCGACCCACCCGAGCACGAGGATCCGCATCGTGGATCGCGCCGGACGTCCGGTGTCGACGGGCGGGGAGGGCGAAGTCATGGTCGACGCGCCTCAGTTGCTGCGCGGGTATGTCGACGAGAAACTGAACGAGACGGCCTTCGACGCCGACGGGTTCTTTCGGACCGGGGATCTCGGGCGACTGGATGCGGAGGGTTATCTCGCACTGACCGGGCGAATCAAGGATGTGATCATTCGCAAGGGCGAGAATATCAGCGCTCCCGAGATCGAAGCGGCCCTCGTCGCACACGAGCGGGTCGCAGAGGTGGCGGTCATCGGACTGCCGGACTCCGAACGGGGTGAGCGCGTCTGCGCCGTGGTGCGGGTGATCGAGGGTGCAGAGCTGCTCGGCTTCGAAGAGATGGTCGCATTCCTGACCGATCGAGGACTGATGCGTCAGAAACATCCAGAGCAGCTCGAGCATCTGGATGAGATGCCCCACAATGCGAGTGGAAAGATCGTAAAAGAGAAGCTGAGGGAACGATTCGCCTGAATCGAGGCCGTTTCGGGCGCATGGACGCCAGCCTCGCCTCGAAGGGCCGCGTGTTCGTTACTCTCCGCCCCAATGTCCAGCGACGATGAAGGGCCCTCGAATTCGGCCGACCTCTTGCGTCTTCTTGCCTGGCTCGAATCTCTGGCAAATGAGCCCGAGGCTCTGGGCGAACTGGATGACGAGGTCCTCGGGCGCCTCCGAATCGCCGCGGGTCGAATCGCGCTGCCCGACAGACTGGAACGCCGCCGCTTCAACCAGATCCGGCGTCGGGCTCGGGCGGCCCGGGTGCGCCGACGCGATGAGGCAGCGCTCGAAGCGACCAGCAATCGCGCCCGAAAACGAGCGTTGGCCTTTCCGGTGGCCCCAGCGAGGCTCGGTCTATCCGATACGCACCGTCGGCTTCTCGCGCACCAGGCCAGAAGCCGAGAGACCGATCCTGTCGCC
>JAPYTP010000160.1 GCA_029941885.1 Myxococcota bacterium
TCGCAACGCCGCCAGCGGTGATGCATCGGCGCTTGGGCGTCGCGATGAGTCTTGGGTCAGGCTCCTAGGCTCCCGTCGGGGCTACGCGGTCCCTTCCCGGGAGAGGCGGTAAAGCGCGAGATCGACAGCATGTCAGAGGCTAGCCTGCATTCGCGGCAGCATTCCGGTGCGGGAGCCGAATCGATTGACAGTTCAGCCCACCCGGATTCTAATCGGAGGCGACGGAGGGCTCTCATGCAGATCGAGATCGAATCGGGCGCAGATCGAATCCGCGCAGAACGGGTCGTGCCTGACAGGGAACCCATCCGGGCGTCGTCGTGGTCCACGATGGCACGGGCTTCGGCGAGCACGCCATCGGTGTTGCCCACGAGCTTGCCCGAGCGGGTTACGCGGCATTGGCCGTCGACCTGTACAGTCGTGGGGCACCCCCGGCGCAGATCAGCAATCCCGACCTCCTGGCATTCTTGCGCAGCGTGCCCGATCACCAGATCGTGGCCGACCTCCAGGCGGCCATCGACTCTCTCGCGGCGGATCCGGCAGCTATTTGATCGGTATCTGACGCTCGCACCCACAGACCGAAAGGAACCACGATGCTCGATATCCTGATCCGAGGTGGAAACGTCGTCGACGGTACCGGGGGGCCTGCACGGCGCGCTGATGTCGGCGTGCGTGACGGGCGCATCGTCGCGATCGGCGACATCGACGAAGCCGCTCGCAAGACACTCGATGCAGCGGGCAAGATCGTGAGCCCCGGCTTCATCGACGTCCATACGCATTACGACGCCCAGGTTTTCTGGGATGGCACCGTCAGCCCCTCCTGCTTTCATGGGGTCACGACGATTCTCGGCGGCAACTGCGGCTTCAGTATCGCCCCGCTCTCCCCCGACGCCTCCGGCTATCTGATGCGCATGCTGGCGCGGGTCGAAGGCATGCCCCTCGAGAGCCTCGAACAGGGCGTGCCCTGGGATTGGTCCTCGTTCGGCGAATATCTGGCAAAGCTCGAAGGTCGGCTCGGCGTCAACGCCGGTTTCATGGTCGGCCACTCCGCCGTCCGCCGAGTCGTGATGGACGAGCGCGCCGTCGGTCACGAAGCCAGCGAGGACGAACTCGCGCAGATGAAAAAGCTCGTTTCAGACTCCCTCGCCGAAGGGGGGATGGGATTCTCGACGACGATCGCCGCGACGCATAACGATGCGGAGGGTCATCCCGTCCCCTCGCGTCACGCGAGCCGCGACGAGCTGGTCGAGTTGGCCGGCGTCTGTGCCGACCACGAAGGGACCACGATCGAATTCCTTCCGGGTCTCGGAATATTCGACCAGGAAATGATGCAGCTGATGACGGATATCTCGCTCGCCGCGAACCGTCCGCTCAACTGGAATGCCCTCGCCGGCGATTCCCAGGGCCTCGACATGATGGAGAATCGCCTTTCCGCCACGGACTACGCGCGTGAGCGCGGTGCCGAGGTCATCGCATTGACGGTGCCCCAACCCGCCAGCCTGAGACTCAACCTGCATAGCGGCTTCGTCTTCGACGCCCTCGCGGGTTGGGCCGATCTCTTTCTCCTGCCGATCGAAGAACGGATGCGGAAACTCGAGGACCCGGTCTACCGGAAGGAGCTCGACCGCGGCGCCCAATCCGAGGAGTCCGGGATGCTGCGCACCTACGCACGCTGGGACGAAATGATCGTGGACGAAGTCTTCGAGGCGGCCAACGAAAGCTTCAAGGGGAAGACGCTCGGCGAGATCGGCAAGCAGCAGAACAAGAGCGCCTTCGACGCCATGCTCGATCTCGCGCTCTCCGAGGAGCTGCGAACCCTCTTCCTACCGGTCGCAATCGGCGGCGACCCTGCCTCCTGGGCCGTGCGGGGCAAGCTCTGGCACGATGACCGAACCGTGATCGGCGCCTCGGATGCCGGCGCTCATCTCGACATGATCGATACCTTCGCCCAGACCACCCAGGTGCTCGGCAACGGGGTCCGCCGCTTCGGACTGATCAGCCTCGAGGAAGCCGTGCGCCAGCTGAGTGACGTGCCCGCGCAGCTGCTTGGCCTGCGCGACCGGGGACGGCTCGAGGCCGGGTGGATCGCCGACATCGTCATCTTCGACGCCGACCGGGTCGATACGGGGCCGGTCTATGGCCGCAAGGACCTGCCCGGTGAAGCCGTCCGCCTGTATGCCGACGCGATTGGCATCGAACACGTGATCGTGAACGGCGTGCAGACGATCCTCGACGGAGTTCATACCGGAGCGCTACCGGGCACGGTCATGCGATCGGGTCGGGATACCCGGACGGTGACGGTGCCGCGCGAGGGCTTCGGTCCTGCCTGATCGCCCGAACTAGAAGCCCCGGCGTGGGTCGACCTCGCCATGGGGCCGCCGGTCTGTGAGGATCATCGCTGGCCGTTCCCCACCCCAGGCCTTCTGCAGTGCCGAGCGATCCGCCAGACGCGCGAGCCAACCTTCGAGACTCGGATGGCTCCCGAGATCGACGCCCGCCAATGGAATCCAGAAGAGGCCGTGGCTGACATTGAGATCCGCCACGCTGAGCCGATCACCGAGCAGAAAATCCCTGCCCTGAAGCGCATCGTCGAGAATTCGCAGCGGCTTCTCAATCTGCACAGCCGCCAGATCCCCCTGCTCCGAGTCGCGGTCCGCCTGCTCGAGAAAGAGTCGATTTCGCAACAGCGGCCGTAGCAGGTTCTCGACCTCGTTGTTCGCCCAGAAGCTCCACATCAGTGCTCGCGCAGCGCCTTCGGGCGCGTGAACCTTCAAGCCTCCATCGTAGCGATCGGCCAGGTAGTGGTTGATCGCCATCGATTCGTAGAGCACGAGATCCCCGTCGATCAGCGTCGGAATCCGCTCGTTCGGGTTGATTGCCCGGTACTCGGGAGTGCGCGTGCCGCCGTCGTTGAAATGGATCGGGACCTGCTGATAGTCGAGGCCGATCTCTTCCAGAGCCCAGACACAGCGCCCCGCACGTGAGGTCGAGATTCCGTAGAGCTTGATCATGCTGTGCCAGACCCCATGGCGGCTCTCGCGGCTACGCCTTTCGCAACCCTACGCGACCCGCATTCGATCCTATCCAGAAACCGAACGATCGCATCATCTGTGGGGACGAGGCAGTGGTGGCTGCGAATTGTTTGCAGGGATGGCAAACTCCCGCTCTGGACGGACCGAGACGGCTCGGTCAGCAAGCCCAAAGGCTGGCGCGGCATCCTGCCGCGAACCGAATCGACGCTGATCGAGGATCCATGCAAGACTCGCTCGATGGACTGAGGGTGCTCGACCTGACGCAGGGATTTGCAGGTCCATTCGGTGTAAAACAGCTCGCGGACCAGGGCGCCGACGTTCTCAAAGTAGAACGTCCGGACGGTGACCCGATGCGCCATGCGGAGCCCTTTCCCGGGGACGAGGCCCATCCCGAGCAGAGCGGACTCTTCCTCTACCTGAACACGAATCGACGCGGGATCGTCCTCGATCTCAAAAACACCGCCGACCTCGACCGAATGCATGCCCTGGTCGCTCGCTCGGACCTTCTCGTCGAGAGCTATCGGCCGGGCACGCTCGATCGACTCGGCCTCGGCTTCGAGACCTTACAAGCCTTGAATCCGCGGCTCTCCCTGGTCTCATTGTCGAATTTCGGGGATTCGGGACCCTACCGTGACTACGAACTGACCGAACTCGTGAGTTTCGCGCTCGCGGGGCCGATGTACCCGAACGGTTTGCCGGGGCGAGAGCCGCTCGCCTCCACCGAGAACGCGACCCTCGGTTATGCCGGACTCGGCCTCGCGGCGGCGGCGCTCGGGGCAGTGATTGCGAGCCGGCGCAGCGGGCGAGGCCGTCACATCACAATGTCGATCGCCGAAGCCTTCCTGGCCGGAGGAGAGCGCCAGCCCCTGCCCTACTTCTACAACGGAGAGATTCCGCGGCGGATCGGCGATCCGCTCCGCGCGCAATTCTTGATGGGCGGATACGCCTGCAAGGACGGCTACGTCGCGGTCCAAGGAATCGGACGGGGCGACTCGTGGTGGCCGCGGGTATTTCGGATGATGGGGATGCCCGAACTCTCGCACGAGGCGCGCTTCGCGAACACCGCGGCCATCGCCGCTCACAAGGCCGAATTCGACGAGATCTGGGATGCCTGGCTCATGCAGCACACCCGCAAGGAGATTTTCGATGCGGCGGCGGCGGCGCGCTTCCCGATGGCCCCGGTCTATTCGGCGGCGGACATGCAGTTCGATGAGCACTTCATCGCGCGCACGCTCTTCGAGGAGATCGACCACCCCGAGGCCGGACCACTCCGCTATCCCGCGAAGCCGTTTCGCCTCCACGGCGCGCGTCAGATCCCCAGCCGGCCGGCGCCGACGTTGGGGCAACACCAGGACGCGGTGTTCACTGAACTCGCGAACGAACGAGG
Source organism: Myxococcota bacterium (assembly GCA_029941885.1). Taxonomy (GTDB): domain Bacteria; phylum Myxococcota_A; class UBA9160; order UBA9160; family UBA4427; genus UBA4427. Next base: position 4,417 of record JAPYTP010000160.1, read on the forward strand.
CTCAGGAGATGCGGCATCCGCGCGACTTCGCGGCAGTGAAAATCCACCCCCATTGCCATCGATCGATGCGTCGAGCCTTCCGCTTGCCGGAATCAGGGTGCTCGAACTCGCCGAGGGCTGGGCCGGTCCGATGACGGGGATGTGGCTCGGCGATCTCGGCGCGGAAGTCATCAAGGTCGAGGCGATTCAACGTTTCGATCACGCCCGCGGCCCCGTCGACGTACCCGACTCTCTCTCCATGTTCTATCCGGATGGCCGGGCAGGCCCTCGACCCTACGACGTCAATTCCGGTTACGTACAGGCCAATCGGAACAAGTTGGGCATGACCCTCGACCTGTCTCGCAAAAAGGGTGTCGAGATCTTCAAGCGCCTCGTCGCCGTTTCGGATGTCGTCGTGACGAACATGGTGACGGGCGTGCCCGAAAAAATGGGGATCGGCTATGAGGTGCTCTCTAAGCATCGGCCCGATCTCATCATGCTGAACTGCTCCGGCTACGGAATGACGGGGCCCTACGCGAAGCGCGTGACGATGGGTGGAGCCATGGATGGAATCGCCGGCTTCGGCGCCCTTCGCCACTATCCCGACGAGGCCCCGGATACTGTCAACTACAGCACGCATACCGATGTCGTGACGGGCATGACCAACGCCGTCGCGCTACTGACGGCCATTCATCATCGCGAGCGAACCGGAGAGGGCCAGCAGGTGGAGGTTTCGGGGGTAGAAGCCTCCCTGCATCATATTCCCGAAGCCCTGATGGACTATTCGATCAATCGTCGCATACGCCGGGCGGCGGGTAACGATCATCCTCAGATGGCCCCTCATGGCGTGTTTGCCTGTGAGGGAGAGGATCGCTGGATCGCCATCAGCGTCTATCGGGACCGCCAATGGACCGCGCTTCGGGATGCCATGGGCGATCCCGAGTGGGCACGGGCCGATCGTTTCCAGGACCGGGAGGGGCGTCGACGAGACCGAGACGAGATCGACCGTCACCTCGAAACGTGGACGCGCACGCAAGACCCCATCGCCTTGATGGACCTTCTTCAAAAGCGAGGCATACCCGCGGCCGCGGTACACGATGCCGCGGACCACGCCCGGGATCCGCACTGGATCGAGCGCGGTGTCTACCAGCCGACACTCCTGGCAGGCTATGGAGAGTATCCGCTCCATACGTCACCCTGGATCCTCGACGGAGAGCGGCTGGGCGTTCGCCTGCCGCCCCCGCGGTTGGGCCAGCACGACGACGAGATCTATTCGCGCTTGTTAGGACTCTCGGATTCGGAAATCGAGGACCTGCGGCGCGAGAATTATCTCGGCGCCGAGCCGCTTGCGCATGAGCTCTGAATGCCATTCGCTGCGCCCGATCACGGTCTTCGATGATTCGAGGCCCCCTTCCTTCCCCGGGCGTCGAGGGAGGATCTCAGAGATGAGAAGGAGGACATGATGCACAGCGACGGCGACATCGTACGAGCGCTGCTTAGCGCGGCCGGGATCCACCCTTCCGAGGACGAGATCCGGGCGATGATCCGAATCTACCCGGGACTCCGCTCCGCGGCGGACGCGCTCTGTTGCAAGGAGGCGGCGCTCTACCTCCCGGCATTCCATCCCACCGATTCAGACATGGAAGCGAAATGACGGCCGGGTTTCCGTCCACGATCAGCGCCGCCGCCGACGCACTGCGGGATGGCAGCCTGACAAGTTTTGCGCTGACTACCGAGCTTCTTGCTCGCGCCGACCGACTCGACGCCACCCTCGGCACCTATGTCGCGCGTTTCGACGACGAAGCCCTGACCTCGGCGGCTCGAGCGGATGCCGATTTCGCGGCGGGCGTCGACCGCGGCCCGCTCCAGGGGATCCCGATTGGCATCAAGGACATCATCGCCGCACGCGAAGGTCCGACGACCGCGTGTAGCAAGGTCCTCGCACCGGATTGGGGCCGCGGGATCGACGCTCCCGTCGTCGCGCGCTTGCGGACGCAGGGCGCCGTGATCACGGGAAAGACGGCCACGATGGAATTTGCGATGGGGGCACCGGATGCCGACGGCCCCTTCCCTATTCATCGCAACCCCTGGAATCTCGATCACTGGCCCGGAGGTTCGAGCGCAGGGACCGGGACAGGCGTGGCCGCCGGACTCATACTCGGCGGACTCGGCACCGATACAGGAGGCAGCGTGCGAATCCCGGCGGCACTCTGTGGCCTCTCGGGTTTGAAGACGAGTTTCGGGCTGGTCCCGAAGTCGGGCGTCGTCCCCCTCGGCTACAGCCTCGACACGGTCGGCCCGATGGCCCGGAGCGCGCGGGACTGCGCGCTCCTCCTGCAGGCGATCGCCGGCGGCTCGCCGGATGACCCGTCATCCCTCGACCGACCGGTTCCCGACTACGTCGCCGCGCTCGACGGAAATGCAACCGGTCTGCGCGTGGGGGTCGAGCGCGACCACCATACACGGGTCGAGGGTTTCGATGCCGCCGTCCGCGATCGCTTCGAGGAGGCTGTCTGCGGCCTCGAGCAGGCCGGCGCGGAGATCGTCGAGGTCCATTTCGACGGCTATCCCATCGTGACCACCGCTGCGATGGTGACGAGTGCGAGCGAATCGTTCGCCTACCACCGCCAGGATCTGAGGGAACGCTTTTCCGACTACGGGCGGGAAGTGCGCGCTTCTCTCGCGATGGGCGCGCTCTATAGCTCCGCTGACTATGTGCAGGCACAGCGCGTGCGCGCGTGGGGGCTCGCCACGCTGCGTCGCGTGCTCGGAGCTTGCGACGTGATCGTCACGCCGACCATCGGACTGCCAGCACCACGGCTGACGGAAGATTTTTGGGCCATGATGCCCTGGACCTACACGCCGGCATGGAATCTCCTCGGCGTTCCCGCGATGTCCGTGCCGATGGGTCCGATCGGAGGCGGGCTGCCCGGAGGTCTGCAAATCATCAGCGGTCACTTCGACGACGCACGGGTCCTTCGCGTCGCAGACGCCTATCAACAGGTCAGTGACTGGCACACGTGCGTTCCGGATCTAGTCCGGCTCCGAACCGGGGAAGACCCCGAGGCACTCCACACATGAAACAGATCGAAGCCGTCGATGCCCATCACCATCTCTGGGACCTCGAGGAGCGCCACTATTCCTGGCTGACCCCGAATCCGGCGGGCGATCCCTTCCCCGATTTTGCCGAACTCTGCCGCAGCTACCGAATCGAAGACTATCGTGCCGACTGCGCAAACCAGGACATCGTGAAGTCGGTGCACGTGCAGGCCGAACACGACCCAGACGATCCCGTCCGCGAAACGGCCTGGCTGCAGGAGATTGCCGACCATCCGCGTTCGGGCGGCTTTCCGCATGCGATCGTCGCGGGGGCCGATCTCTCGCGAAAGAACGTCGAGAGCGTGCTGGAGTCCCAGTTGGCCTTCGCGAACGTAAGAGGCCTCCGGCAGATCTTGAGCTCCGAATCCACGGCCGCTTCGGCCGGCTCCGCCGAAAGCGCGCTGGAAACGCGTGCGACTCAGCTCGAAAACGAGGATTGGCTGCGCAATTTTTCGTTGCTCCGGCGCTTCGATCTCTCTTTCGAACTGCAGCTCTTTCCGTGGCAGACCGAGCGGGCCGCGACGCTGATCAGCCGCCACCCGGACACACAGATCATCCTGAATCATGCCCTGATGCCCTTCGACCGCTCGGACGAGGGCCTCGCGCTCTGGCGCGGCGCACTCGAGGCTTGCGCGCGTTTTCCAAACGTCGTGATCAAGATCTCTGGGCTGGGCATGGCGCCGGGCGGAACGACGGAAGCCATGTGTCGACGACTGATCGAGGAGACCCTCGAATTCTTCGGATCGGAGCGCTGCCTGTTCGCGAGCAATTTTCCGGTCGACCGCTTGTGGACCGACTACGACACGCTCTGGGGTCTCTTCCGTGACGTCGTGTCGTCCCTCTCCGAGGACGAACAGCGAGCGGTTCTCCGCGGCAATGCGGAACGGGTGTACAGAATCTGACCGCCTTCTCCGCCCCGATCTCGACTCGCATCGATCACCGAGACGTCGCACCCGAGAAGGTTCTTCTCGAACAAAATCGTCTAGGGACGGCGACCCGATCGCCGGGTCCACCCTCAAACCATCATCGGAGTCCACAAGAGCATGAAGACAGCCATCGAAATACCTGAAGTCGAGGTCATCCCTGGCGCCACGCTCTATGTGAAGCGGGGCGGGGTCGGTTGGGCCGTCAATACGGGAAAACAACCTTGGCGTGAGCTGTGTATCGAGCTAAAGGGCCCCGAATAGCGCTCGATCACTTGAGTTCCACGCTGATCTCCCGGTACGGCCCCACGCCCACGTTCTCCAGGACGAGGGCGTCCGCGGCGCCGAACCAACGACCGCTCGCCGGAGTTCGATCGTCGTCCAGGACGGTGTCCCGTCGACCCTCGACAGACACATGCATTCGAAGGCGTCCGCCATCGATCACGTAGATGGCCGTGTCCAGACATCGGCGCGGATCCGTCTTTTCTCCAGGCGCCAGAGCGGTCTCGAAGACTCGCACCCGATCGTTCTCCAGCAACATCGACGAGCCCGGGCGAGGTGGCAGCCCAACGAGTGCGTCGCTCCGCGCAAAGCCGACCCCCTCTTGATCCGGCCGCCGCTCGCGCTTGATCTCGATCAGCGCTGCCGTGAATCGGGTCTTTCCGACATTCGCATAGCCCGGGGACAGGAAGCCCGTGCCCGGGATGTAGTTGACGCTGTGTTCGTAGCACCAACCGCCGAGGCTTTCGTCCAGGGTCTCACCGGCTTCGAGACGCGACCTCCAGAGCCGGTCGTGCTCTTCGTTGGCGTGGTAGACGGCCCCAAACATTTCACTCGTGTGAAAGAGCACGTAGTCGAGATCGTGATAGTGGTGCCAGAAGGTCTCACCCGCCGGAGTGTCGACCTGCCAGATCTTGATGTCCTCGTTCTCGAGGAGAAGGTGATGGGCCACCGGCCCGATCTCCACGCCATCGGGGACGGGTGCTCGATCAGTCTCGACCATGATCTTCCTCCGTCGTTTCACCTTAGCAGGCGCGAAGAAACGATCCGGCTCGGTCGAGTCGGTTCACGCCGCGGCGCCTCGAATCTCCGTTCCCGGCTCGATTCTCGGAATACGCAGCAGGGAGATCACCAGGCCCCCCAGTATGAAGGTGATGAGAAACGCTGAGAGGACTACGGAATAGCTACCGGTCCGATCGAAGGCGTAGGCCGCGATGGGCGCCCCGGCGAGATTGAAGGGCAGCATCAACGGCGTCATGAGGCCCATCGCCCTCCCGAAGACGGCGCGACCAAAACACGCACCCGTAAGCGCCCCCCAAAGCGGCATGATCCCACCCACCCCGAAGCCCATCCCCACACTCGCCAGCATGAGCGCCGAATAGGATTCGGCCAGCACCAGCCCGATCCACGCTCCCGTCAGAACCGCAAAGACGATCCAGGAGGCAACGCGCTTGTCGACGCGGTCCACCAGGTAGCCGAGGAAGAGCCGCCCGAGAGCGCCCGCACCGGCATACCCCGACATCAGAAGCGCTGCCCGACCGGGTTCGAATCCAAGATCCGTCGCATACGGAACAAGGTGAGCAATCACGACGCTGGTCGAGCAGAAAGCCAGACCGACAGCCGCGGTGATGACCCAGAAATTCCGGGACTGAACCAAAGGCTTGGCAACGACTTCCGCTGGCGGGGCTGCGACCGGCTGCGTCCCGGTGTCACGCTCATCCTCCTCCGCTCCATCGGGGCGTAGCCCGAGATGCTCCGGTCGATTGACCACCAACAGCCAGAGGGGAACCGCAAAGATCACCAGCAGTCCTGCAAAACTGCCGGCCGCACCGCGCCAACCCATCGTCTCCATGAGACGCGTCGCGGTCACCGGAAAGATGAGTCCCCCGATCGACGCGCCGACCGCCGTGACGCCCAGCGCCTGGCCCCGCTTCAGATGAAACCAGTTGGCCACCAGTGTCGAGGTCGCGAGGGGGCCGAACATGTGCGAACCCACGGCGATCAGCGATCCGAAGAGAAGCCCGATCTGCCAAAGCGAGGTAGCCAACGAGAGACCCAGAAAACCGGCCGCACAGAGAAGTGCGCCCAGCGTCATCACTCCCCGCACGGACCATTCGTCCATCGCCCGACCCAGGAAGGGCGAAACGATTCCCTGAACCAACATAAGGAGCGTCAGGCCAAGTACGATGACGAGCCGGGGCGCGTCGAATTCTGCGGCCAGGGGTTTGACAAAAACACCATAGGTAAAGAAGGTCGTCCCGACCGCAAGCCCCTGCGAGGCCGCCGAAACTGCGACGATTCGCCATCCGTAGAACATGCCCCTCCTCTTTCCGGACGGATGCGGATCGCTACGCGAATCCCATCGAAGTCGAATGAGACGGGTCTCCACGACCGGCGGAAAACGCATCGTAACTCGCTCTTGATGCGAATCGCACGACCCGCCCGCTTTGCTGCTCGATCGCGACTCACCTAGGCTCCACGCGCTGCACGAAATCGGGAGACTCTCTCTGTGAATGCCGCTCTGCCTCGGATCTCGAAGCGACGGCCGACTTTGTCACGGGATCTGATCGGCACCGTCGCTGTCAGCCTGCTGCTCTACGCGGGCGGCTGTGTACTTCCGCTGCAGGAAGTCGGTCCGGGGGGATTCTCGACGAAGCGCCTCGAGGCGGTGACGACCGCCATGCAGGCCGCGGTCGATCGCGGCGAGGCGGGGGGCATCGTGACCTTGCTCTTTCGCCATGGCGAGGTGGCCTAGGTCAACGCAGTCGGCTGGCAGGACAAAGCCGCCACGATCCCGATGGCCCGAGATTCGACCATGCTTCCATTCGCACTCTTGTTGGCTTTCGCTGAAGCCGGTGCACGCTGGGGTCCGTAGGCGCCGGGTGCTGCAATCTACACGTCGACCTCTCCAACGGAGGGTTCAAGCCCGTCAACGCAGTCACCCGGACGCGGTGTTCTCGGATCTAGAATTTCTGTCTCGTCTGGCGTTCTCTCCAAGCTCTCGCGTAGCGATGAATTCTGTTCAGGGCATCACTTGTTATGCCGCCTTTAGATCTGTCGAGCCACCGCGATGATCGCGCGTTTCTTTGCCGCTCTACCTCCGCGCTCGGCCAGTCTTAGAGCTACCCTCCGTAAATGGCTATCAGGACCGAATGGACCCGGGATGTATTGGCTGCCATTGACGAGATAGCGTCGCAACATCTCGTCGCCTGATTTGGTGATGCGAAGCGGGGGCTGTTGTTGTCCCGAGTCGCGTTGCTTCGGGCGCAACCCCAAGTACGCTCCCACAGACCGGCTTTTCTTGAAACGGTGGGGGTCTTCAATCGTCAGCAAGAAGCACAGTGCGGTCAGCGGCCCGACCCCCTTGATCTGCCGCAGCAGCTTCGTCTCAGGATATTGTTCACGACACAGCCGCTCGATCTCTCGATCCATGTCACCGATTGCGGCAGTCAGAGTCTCGATGAGCTGCAGCAGTGTCTCGAGACCTGGGAAGATCTCCCCTTTTTGGCCTCGCGCACCCGCTTCGGGAAGCCTACGGAGGAGCTCGAAGGAAGGCGGTCGCCTAGCGATTTGGCGAAGCCTCGGGCTTGATTGATCAGCTGAGTGCGGGACCGAACGAACCCATC